>DASTOW010000261.1:0-9356 GCA_035762425.1 Hyphomicrobiaceae bacterium | reverse complement strand
ACGTTGGACACCCAGCGATCGTTGGTCCAGCGCATCAGCAAATCACCGATATTGACGACGAAGGTAGCGGGATCGGTCTCGACGTCGATCCAGGTGCCGAAACGGGTCTGCACCTGCAGGCCGCCCGCCACGTTCTCGCCGTTGAGGATGGTCAGCAAACCGTAGTCGGTGTGCTCGCCGCCGCGCAACTGGCCCGGCCGCGGCGGCTCCTTGACCTCGGGATAGAAATTGAGCCGCATCGCCGTGATGTGCTTGTCGATCTTGTCGTCGAAGAAGTGCTCGTCGAGGCCGAGCCCCAATGCCGTGACCTGCATGAGCTTGCCGACCAGGCGCTCCATCTCACCGTAATAGCGCCGCGCGGCTTCGCCGAAGCCAACGGGAGTGTCCGGCCAGGTGTTGGCGATGAAATAGCGTTGACCCTCGCTGCCGGTGAAATAAGGATCGGCCGGCCAGCTCTCGCGGCCGAAGTGGTAGTACTCTTTGAGGTCCGGCGGCGTCATGTTGGCGTTGCCATGGCCAAGCGCCTCGTAGCCGATGGGCTTGTAGCCGCGCGGATGTTTAATGTCGGCGGGCGTGACCTTGCTCTTCTCCTCCATCGGCAGGGCGAAGAATGCATGTGCCTTCTGGTTGAGGTCCTTGATGACGTCCGCCGGCACGCCGTGGCCCTTGATGGTGAAGAAACCGATCTCGGTGCAGGTGCGGTCGATCTCCTGACCGACGCGGACACGATCGTCGCGATTGCCGGTCAAGGCGCTGCTGAGGTCGATGACAGGGATATGTGCTTGCATCGGTTACCCTTGCAGTTTGCTTGCCAGCTCGATCAGTGAAAATAGGCGCCGCCGTCGACCACCAGCGTCTGGCCGGTCACGAAGGCCCCGTCGGGCCCGGCGAAAAAGGCGATGGCGCCGACGAGGTCGGCTGGCGTCATCTCGCGGGCTAGCACGCGGGTGCGCACGGAGGGCTGGCGCACGCGCTCGGCAAGACCGGGATTTTCCAGCACGCCGTCGCTTAGCGTGAAGCCAGGCGCGACGCTGTTGACGAGGATATTGAAGGGGCCAAGCTCGGTGGCAAGCGCGCGCGTCAGGGAGACGACGGCGCCCTTGCTCGCCACGTAATGCGCCATCCAGGGATTGCCCTTGAAGGCAACGCCCGAGGAAATGTTGACGATGCGCCCGCCGCCGCGTGCCTTCATCAGCGGCAGGACGGCGCGGCAGCACAGGAAGATGCCGAGCGTGTTCACCTCCATGACCCGGCGCCACTCCGCGGCATCGATCTCCTCGAACGGGCGGGGCGCCAGTGTGGAGTAGATGCCGGCGTTGTTGATCAGGATGTCGACACCGCCAAACGCCTCGGTCGCGGCCTTGGCCAACGCACCCGTGTCAGCCTCTGAGGCAACATCGACTTTGAGCGCCGCGGCCTGCAGTCCGGCGCCGCACAGGCGGGCGGCGGCATAATCGGCACCCGCCTGATCTGCGACCAGCACGCTAGCACCGCGGCGCCCAAGATCGTTGGCGACCGCGAAGCCGATACCCTTCGCGCCGCCGGTGACGACGGCGACCCTGCCGGCCAGTGGCATATTGGCATCAGCCATGTCCAGCGCTCCTTCGGACATGACAGCCGCGTCCGGCCAGGTGGGCAAGAGTGCGGCCAAAGTATATGCGCGTCGCATTGATCTGCAAGACTTTGGGGAGTGGGCAGGTCGTTGCGCCACCACTGATGGGCTGCCCAAAATCCTGGCGGCGCGCACAGGTGATGTGCGCGCCGCCAGAAATCTTCAGGTGCATCTTCAGGTGCGGATGATCAACCGCGCAGACGGTTGCGCACGAAGCGCGGAAAGTCTTCCTTGTCGCCTTTGTCTGGACCGGCACGCTCGTCCTTGCCGCGGCCGTCGTCGCGCGTCCACCAGCGCGATCCTGACGCAGCCGGTTCCGGTGCCGCTTTCGGCAGCGGCGGAATATCACCGATCCTGGCTGGTGCCGTCGCAGAATTGCCCGTCGGCGCGCCGATGCTGCGCTGGGCCGGTGCCTGGGTCTGGCCCTGCGCCGGGGTCTGCGACGGCGAGCCGCCGGCAAACCAGGCATCGATCAGGTCGAGTTCGTCAGCCGACAGGTTGAGACCCTGGCCGCGGCAGCGTGCCACCACGAAGTTGCGGAAGCGGCCCGCGAACAGGTTGGCGGAGGCACCCTGCTCGAACCATGGATCGGCCTCGCTCACCACCTCGAGCACGAAGCGTACGTCGTCCTTTTTGAGCTCCAGGCCCTTCTCCTGCGCGCGCTGGGTGATGTTGGCCAGGGTCTGCGCGCCGATCAGGTCGTTCTCGCTGATCTCCTTGGCCATCACCTCGAACAGGGTGCGGTACTCGTGCGGCGACATGGGCGGTGCCTGGCAGGCCTCGTGAATGCGCGCGATCGACTGTTGGATGGCCGAAGCTGGTGCTCCGGCCGGAGTCAATACGGCCGCAGCGGCGGTGGCGGTACGCGCGGCCGGCATGGCGTTGCCTGCGCGCGGCGTGCCGAGCGTGGGCTGCGAGGTCGGGATGATGCCGTACTGGGCAAGCGGATCGCTGGCTCCCGCAGAAGCCTGCAGGCCCGCGGCCATGGCCATATCGGCCGCCGCCTCGCGCAGCAGGGCTGCGGGCCGCATGGCATCGAGCGTATGCCGCTTGGTGTCCATGGCAAGGTAGGGCGGGTCGTCGGTCAGGCGGATGTCGTTGGGCAGGCTCTGGCGCAGCAGTTCGCGGAAGCTGCCGGCGCCGGCCCAGCCGGTTGCGATCGTTTTCTCGTGACCAAGCGCGCGCACCGCACGATCAGCCAGCGCCTCCAGCGGCACCGGCGTGTTGGAGGCACGTACGCCGGCCACCACTTCGTTCACGATCTCGCGGCGCGCGTCGTCGGCCCTGAGCGAGGGCGTCAGGACGTTCGGCGTCAGGTTGCCGCCGTTTTCGGTCATGTTCGGCAGCTGGCCGCTCAGGATCAGCGAGATGAGGTCCGCTTCCCGCACCTCGCCATCGCTGATGGCGGTGTAGGGGGCGGCCGTGAAGTCGTTGGCGAAGATCACAGTGCGGCGCGCATGCGCGCGCAGGCGATGCAGCACGGGCGTGAAATCGGCATCACCCGACAGGATGATGAACTCGTCGAAATAGGTGTCGTGCGTGAGGTAGTCGCGCACGTCCATCACCATGCGGATATCGGAGGAGTTCTTCAGCTGAGCGGTCAGCGGCGGGCAGTCGACCACTTCGAAACCGGCGCGCAGGAAGTGGTGACGCACGAACGGGAAGGAGTTCATGTCGGTGGAATTGTCATGCGTGTTACGGCGCGGCACCGGGTTGCCGTAGCAGCGGTTCATGACAATGCGGCGGTCATTGCCCCCGAACAGCGCATTGGTCGGGGTGATCAGGCGGCCGCTTTCGATCTCGTGCAGCCACGCGCTGGCGTCCTTGGCGAAACGCTTGGCCGCCTCCTCGCTCTTGCGCTTGAGCGACAAGTAGATGTTGTCGTAGTCGACAAAAACCGCGCTCAGGCACGGCCCACCCGCTTCCCTCTTCATATGGAACTACCCCCAACGTGCCGTAGTGTTGTTTGCATGACGTGCAAAATCGTACGGCTTACAATTTCCCGCCGACCGCAAATTCGTACGAGTCGGGTTGACGCCGCAAGCGCAGGGCGGAAGCGGTGCTGCAACAAACTCAAATACCTGTGCAGCGTCATGGACTTGATCCAAGATTTCGCCGTGGGCAACACGTGGATAAACGGTGGAGTGGCGCGAGAGTCACGCGCAAGGCCCGCCGTTTTGCACTCACACCGTTCATTGCCGCGTGGTGTTCGCGCGGGATCACCTTGGCGAATCGGTGTGCTGATCTAGCTCAACCCCGTGGCACAAAATCGTCGGGGGCCATTTCGAAGCCGGCGAACTCGAAGGCGGGCGCAACCGTGCAGCCGACCAGCGTCCAGGCACCGAGGCTCTTGGCCTGCTGCCAAGCATGGGCTGGCACCACGGCTTGCGGGCGCTCGCCGCCGGCAAGATCCGTTCCAAGCGTGATGGCCCGATGTCCAGCACTGTCGGCGATCGACAGGAGGAGTGGCGCGCCGGCATACCAGTGCCATACCTCGACCGCATCGACGCGGTGCCAGCGCGACAGCTCGCCTGCGCGCAACAAGAAATAGATGGCTGTGGAGGCCGCGCGCGCACCATCGACGCCTGCGTCGCGAAACGTCTCACGGAAATGCCCGCCCTCGGGATGCGGCTGCAGCCCCAGCAGGCGGATGATTTCCGCGGCGGAGAGCTGCGTGGCTGCGGACATATGGCACCCTCCTCTCCGCCCATCTGCCCACGCCCCGCACGCAACCGCGCGGGCAGAGGGTCGGGGGTAAGGCGCTTTTGCTCAGGCGCTTGCGGCTGCCCCTCATCCTATCTTTCCCCAGGGCCCAGTGGGGAGGGCAATAACTGCCTAGCCGCGGTTCTTGCGTTCGCGGATCTCGCCGAATATCTGCCACTCGGGCTTGCCCACCATGCCTAAGCGCTGCTGGATGGCCGGCACGCTCGGACGCAGGAACGGGTTGGTCTCAAGCTCGAGATCCATGCGCGTCGGCAGCGTCGCCTTGCCGGCAGCCCGCAGGGCATCGACCTCCTTGGCGCGCTTCTGCAGCATCGCATTGTCGGGCTCGATGGTGAGCGCAAAGCGGATGTTTGACTGTGTATACTCGTGCCCGCAATAGACCGCGGTCTCCTTGGGCAGGGCGATCAGCTTCTGCAGCGAATTCCACATCATCTTGGCGTCGCCCTCGATGACGCGGCCGCAGCCGACTGCAAACAGCGTGTCGCCAACGAATGCCACGCTGGCTGACGGAATCCAATATGAGATGTGGCCGGCGGTGTGGCCGGGCGTATCCAGCACGCGCACCTCGTGCTCGCCGAACCGGAAGGTGTCGCCCTGGCCGACCTCGGTGTCGATGCCGGGGATCTTGGCGGCTTCAGCGCGCGGGCCAATGATGGTGCAGCCGGTCGCTGCCTTGACCTCGAGGTTGCCGGCGGTGTGGTCGGCATGGTGGTGCGTGGTGAAGATATGCGACAGCTTCCATGCCTTGGCCTTGAGGGCTGCCATCACCGTCTTGGCATCGGGAACGTCGATGGCTGCGGTGGCGCCACCAGGCGCGTGGATCAGCACGCCAAAGTTGTCGGACAGACACGGAAACTGGTGAATCTCGAGTTTGGCCATTTGCCAGTGCCTCGTCGTTTTGCTTGCATTTTCGTGGTCTAGACGCACCTAGTGTGATGATCGAGACGTCCGCGGCCTTGCCAGCGGCCGGGTCGTGATGCGGCGGCCTCGATCTGAAGGACACTAGCAGGCGATTGATCGAATTCAACCCATGCTCCGTGGCCGCGCGGAGCCCTTGCGACGGTTAGCACAGGCCCAATGCACCCCGATGTTCTCGAGCTTCGCGCCTTCTATGCCAGCGCGCTCGGCAGCGTGGCGCGACGGCTGCTCGCCGGTCGCATCCGGGCCCGTTGGCGCGGCGTGAGCGGGTCGCAGCTGATGGGCCTCGGCTTCGCTGTGCCCTATCTCGGCATGTTCCGCGGCGAGGCGGCGCGGCTTGGCGCCCTGATGCCGGCGAGCCAGGGTGCGCTGGCCTGGCCGGCCTCCGGACACGGGCAGACGGTGATGGTGGAAGAGGCCATGCTGCCGCTGCCGGACGCTAGCATCGATCGGTTGCTGGCGGTTCACTGCCTGGAGGCGTCGGAGCGCACCGGAGCTCTGCTGCGCGAGATGTGGCGGGTGCTCAGCCCCGAAGGGCGCCTGTTGCTGATCGTGCCGAACCGGCGCGGCGTGTGGGCTCGCATGGACTCCACTCCGTTCGGGCACGGGCGTCCCTACAGCCGCGGACAGCTCGAGCGGCTGCTGACGGACTCGCTGTTCACGCCCGTCGAGTGGAGCAACGCCCTCTACATGCCCCCCGTCGACCGGCAATGGCTGGTACGCTGGGCCATGGCCTTCGAGCGCATGGGCCCGCGCCTGTGGCCGGCCTTTGCCGGCGTCATCATCGTCGAAGCGCGCAAGGAGCTGATGGGCGCGCTGCCCGCCAAAGGCAGGCTGCGCCGCGTCAGCGAACTTGCTCCGGCTGAAGGCGGGCTGAAGCGCGACGGGTCGTAGCCCGCGCTCAATGGCGACAGCTGTCACAATGGCGCATGCATCGCATGGGACATTGCGGCGTTTGCAGTTTGCCGACGTGTTGTGAATGCCCTCATAGCATTGCGAGGATGGCGTGAAAATACGCAAGGATGCCCACGCAGCCGACCCGCGCATCCGCGAAGAGCTGGTCGACAGCTTCGAGGAAGAACTGGAGCTGGAACTCGACGACAGGCGGCTCGATGCGCTGGTCAGCGACATGGCAGGCCGCAACGAGCAGGACGCGATCGAGCGGACGACCTACTTCAAGGAGCTGTTCGGCCTGCAGGGCGAGTTGGTGAAGCTGCAGGACTGGGTGGTCGACCAGAAGCTCAAGGTGGTGGTGATTTTCGAAGGTCGCGACGCAGCCGGCAAGGGCGGCGTCATCAAGCGCATCACGCAGCGGCTCAATCCGCGTGTCTGCCGGGTCGCAGCGCTGCCCGCACCCAACGAGCGCGAGCGCACGCAATGGTATTTCCAGCGCTACGTGGCGCACCTGCCGGCTGCGGGCGAGATCGTGCTGTTCGACCGCAGCTGGTACAGTCGTGCCGGCGTCGAGCGGGTGATGGGCTTTTGCAGCCAGGCCGAGTGCGACGAGTTTCTGCGCACGGTGCCCGAGTTCGAGAAGATGCTGGTTCGCTCCGGCATCATCCTCATCAAGTACTGGTTCTCGATCACCGACGAGGAGCAGCACTTCCGGTTCATGATGCGCATCCGCGACCCGCTCAAGCAATGGAAGCTGAGCCCGATGGACCTGGAGTCGCGCAAGCGCTGGGAGGCCTACACGATCGCCAAGGAGACGATGCTCGCCAAGACGCACATCCCCGAGGCGCGCTGGTGGGTGGTGGAGGCGGTGGACAAGAAGAAGGCCCGCCTCAACTGCATCCATCACCTGCTGACCCAGATCCCCTATCTGGCTGTGGACCGTTCGACGATCGTGCTGCCACCGCGCACGCACAATCCGGATTATCAGCGCCAGCCCGTGGCGCAGGAGTTGTACGTGCCGGAGGTCTACTGAGACCGGGCGCAACCAGCCGATACGCACAATTGACCTAAAATTATAGCGTGCGCGTCAGCCGCTGATGCACGTTGCACGGAGCATCATCGCCTCGGATCAGATGGCCGGAGCGAGCGATGCAGCGACTATGGGGCGGGGTGAGCTTGACGGTGGTCGCCATAGCGGCCGTGTGTCAGACGGGCCCCGCACAGGCACAGGAATCCGCCAAGGACATCATTGCCGCCCACATTCGCATGCAGGGCTATGCATGCGAGAAGCCGATCAGCGCCGAGCGGGACCAATCGCTGTCTAGGCCGGATGAGGCGGTGTGGCTGCTCAAGTGCGAGAACCACAGCTATCAGGTGCGGCTCATTCCCGACATGGCGGCCAAGGTCAGCCCCCTGAACTAGGCTTATGACCTGGGCCCCTGAACTGGGCCCCTGAACTGGGCCCATGCACTAGGCTTATGAACTGGGCCCCACGCCGCGCTGGTTGCTAGATATCCAGATCCTTGGCGAAGGCCGCGCGCTCCTGGATGAAGCGGAAGCGGGCCTCGGGCTTGGAGCCCATCAGCGCGTTGACCGCCTCGGTGATCTCGGCCTTGTCGTCCTTGGCGATCTCGACCTTGAGCAGGTTGCGCTTGGCCATGTTCATCGTCGTCTCTTTGAGCTGCGCAGCATTCATCTCGCCCAGCCCCTTGAAGCGGCTCACCTCTACCTTGGCGTTGGCCGCGAACTCCGACTTCATCAGCTCGGCCTTGTGCTTCTCGTCGCGCGCGTACACGGATTTGGCCCCGTGCGTGAGCTTGAAGAGGGGAGGCATGGCCAGATACAGATGCCCGTTCTCGATCAGCTCCGGCATCTCCTGGTAGAAAAACGTGATCAGCAGCGAAGCGATGTGGGCGCCGTCCACGTCGGCATCCGTCATGACGATCACGCGCTCGTAGCGCAGATCCTCATCGCGATATTTGCTGCCGGTGCCCACTCCCAGGGCCTGAATGAGGTCTGAGAGCAGCTGGTTCTGCGACAACTTCTGCGAAGAGGCGTTGGCGACGTTGAGGATCTTGCCGCGCAGCGGCAGGATAGCCTGCGTCTCGCGATCGCGCGCCTGCTTGGCCGAGCCGCCAGCGCTGTCACCCTCGACGATGAATATCTCGGTGCCCTGCTTGGAGTTGGACGAGCAGTCAGCCAGCTTGCCAGGCAGGCGCAGCTTGCGTGTCGCCGACTGCCGGCCGACCTCCTTCTCGCGCTTGCGCTTCAAGCGCTCCTCGGCCTGGTCGATGGTCCACTCGAGCAGGCGCGTGGCTTGCTGCGGGCTGTCGGCAAGCCAGTGGTCGAAGGCATCGCGCACTGCATTCTCGACGATGCGGGTAGCTTCCTGGGTGGCGAGCTTGTCCTTGGTCTGGCCCTGGAACTCGGGCTCGCGGATGAACACCGACAGCATGGCCGCTGCCGTGCCCTGCACGTCCTCGGCGGTGACCTGCGCAGCGCGGCGGTTGCCGACCCGCTCGCCGAAGTCGCGCAGGCCCTTGCTCAGCGCCGTGCGCAGGCCGTTCTCGTGCGTGCCGCCTTCGGGCGTCGGAATGGTGTTGCAATAGGAGTTGAGGAAGCCGTCCTCGTCGGCGACCCAGCACACCGCCCATTCGACCGAGCCGTGTCCGCCATCCTTGTCGATCTTGCCGGCGAAAATGTCCTTGGTGACCCGGGTCTGGCCGTTGATGGTGGCTTCCAGGTACTCCTTGAGGCCGCCGGGGAAGTGGAAGGTGGCTTCGGCCGGCGTGTCGTCCTTGATGAGGCTTGCCGCACACGACCAGCGGATCTCGACGCCGCCGAACAGGTAGGCCTTGGAACGCGCCATGCGGAACAGGCGGGCCGGCTTGAAGGTGGCGCCCTTGCCGAAGATCTGCTCGTCCGGCTTGAAGCGGATGCTGGTGCCGCGCCGGTTCTTGATGGGCCCGACGTTCTTGAGCTTGCCTTGCGGCTGTCCGCGCGCGAACTCCATGCGATAGAGCTGCTGGCCGCGCGCCACCTCAACTTCGAGCTTCTCAGACAGTGCGTTGACGACAGACACGCCCACGCCATGCAGGCCGCCCGACGTGTTGTAGACCTTGCTATCGAACTTGCCGCCCGAGTGCAGCGTGGTCATGATCACTTCGAGGGCGGACTTCGACTTGAACTTGGGATGCGGATCGACCGG
>DASTOW010000260.1:0-10699 GCA_035762425.1 Hyphomicrobiaceae bacterium | reverse complement strand
CGGCCTCACCATCTTCTGGCCGAACGAGGGCCTCGACGAGGGTCCGATCCTGATCCAGAAGACGACCGAGATCGGCCCCGACGAGTCGCTGGGCGACGTCTACTTCAAGAAGCTGTTCCCGATGGGCGTCGATGCCATGATCGAGGGGCTGGAGCTGGTGCGCGCCGGCGTCAAGCTCAGGCATCCCCAGAACCTAGCCGACGGCTCCTACGAAAGCTGGTTCAAGAAGGACCTGGCCGAGCTCGATTGGTCGAAGCCCGTCGCCGACGTCTACAACGTGATCCGCGCGGCCAATCCAGCGCCGGGGGCCTGGGGCACCATCAAGGGCCAGAAGGTTGACATCTTCGACAGCGCCAAGGTTGCAGCCACCGGCAAGCCCGGCGAGATCGTCGCCATCGACGGCAATGGCGTCACGATCGCAGCCGGCGGCGGGGCCATCCTCGCCAAGCGCGTGCGCGGCGCCGACGGCAAGAAGATCCCGGCCGGCGAGTTCGTCAAGGCTGCCGGCCTCAAGGTCGGCGACGTGTTCGACAAACCCGCACCGAAGCCGCAGGCGTGATGATTGCGGCAAATCTTGTTGCCCGGCGGGAATTGACCCCAAAGCGCGAGCGCTGATGCAGGAGAGCGGATTTGACGGCCGGACGATCATGGCTTCCCGCCTGGCTCGGGGGAGAGCGCAACGATATGGCCAGCGCGGCCCAGTCCATCGGGCAAACAACCACGCATGAGACCCCACGGGAGAAAGCACATATGTCGGTGAAGTCAGACATTGAAATTGCGCGCGAGGCGAAGAAGAAGCCGATCATGGAGGTCGGCGCCAAGCTCGGCATCCCGGCCGAGCACCTGCTGCCCTACGGCCACGACAAAGCGAAGATCTCCGCCGAGTTCATCGCCGCCAAGAAGAGCGGCAAGGACGGCAAGCTGATCCTGGTCACTGCCGTCAACCCGACGCCGGCCGGCGAAGGCAAGACCACCACCACGGTCGGCCTCGGCGACGGTCTGAACCGCATCGGCAAGAAGGCGATCGTGTGTATCCGCGAAGCTTCGCTCGGCCCGAACTTCGGCGTCAAGGGCGGGGCGGCCGGCGGCGGCCATGCGCAGGTCGTGCCGATGGAGGACATGAACCTGCACTTCACCGGCGATTTCCACGCCATCACCACCGCGCACAACCTGCTGTCGGCGCTGATCGACAACCACATCTACTGGGGCAACGAGCTCGGCATCGACACGCGCCGCGTCGTCTGGCGCCGGGTCATGGACATGAACGATCGCGCGCTGCGCGAGATCGTGTGCTCGCTGGGCGGCGTCGCCAACGGCTATCCGCGTGAGGCCGGCTTCGACATCACCGTCGCCTCCGAGGTGATGGCCATCCTGTGCCTCGCCACCGATCTCAAGGATTTGCAGAAGCGCATCGGCGACATCATCGTCGCCTACCGCCGCGACCGCAGCCCGGTGTATGCCCGTGACCTGAAGGCCGACGGCGCGATGGCCGTTGTGCTCAAGGATGCCATGCAGCCCAACCTCGTGCAGACGCTGGAAAACAACCCGGCGTTCGTGCACGGCGGCCCGTTCGCCAATATCGCGCACGGCTGCAACTCGGTGGTCGCCACGACCACGGCGCTAAAGCTTGCCGACTACGTCGTGACCGAAGCCGGATTCGGTGCGGACCTCGGCGCCGAGAAATTCTTCGACATCAAGTGCCGCAAGGCGGGTCTCAAGCCGGCGGCAGCCGTCATCGTCGCCACCGTGCGCGCCATGAAGATGAACGGCGGCGTCAAGAAGGAAGACCTCGGCAAGGAGAACGTCGAGGCGGTCAAGAAGGGCTGCGCCAACCTCGGTCGCCACATCGAGAACGTCAAGTCGTTCGGCGTGCCGGTCGTGGTGGCCATGAACCACTTCATGTCCGACACCGACGCCGAGATCGCGGCGATGAAGGAGTACGTGAAGGCGCAGGGCGCGGAGGCCATCCTCTGCAAGCACTGGGCGCACGGTTCGGCCGGCGTCGAGGAGCTGGCACGCAAGGTCGTCGAACTCGCCGAGTCCGGCGCCTCCAAGTTCCAGCCGCTCTATGCGGACGAGATGCCGCTGTTCGACAAGATCAACACCATCGTGCAGAAGATCTACCGCGGCTCGGAGGCGATCGCCGACAAGTCGGTGCGCGACCAGCTGAAAGGCTGGCAGGACGCCGGCTACGGCCATCTGCCGGTGTGCATGGCCAAGACGCAGTACTCCTTCTCCACCGATCCCAACCTGCGCGGCGCGCCGACCGGCCACGTGGTACCGGTGCGCGAGGTGAGGCTGTCGGCCGGCGCCGGCTTCGTGGTGGCGATCTGCGGCGAGATCATGACCATGCCGGGCCTGCCCAAGGTCCCGTCGTCGGAGAAGATCTACCTCAACGACAAGGGCCAGATCGAAGGCCTGTTCTGAGCCTGCGCGGCCGCGTTGTCCGGCCCGTCTATAGGCGCCGCTGCAAAGCGGCGGCGCGCCTCTGCAGCTTATCCGACCCCAGCTGTTTGGCGACGGCGGCCGCGGCACGGATTTCGGTGGCGGCGCCGGCCGCCTCGCCGAGGTCCAGCTGCAGCGCCGCGATCTCGAGGCGCAGCCGTGTTGCGTTCAACCGGGATTCGGCGCTGGTCCAAAGCTGCCGCGCCAGATGCATGTGGCGCAGCGCTGCGCGGGCATCGCCGCTGTGGCGGCTGGCAAGCAGGGCAGCCGCCTCGTTGGTGAGGGCGCGGATCGACGGCATCGGCCAGCGCTCCTCATTGCCTGCCAGGTCGGCGATCAGGGCCTGCGCCCTGTCGAAGTGGCCAGCACGTGCCGCCACGTAGGCCAGATGGGCGAGCAGCACGCCCTGCCGCTGCAAGGTCCACCAGCTCTGACCGATCAGGCTGCCTTCGAGGCTCGCGTAGGCCGCCTCCGGCTCACCGAGCTCCAGCAGCAGCATGGCGTTGCCGGGCTCCGGGTTCCAGTCGAGCGCGTAACATTTCTCGTAAGCCGCACGGGCCAGATCGGTGTTGCCGATCGCAGCATGGATATCGCCGAGCACGCGATGCGCGTCGCCGACCGCCCACGGTGCGTCGCTTGCAAGCCGCGACAGCGCATCTTTGATGTGCGCCAAGGCGTCCTGGAGCGAGCCGCGCACGCCCAGTACCTCGGCACGATGCAGCTGGCAGGAGCCCGACAACTCCATGCCGCTCTCGCGGCAGAACTGCTGATAGCCGAGCGTCCACTGGTTGGCGCGCGCCCAGTCGCCGAAGGTGCGGCAGGTCCACAAGATATTGCAGTAGAGCGTGCCGCCTGTGATCGGGTCGATGTTGCTGGCGAGCGCGAGTGCGGCGGCGTGATCCTGGTCCGCCAGGCCGGCCCGTGTGTCTCCGAGGCTGAGTTTGAAGAACCCGCGATACATGAGGCCGAGCGCTTCGACCTTGCCGCTGCCGCGGCGCCGGCCAAGATCGTAGGCAGCGTCGGCGAAGCCAACGGCCTGCTCCGGCGCGCTGTCGAATGCCGCGATGCGCGAGCGCATCCAAAGCGTCAAGCCCTTGGCCGCCGACTCCGGCTCGCCAGCGGTCAGGTCCTCGCTTCTGGCCAGCCAACCTTTGGACACCGCGCCTTCCCCGCGCTCTAGATGCAGGGCCGATAGCAAGACGGCGCTCTCGGCCGCAGCGCCGTTCTGGCCAGCCTTGGTGTGCGCTCCGACCGCACGAACGAGTACCGGAATGGCTTCGCTGGGCTGCCCGAGGCACAGCAAGGCGAGTGCCCAGGCGTCGAGATCCTTGCCTTCGAGCGGAGCGGCTTGGTCGGCGGCCTTGTAATGCCCGCCAGCATCGGCCCAGCGCTGGTCGAGCACCGCCCGCCGGGCAGCCTCGAGCCCGCCGACGGCCGCGCTCTGCGTCGCTTGCGGCGCGTCATTGCCTGGTTGCGGCCAGACAAATCGATAGCCGTTGCGGGAAAAATTGCGGATCGCGTCGGCAGCGCCGCCCTCGCGCAACGCACTGCGCAGCGAGCTGACCGCCCGCTGCAGGGAATTGTCCGTCACCGTCACGCCTGACCAGAGCGTGTCGAGCAGCTCGTCTTTGGCGACTACGCGGTCGCGGTTGTGGATCAGGAAGACCAGGAGATCGAACACGCGCGGCTGCAGCGGCACCTCGCGGTCTGCCAACCGTAGGGCGCGTCCAGGTTCGTCCAGGCGAAAGGGGCCGAACTCAAAGGCCATCGGGACCACCCCGCTGCAGCCAACCAAATCAAGATCAGGAATTGCTCAGGCCGCCGTAAGGACCCGGGCTCCAGCCGCCCCTATACCACGCACATTGCAGTAGAAAGCGCTGCAAATCCAGGAAAGGAGCCATGCCATGAAGACTTACGTCATCCGCCGCCCGAGCGCCTGGGCCGACCTTCGCGAGCTTGAAGCCGCCGGCGCCAAGTCGGCCCGCATCGGCAACGACGAGATGCCGGACCGGGTCCGCTGGATCCGCAGCTACGTGGTGCACGAGCCGGACGGCCGCATCGGCACGTTCTGCGTCTACCAGGCCCGCGATGGCGAATCGATCCGCGAGCACGCACGGCGGGTCGGCATGCCGGGCGAGGAATTCTATGAGGTCGCCACCACCGTCGTGGTCAGGGATGACCCCGTAGAGGCAAAGAACGCGGCCGAATAAGGGCACCAGGCGGCCGGCTGCAATCCTTGCCGACCCGCCGGCAAGGAACGGGAAAAACGACCATGCGCAGACGACCGGCCATCTCGGTTCTGGCAGCAGCCGGCAGCGCCTTGGCCCTCATGCTGCTCCTCGTCTCGGTGCCCCAGCCCAATGGTGCCGCTGCACGAGGAGCCGCCGCCTCCAGCACTTGGCTCCATGCGCATGCTGCAAGCCGTCAAACGCAACTTGCCTCGTCCGATCGCTAGCACAAGAAACCAAGATCGCCTGAGGCAGCGGCGCAATCAGCCGGTGCCTCGCAGGAGACGCACACAGCCCGCGTGTTGCAAGGCCAGCAGTCATCCCAGGCACCACGTGCCGCCATGTCATCGTGCAGCAGCGCGCCGGCGCGTTCACACCGCAATCCCGCTCGCCTCGCGGCACACGTGCGCGAGCGTATAGTGCACCGCCTCCTCGGCACTCGCCGCCCGATAGGTCGCCACCGCGTAGCCACCCGGCGTGAATGAGTATTGCCCGTCGCTCCAGCGCCAGATGCCGCGGAAGTGCTCCTTGCTCAGGATCAGCACGCCCGCAGGCCAGTCGGACTTGGCCGTGAAGCCGAGCATGTCCGCCTCTAACGCCGCCCGCAGCTCGACGAGAAGCAACTCCTCCTGTCTCTGCCGCGACATGGTTGCTACCACCTCCAATGGACGCTTGGCACTGGGAGGGGCGCGCGGTCTGCCGAGCAACAAGTGCGGGCACTCTCTCCCAAATCCTGCGCAGTGCTCGCGTCGCCGACCATGCCAGCCGCAGCATCGCCTCGCATTGCCCAATGTGTGTATGCGTAACAATTGCGCTGATAATTTCCCGCTGATTTTAATGATCCTGGAAACCATTTGTTAATCAAACCGAGCGTTGCCTGCTCCCGGCTCGGCCCCTAGATTGCCTCCGGCCGGCAGCACCCGGCTTGGACTGTCAGGGCCACCACCCATGAACCGACCGATGCGACCCTACGACCTCGAGCTTCCCCTGGTCGGAGGCGGGGATCCGGGGGCCCTGGAAGCGTGCTTTGCGCATGTGCTGAGCGAGGCGCCGGCCCCGCTCGCCGCCGACGCCGCCCCGGACCCCAGCCACGCCTCGCTCATCGAGGCCTACCGTACGCGCGGCTACCTCAAGGCCCGGCTCGATCCGCTCGGCCTCGGGCCGCCGATCGAAGTGCCCGAGCTCGACCCGCGCCGGCATGGCCTCGACCCTGCAGCGGTGCGCGCCCGCCTCGCCGCCCTGCAAGCAGCCTACTGCGGTAGCATCGGCTGGGACATCGGCCACATCCACGATAGCGCGCAGCGCGCCTGGTTACAGGCGCAGGCCGAGAGCCCGCCACCGCAGCACGCCGCCTCGGATGCCGAGCGCATCGCCATCCTGACGCTGCTTGGCCGCGCCCACGCCTTCGAGGAGAGCCTGCGAACCCGCATCCCCGCCGGCAAGCTGTTCGGCCTCGGCGGCGCCGAGGCGTTCATCGTCCTGCTGGAAACGCTGCTCAGGGAGGCGGCGCGCGCAAGCGTCGACGAGGTGGTGGTCGGCGGCATGCATCGCGGCCGCTTCAACATGCTGGCCACCAGCATGGGCAAGCCCCTGACCGCGCTGATCGCCGAGATCGAAGGCAAGCCCGCCGTGCCGGCCGGCCTCGGCGCGTCCTCCGACGTCTCCTATCACCTCGGCTATTCGGGCGAGCGCAGCATCGACGGACGCCGGATCAAGCTTTCCGTCAGTGCCCATCCTTCCCATCTGCAGCTCATCCCCGTCATCTCGCAGGGGCGCGCACGCGGCAAGCAAGGCCTGATCGGCGCCCACGGCCGTCATGCCGTGCTGCCGCTGCTGCTGCACACCGATGCCAGCTTTGCCGGACAGGGTCTGGTCGCCGAGATGCTGCAGCTCTCCAAGCTGGCGCCGTACGACATCGGCGGCACCATCCACATCGTCATCAACAACCAGATCGGCTTCACCACCACGCCGGGCGAGGGCCGCTCGGCCCGCCATGCGACCGATATTGCCAAGCTGATCGAGGCGCCGGTGCTGCACGTCAACGGCGATGATCCCGAAGCCGTCGACCGGGTGGCGCGGGTGGCGGCCGCCTACCGCGCCCAGTTCGGCAGCGATATCCTGATCGACCTCGTCTGCTACCGCCGGCCCGGCCACAACGAGATCGACGAGCCGCGCTTCACGCATCCGGGCATGTATCAGGCCATCTACGCCCACCCGCCGGTGCACCAGCTCTACGCCGACGCGCTGGCCAAGCGCGGCCTCGACGCCGGCGCCGCCGCCGTTGCCGCCGCGCACGTTGCAGAGGAGATGCGCGCCGCTTTCGCCGCTGCCAAGTCCTACCAGGTCAATCACGCGGACTGGTTCGAGGGCCGCTGGTCAGGCCTGCGGTCCGGCAGCGAGGCCGACATGTTGGCCTGCATCGCCACCGGCCTGCCTGCCGATACGCTGCGAGAGCTTGGCCGCACGCTTACCGCTGTCCCGGACGGCATGACCGTCGATCCCCGAGTGGCGCGCTTCCTCAACGAGCGTCGCACTTCGATTGAATCGGGCCAAGGCATCACCTGGGCAACTGCCGAGACTTTGGCGCTGGCCTCGCTTCTTGCCCAAGGCACCCCTATCCGATTTGGCGGCCAGGACAGCGTGCGCGGCACCTTCACGCAGCGTCATCTGCAGCTGCACGACCAGGTGACCGGCGCCCGCCATCTTGTGCTCACCGGCGCGGCGGCGACGGCCGGCGTGGCGGTCGAGGTCCACAACACCCCGCTCATCGAGAACGCGGTGCTGTGCTTCGAGTACGGCATCAGCCTCACCGATCCGCACCGCCTCGTGGTATGGGAGGCGCAGTTCGGCGAATTCCTCAACGTGGCGCAGGCCGTGTTCGACCAGTGCATCGCCTGCGGCGAGGACCGCTGGCTGCGCGCGTCGGGGCTCGTAATCCTGCTGCCGCACGGCCTCGACGGCGGCGGGCCTGATCATTCCACCGGCAGGCCCGAGCGCCTGCTCGCCGCCTGCGCCGGCGCCAACCTGCAGGTCGTCAACGCATCGACGCCGGCCAACTTCTTCCATGTGCTGCGCCGGCAGATGCACCGGCCGTTTCGCAAGCCGCTCGTCGTGCTGACACCCAAATACCTGCTCCGCCACAAAGCCTGCCTCTCACCGCTCGCCGACTTTGAGACGCGCACAGGCTTCCGCCTGGTGATCCCCGACCGCAGCGTGCGCGAGGCACGCCGCGTGGTGCTGTGCACCGGCAAGGTTTTCTACGAGCTGCAGGCCGCCCGCGTCGCCCGCCACCTTGAATCCGACATCGCCCTGGTGCGCATTGAGCAGCTGCATCCGTTTCCGGCCGACGCCGTCACGGAAGCGCTCGCGGCCCACCCTGGCGCGGACCTCGTCTGGTGCGAGGAGGAGCCCGAGAACATGGGCTACTTCCTGCATTTGCGCCGCAAGCTGGAGGCTGCCGCCGGCCGATCCGTACGCCGCGCCGGTCGCCCTGCCGTCGCCACTCCGGCCGTGGGCGTCAAGTACTGGCACGAGGCGGAGGTCGCCGCCTACCTGGCGCAGGCGCTGGGCGCCGCCGCTCAGACCCCGTCCTGAGCCTGCCCGCGCTCGGGCCGGTCTACAGGGGCGGCGCACCCGCGCCCGCGCTCGATGTCGGGAGCGCATAGCACCCGTGCAATGCCGCAGCCCGCCTTGGCGATGGACGCGTTGGCCGTCCATCAATAACGTGACGCCGCCCTGCGCAGGAGCCCATCCATGACCGTGTCCGATGACATCCTGAAAGCCTTCGCACTGCTGGCCACGCCCACCATCGCCAACGCCCTCGACGACGTCTCTTTCGAAGGCGTCATGCAGGGCCTGGGCCAGATCGTGCCCGGCACGCGCTGCGTCGGCCGCGCCGTCACCGTGCGCGAGACCACCGGCAAGCGTGGCGACTTCACCTCCGCCGAGTTCAAGGTGGGCGACATGATCGAGGCCGCCAAGCCAGGCGACATCATCGTCATCGACAACAGCGGGCATTGCGTGTCGACCTGGGGCGGCCTTGCCACGCTGGCTGCCAAGCTGAAAGGCGTCGGCGGGCTGGTGGCCGACGGCGGCGTGCGCGACCGCGAGGAGATGCTGGAGCACAAGCTGCCCGTCTTCGCCCGTCACATGACGCCGCTCACCGGCCGCACGCGGCTCGCCATCACCGCCATCAACGTGCCGGTAGCGTGCGGCGGCGTGCTGGTGCGTCCGGGCGACGTGATCGTCGGCGACGGATCAGGCGTGTGCTGCATCCCGGCCGAGCATGCCGCCAAGGTCGCCGAGCTGGCGCAGACCTACAGCCGCGATGATGAGCTGGCAGCCGCCGAGCTCGGCAAGGGCCTGACGTTCCGCGAGGCGATGGCCAAGTTCCGGCGGATCTGACGGTGGCGCCGGCCGGCCAGCAGGAGCGCGCCGCTCTTCCATGTGAGCGGGGGGCATGTGAGCGGGGGGCACGTGAGCGGGGGGCCGGCGATGAGGCCCTTGGCGAGCCCACAGCCGGCCGGTCGTTTTTGGTTACCCTGGTGGTCCTCACCTTCGTCATGAACATGCTGGCGCGCGGCGTCACCGAGACGTTCGCGGTGTTTCTGCTGCCTGTGCAAAACGGCCTCGGCATCTCGCGCGCCGACATCACCCTCACCTATTCCGTCTACATGCTGGCCTACGGCCTGTCGGCACCCTTCGCCGGCCAGCTGATCGATCGCCTGGGCGCGCGCATCACGTACGCATTCGGTCTGATCACGCTGGGCCTGGGCTACCTGCTGGCCGGATCGGCCACCGGGCTGTGGCAGTATCTCCTCTGCGTCGGTCTTCTGGGCGGGCTCGGCTCGGCGTCGCTCGGCATGATCGTCGCCTCCGGCCTGCTCAGTCGCTGGTTCACCACCCGCATCGGCGCCGTCATGGCCCTGCCTTATGCGGCCATCGGTGCCGGCATGCTGATCCTGCCACCGCTGACGCAGCTGCTACTGTCCACCTACGACTGGCGGGTGACGCATCGCCTGCTCGGTGCCGCCGTGCTGCTCGCCCTTCCCCTCGTCATGCTGCTGCCGCTCGGCCGCATGACGGCAGGCTCGGCCGAGTGGCGCGCGCTTCGCCTGCGAGCCGCGACAGGCGCGCGCGGGCACTGGACCGTTGCGACCGCCGTACGCACCAGCGCCTTCTGGGGGCTGTTCGCCGCCTACCTGTTCACCTCCGTTGCCGCCTACAGCGTGCTGCCGCACTCGGTCGCCTATCTCGTCGAGCAGGGCTTCAATCCGCTGATGGCTGCCAGCGCGTTCGGCACGACCGGCATGCTGTCTGCCCTCGGCATCCTCGGCGTCGGCTGGCTGTCTGACCGCTTCGGTCGGCTCAGCACCGTCACGGTCACCTACTTCTCCACCATGCTTGGCATTACCCTGCTTATCCTCGTGATGCGCTGGCATTCGTTGTTGCTGGTGTATGGCTTCGTGCTGTTCTTCGGCCTGATGCAGGGCGCGCGCGGCCCCATCATCGTCGCCCTGGTGGCAGTCCTGTTTTCCGGCGGCGGGGTCGGCGCCATCTATGGCACGCTGTCCCTGGCGATGGGCTTGGGTGCCGCGCTCGGCTCCTGGTCATCCGGGCTGCTTTACGAGCTGACCGGCAGCTATGTCGCCTCGTTCCTGCTCGCCATCGGTGGCTGTCTGGCAGGGCTTTCAACCTTCTGGCTGGTGCGTAGCCTGCGCGACGAAGCGATGGGCGAACCGCGCACGGCTCGCCCCCAGTAGCCCCTGGCAGACTGGCATCAGGCTTTTCCCGCGTCATACCTCGGGCATTGCGCGATTCATCTCCCGCGGCGCACCTCTAATCTGGGCAGCTGGCCGGCCGCCGCCACCGCCGCCGGTTCCTCGCGCGACAAGCAACAACGGGTCGGTCTCATGAGTCTTCTGCCAGGACGAGCGCTCGCAGCGTTGGCTATTTCCGGCGTGACGGCGTCGGCCGCGCTCGCGCAACAAGCACACCCCCTCGCCGAGCAGGAAATCCGCGACATT
>DASTOW010000259.1:0-19055 GCA_035762425.1 Hyphomicrobiaceae bacterium | reverse complement strand
ATGTGATCGCTCCGACTTTTATGAGTGCACGACCTAGTACCAAATGCTCGAATGGTCGAACGTCGAAGCGAGATCAGAGTGGATAGCGGGCACGGCTTGATGAGGTCGCGGTAGTTCCGCGCGCGTTCCGCAGGGTGATTCTTGCGGAACGCATCTCCTAACTAACCTCTTGATTTGATTGGTGAGCCCGGATGGGATCGAACCATCGACCCTCTGATTAAAAGTCAGATGCTCTACCGCTGAGCTACGGGCCCACTTGCTTGATGCCGTTGCGATTTTTGCCTGCCGACGCGCGGCAGGCAACAGCATCCGGCGGCGATAGATAGGGGATCGCGGCGCCCTGCGCAATCGCCATTGCGGGCGGCGCCCGCCGCAGTCAGGCATGCGGCTGTGCCATGGCGGCTCATCCAAGGTCGACGAACTGCGGCCGTGCGGGCAGTCTATAAGCAGGCGGATTGCCTCCCGCCTGCCAGGAACGCACACTTCCCGATGCAGAAGATGACCGCCCTCGCGCCCGCCCAGGCGCAATCTAGGCCGTTTCTGGCCATCGGCCTGCTGTGCGCGGCCTGCGCCCTGTTCGCCTGCGGCGACACGACGGCCAAGTACCTTGCCACCGTCATCGGCGCACCGATCGGTCAGGTCGTGTGGATGCGCTATATCGGCCAGCTGGTCGGCACGATTGCCATGCTCGGGCTGATCGCCCTGCCCGATCTTATGCGCACGACCAGGCTCAAGGCCCAGCTGTTTCGTTCGGTGTTGCTGCTCATCTCCACGGTGTGCAACTTCTGGGCGCTGCGCTATCTGCGCCTCGATCAGACCGCCACCATCAGCTTCCTGACGCCGATGATGGTGGCGCTGCTTGCAGGACCCTTTCTTGGTGAGTGGATCGGCTGGCGGCGCGCGATCGGCATCGTGGCGGGCTTCAGCGGCATCCTGATCGCCTTCCGGCCAGGCTTCACTGAGTTCCATCCAGCCTTCCTAGTGTCGATGGGCTCGATGCTCGCCTATGCCTTCTTCAGCTTGGTGACGCGGTATCTCGCTCCCTACGACCGTGCCGAGGTAACTCTGTTCTATTCGCTGTTCGCCGGCACGATCCTGGCGGCACCGTTCGCCTGGGTGCAATGGGTGGCACCCGATGGATTGATCGGCTGGATGCTGATGCTGTCGATGGGCCTCTACTCCGGGCTCGGGCACTACCTATTCATCGTCGCACACCGCTACGCGCCGGCCTCGACCCTGATGCCGTTCATCTACATCACGCTGCTCACGCACACCGCAGCCGGCTATATCGTCTTCGATCAGCTGCCCGACAGCTGGACGATGGCCGGCGCCGCCGTGGTCGTGCTCTCGGGCCTCTACCTGCTGCACCGCGAGCGCATCACCCTGCGTGCCGCCGCCGTGTCCATGACCGTCGACGCAGCCAAGCAGCGGTGAGCGTCTAATGGCGTTCGGATAACCGCGCCTTGGTCTCGGCATGCCAGGCGGCGAACCGGCCTTCGGCGATGGCTGAGCGCATGGCCGCCATCAGTTCCTGATAAAAGGCGACGTTGGCCCAGGACAGCAGCATGGCGCCGAGATACTCTTCCGACTTGACGAGGTGATGCAAATAGGCGCGGCTGTAGTCGCGCGCCGCCGGACAACGGCTCGCGGCATCGAGCGGCGCTGGATCGTCGGCGAAGCGGGCGTTGCGCAGGTTCACTTTGCCGCCCCAGGTGAAGGCCTGACCATGCCGGCCGGATCGGGTCGGCATCACGCAGTCGAACATGTCGACGCCGCGGGCGACGCTCTCGATAAGATCGATGGGCGTGCCCACGCCCATCAGATAGCGCGGCTTTTCGGCTGGCAGTCGCGGCGTGGTCATCTCAAGCGTTGCCAGCATCTCCTGCTGCGTCTCGCCCACTGCCAGGCCACCGACTGCGTAGCCCGGCAGGTCCATCGCCACCAGCGCATCCGCCGAGCGCTGGCGCAGTGCTGCATCAATGCCACCCTGCACGATACCAAACAGCGCCTGGCCTGGCCCTGCCTGCCCACGGTCCCGGCACCGGGCGAAGGCGACACGACTGCGCTCGGCCCAGGCCAGCGAGCGCAGCATGGCAGCCTCGGTCTCCTGCCGCGATGCCGGCAAGGCCACGCATTCGTCGAGTTGCATGTGGATGTCGGAGCCGAGCAGGCATTGGATCTCCACCGCCCGCTCAGGCGTGAGCATGTGCGACGACCCGTCGATGTGCGACTGGAACGCGACGCCCTCGTCGGTGATCTTGCGCAGCTTGGCGAGGCTCATGACCTGGAAGCCGCCGGAGTCGGTGAGGATCGGCTGATCCCAGCGCATGAACGCGTGCAGACCGCCGAGCTTGGCAATTCGCTCCGCGCCCGGCCGCAACATCAGGTGGTAGGTGTTGGCGAGGATGACGTCGGCGCCGGCAGCCTTCAGCTGGTCGACATAGACGGCCTTGACGGTGGCAGCGGTTCCCACCGGCATGAACGCCGGCGTGCGGATCACCCCGTGCGCCGTCGTAATCTCGCCCAGCCGCGCGCCGCCGTCCGTCTTGGCCAGGCGGAATGAAAACGTGCGGCTCACGGTCTGGCCTCCGCCGGATGCAGCAGGCAGGTGTCGCCGAACGAGTAGAAGCGATAGCCCAGCGCGATGGCATGGGCATAGGCGCGCTGCATGGTGTCGAGACCGCTGAAGGCCGCGACCAACATGAACAGCGTCGAGCGCGGCAGATGGAAGTTGGTCAGCAGCAGGTCGACCGCCTTGAAACGGTAGCCGGGGGTTATGAAGATGTTCGTCTCGCCGACCAATGGTTGGATGCGCCCGTCATGGTCGGTCGCCGTCTCGAGCAGACGCAGCGAGGTGCTGCCGACGGCGACAATGCGCCCTCCCCGGGCTCGCACATCGGCCAGGGCTGCGGAAGTTTCGGGCGTTATCTCTCCCCACTCGGCATGCATGCGATGCTCGCTCGTCTCCTCGGCCTTGACCGGCAAGAAGGTGCCCGCACCCACGTGCAGAGTGAGAAAGTGTCGGCTAATGCCCCTTGCCTGCAGCACCGCCAGCAGCTCGTCCGTGAAATGCAGGCCGGCGGTCGGTGCCGCCACCGCGCCCTCACGCCGCGCGTAAATGGTCTGATAGCACTCGGCGTCGCCCGGCAGCAGCTCGCGCTTGCCGGCGATGTAGGGCGGCAGAGGCGGGTCGCCCAACGCCTCGATGGCCTCATCCAGAAACGGACCGTGCAGGCTGAAGGCGAGTTCTACCTCGCCGGCCTCGCCGATTTCGCTCACCGTCGCATCGAGCGTGCCGAGCAGACACACGCGACCGTCGTGGCCGAAGCGAATGCGATCACCGGTGGCCAGCCGCTTGGCCGGCCGCGCGAACGCGCGCCAGCGATGCGCATCGATGCGCTTGTGCAGGTTGAAGGAGATGACGGCTCGGGCATGCCCGCGCCATCGCTCCCCTGTCAATGCCGCCCGGATCACCTTGGTATCATTGAATACCAACGCATCGCCGGGGCGCAGCAGTCCGGGCAGGTCGCCCACCTTGGCGTCCTCGAGCCGCTCGCCGTTGACGACCAGCAGGCGTGCCGCATCGCGCGGCCGCACGGGCTCCAGTGCGATACGGTCTTCAGGAAGGTCGAAGTCGAACAGATCGGTGCGCATGAGCCTTGGTGCCAAGGCTATCTGCTAGCGCAAATCGCAGCCGTTTGCATACCCCGCGAGGCTTCATCCCCGGCGCTGAATTGGCGCGCGTCGTGCATGGCTGCTCACACCGGCCAGCATGCCCTGATGCAGCGCGCCGCATTGTTCGTAGGGCGTTGATAAAGCACCGCAATATCTTGCTTGGCAAATTGGGGGTGATGGCCTTTGTGCATTGCTCCATACCCCCGATTTTGCTATCAATTCCAGGTATCGAGCCGGTACCCATTTTTAGTCCGGCACGGGGCATCTGACAGCCGTTCCGGCACGCCCTGATCAGGTCATCAGTCGCAACGATAGGCGGGACATCCAGTGGCGGACGACGGCAAATCCGCGCGCGGCGGCGCGGGCGACGACAAGGGTCCCGGGGGACCGAGCGACATCCGGGCGGTTTCCATCTCCGACGAGATGAAGAAGAGCTACCTCGATTACGCCATGAGCGTAATCGTCAGCCGCGCCCTGCCTGATGCGCGCGACGGCCTGAAGCCGGTGCACCGCCGCATCCTGTACGCCATGCACCGCTTGGGGCTCGACTGGAACAAGAAGCACATGAAGTCGTCCAAGGTGGTGGGCGACACCATGGGTGACTTCCATCCGCACGGTAACCTCGCCATCTACGACGCCTTGGTGCGCATGGCGCAAGACTTCTCCATGCGCGTGCCGCTCATCGACGGCCAAGGCAACTTCGGTTCCATCGACGGCGATCCGCCAGCTGCCGAGCGCTATACCGAAGCGCGCCTGTCAAAGATTGCCCAGTATCTGCTCGACGATCTCGACAAGTCGACCATCGACTTCCGGCCCAACTACGACGACCGCCTGCAGGAGCCGTCCGTCCTGCCGGCCAAGTTCCCGAACCTGCTGGTCAACGGCTCGGGCGGCATTGCCGTCGGCATGGCCACCAACATCCCGCCGCACAATCTCGGCGAGGTGATCGATGCCTGCATCGCCCACCTTGACAACCCCGAGATCGGCATCGACGAGCTGGCGCAGATCGTCAAGGGACCAGACTTCCCGACCGGCGCCCGCATCCTCGGCCGCGCCGGCATTCTGGCCGCCTACCACAAGGGCCGCGGCTCAATCCTGATGCGGGCCAGCGCGCACACCGAGGAGATCCGCAAGGACCGCGAGGCGATCATCATCACTGCCATCCCCTACCAGGTGAACAAGCGCGTGCTGATCGAGAAGATCGCCGAGCAGGTGCGCGAGAAGCGCATCGAGGGCATCTCCGACATCTGGGACGAATCGAACCGTGAAGGCATGCGCATTGTCATCGAGCTCAAGCGCGACGCGGTGGCCGACGTGGTGCTGAACCAGCTGTGGCGCCACTCCGACCTGCAGACCAGCTTCGGCGCCAATATGCTGGCCATCAACGGCGGCCGACCCGAGCAGCTCAACCTGAGGGATTTCATCGCGACCTTCACCGCCTTCCGCGAGGAGGTCGTGAGCCGCCGCACCAAGCACCTGCTCGCCAAATCGCGTGAGCGTGCGCATGTGTTGGTCGGCCTTGCGGTGGCGGTCGCCAACATCGACGACATGATCCGCCTCATCCGCGCCGCCCCGAGCCCGGCCGAGGCGCGCGATCAGATGATGGCACGCGACTGGCCGGCCAAGGACATCGGCCCCCTGGTCGAGCTGATCGCCGACCCGCGCCACAAGCTCACGAGCGGCAATACCATGCGGCTGTCGGAGGAGCAGGCCCGCGCCATCCTGGAGTTGCGCCTGCAGCGCCTGACGGCCCTCGGTCGTGACGAGATCGGCGACGAATTGAAGAAGCTCGGCGAGGAGATCAAGGACTACCTGGCCATTCTGTCCTCGCGGCTGCGCATCATCGACCTGATCAAGGGCGAGCTCAACGCCATCAAGACCGAGTTCGCCACGCCACGTCTCACCGAGATCGTCGAGATGGAAGGCGAGGTCGAGGACGAGGACCTGATCCAGCGCGAGGACATGGTCGTCACCGTCAGCCACCGCGGCTACATCAAGCGCGTGCCGCTTTCCACGTACCGCGCCCAACGCCGCGGCGGAAAGGGCCGCGCCGGCATGTCGACGCGCGAGGAGGACGTGGTCACCCAGCTGTTCGTCGCCTCGACGCACACACCGCTGCTGTTCTTCTCATCGCGAGGCATGGCCTATCGCATGAAGGTTTGGCGTTTGCCGGCCGCCACGCCGCAGGCGGTCGGCAAGGCGCTCGTCAACCTGCTCCCGCTGACCGAAGGCGAGGTGATCACCTCCATCCTACCGCTGCCTGAGGACGAGAAGACCTGGGGCACGCTCGAGCTGATGTTTGGCACGCGCAGTGGCAACGTCCGCCGCAACAGCCTCGCCGATTTCGAGAGCATCAACCGCAATGGCAAGATCGCCATGAAGCTCGACGAGGGCGACCGCATCGTGCGCGTCGCCATCTGCGCGGCCGACGATAACGTGCTGCTGACCACCGCCGGCGGGCGCTGCATCCGCTTCCCCGTCGCCGATGTGCGGGTGTTCAAGGGACGCGACTCCACCGGCGTGCGCGGCATCAAGCTGGATGATGGCGACGAGGTGATCTCGCTCGCCATCCTGCGCCACGTCGGGGCAACGCCTGGCGAGCGCGAAGCTTATCTGAAGCAGGCGCTGGCGGTGCGGCGTGCCGAAGGCGCCGAGATCCCTGAAGGGGCTCCGGAGCCCGATGTGGATGCCGAGACGGCAGAGGCTGCGGTGGAACTGACGCCGGAGCGCTACGCGGAGCTCTCAGCGCGCGAGCAGTTCGTGCTGACGGTGTCGGAGCGCGGCTTCGGCAAACGCTCCTCATCCTATGAGTACCGGATCTCCGGCCGTGGCGGCAAAGGCATTACCGCCATGATCGTCAACGAGCGCAATGGCCGCCTGGTCGCCTCGTTCCCGATCGAGGACAGCGACCAGATCATGCTGGTCACCGACGCCGGCAAGCTGATCCGCTGCCCTGTCGACGACGTGCGCATCGCCGGCCGCAATACGCAGGGCGTACGCATCTTCAAGACCGATGAGGCCGAGAAGGTGGTGTCCGTCGAGCGCATTCCCGAGGACGGCAACGGCGAAGCCGACAACGGCAACGGCGAGGGAGACAGCCCAGGTCCTGACGAGCCTTCGGCCTCCCAACCGTGACGCAATCATCGTGCCGTGGGCCATTGCATGGCCCACGGCAAGCCGGCTGCCGTCAGCGCATCAGTTGGCGCTTTGCATCTTGTCGAACGAGAACACGAAGTCCTGCTTGTCGAGCGGTTTGTGGCACGTGAAGCAGGATTTCAGGTTGGCTTTGTCGTTGACCGTCTTGTCGGCCTTGAACGCCTGGTATTCCCACTCGCCGTTGCGGATGTCGTCAGCGTACTCGGTGCCCCATCCCGTGCGCTTTTCCATTACGGCGATGCCGGCGATCTCGTCCGTTTTGATGAAGCGGCCGTTGGCGTCCTTCTCCGGATTCCCGTCGGCCCCAAGCTTGGCCTTGTAATTGACCATGGTCAGCACGGTGCCGCTTGGAATGGGCTTGCCGGCCTTCAGCGCATCTATGGCCTCCTTTGGCGCGTACAGCTCGCGGTACTGCTTGTTGTCGGGGCGGTCCACCGTGGTGTAGAGAACGCCCTTGGCATAGTTCTCTGGAAACCTCACCTGGTCACTGCCGGCCCGGACTGCGACAGTAAGAGTGATCGCGGCCAACCCGGCCAATGCTAAGACTTTCAACGGCTTCATCTCTTCCTCCCCATGCTTCTTGCGCGCGGCAAGCGGCCGCTAATGCTGGGTACGGAGAACTCGTGTCCTTGGATGCCTGGATGACGGCCGCCTTTGAGTGAACTTTGCGTGATCGGATCATCGCCATGTCCATCGAAATCCTCATTGCCTTTGTAGCCGCCTGCGTCCTGCTCGGCCTGACGCCGGGCCCCAACATGTCGCTGATCATCGCCAACACGCTGCGTGGCGGACTGGCGTCGGGGCTCGTGACCTTGGCCGGCACCACCACTGGCCTCGCACTGCTGGTGGCTGCGGCAGCGCTCGGCATGAGCTCGGTGATGGTGTTCATGTCGGAGTGGTTCGACGTGATCCGCTGGCTCGGCGCGCTCTACCTCGTGTTCTTAGGCGCGCGGCAGCTTTGGCAGTATTGGCAGCGCCGCCGCAATCCCGCCCAGCCATTGCCCGTGTCATCACGCAGCGGCGCCTACATGCAGGGCCTGCTGGTCAGCCTGTCGAACCCCAAGGTGCTGCTGTTCCTCGGCGCCTTCCTGCCGCAGTTTGTCGATCCCGCCGCCGATCCTGTGCGGCAGCTGTGGGGGCTGGCGCTCCTGTTCGTGGTCGTGCTGGCGGCGGTCGACGTCGGCTACACGGTCGTCATTGCCAAGGCTAGGTCCAGTTTCAACGCGGCCAAGCTGGCTGTGCTCGACGGCGCTGCGGGCCTGCTGCTGCTGGCTGGCGGCGTAGCCCTCGCCATGGTCCGCCGCCCATGATAGGGGGAGGCCAATGACCCGCATCGGCTTCACGTCCGGCTCCTTCGACCCCGTCACCAACGGCCATCTCGACGTGATCGCGCGGGCTGCCCGCATGGTCGACACGCTGGTGGTCGGCATCGGCGTGCACCCCGGCAAGACACCGCTGTTCTCGGCCGAGGAGAAGATCGACATGCTGAAGGCCGAGGTGGCCCCGATCGCGGCCGAGACGGGCTGCAGGATCGACATTACCACGTTCGACAACCTGGCCGTCGATGCCGCCAAAGCCGCCCGGGCCAGCATCATCTTCCGTGGCCTGCGCGACGGCACCGATCTCGACTACGAGATGCAAATGGCCGGCATGAACGGCGCCATGGCGCCCGATATCGACACGGTATTTCTGCCCGCCAGCCCGCAAGTGCGCCACATCACGGCGACATTGGTGCGCCAGATAGCCCTGATGGGCGGCAACGTGAAGGCATTCGTCTCGCCGGCCGTCCGCAAGCGCCTGACCGCCAAGGCGGCGGCTGCAAAGAGGAAGCCGTGAGCGCTTGCACAAGCGCCTCACATCACCGTCGAGGGAACTTTCCATGAAGCATCGTTTCGCCGGCCTCGCGCTCGTCGCGCTCGGGCTCGTCTGCGCCCTGCCCTTCCTACCGGCCTCCTCCCAACCGCAGGTGCCCGATCCGAACAACACGCTGGTCATCGAGCTGAAGACCGGGCGCGTGCTCATCAAGCTGCGGCCGGACCTCGCGCCCGGCCACGTCAAGCGCGTGCGCAACCTTGCCAAAGAAGGCTTCTACGACGGCATCACCTTCCATCGCGTCATCCCTGGCTTCATGGCGCAGACCGGCGATCCGACCGGCACCGGCACCGGCGGCTCCAAGTACGTCGACCTGAAGGCCGAGTTCTCCAAGGAGCGCTTCGGTCGCGGCAGCGTCGGCGCAGCCCGCACCAACGATCCCGACACCGCCAATAGCCAGTTCTTCATCTGCTACGGTGTGCAATGCGCACAGCTGTCCGGCAGCTACACGCTTTGGGGCGAAGTCATCGAGGGCATGGAGCACGTCGACAAGATCGCGCCCGGTGAGCCCCCGAGCGTGCCCGACAAGATGCTGAAGGTGTATCTGTTGGCGAACAAGAAATGAGCTTTTGAGGTCGTGCGCCCGTGCAGCCGCGGATGCCGCCCCTTGGCGCCAGTGCACACGTTCACGACTTGGCAACTTGACGACTTCACGCTCTGCAACTCCCTAAACAAACGGAACCGAAGCAATGGCCACCATCAAAGACCCTGAAAACGCGCTCATCATGCAAACCACCAAAGGCAACGTCGTCATCGAGCTGCGACCCGATCTCGCCCCCAAGCATGTCGAGCGCATCAAGCAGCTGGCGCGCGAGGGCTTCTACGACGGTATCGTCTTCCACCGCGTCATCGACGGCTTCATGGCCCAGACCGGCTGCCCGCACGGCACCGGCACCGGCGGATCGAAGTATGGCAATCTACCTGCCGAGTTCAATTCGGAGCCGCATGTGCGCGGGGTATGCTCGATGGCCCGGGCCCAGAACCCGAACAGCGCCAACAGCCAGTTCTTCATCTGCTTCGACGACGCCAGCTTCCTCGACAAGCAGTACACGGTGTGGGGCAAGGTGATCGAAGGCATGGAGAACGTCGACAAGATCAAGCGGGGCGAGCCGGTGCAGAACCCCGACAAGATCACATCGCTGAAAGTGGCTGCCGACGTGAAATAGCGCTATAGCTCGGCGCACGAATACGATCCTACGGGGACCTGAGATGCTGGATGCACGCCTGCCTGGAACGCTGATCGATGCTCATTGGTCGAGCAGCACCAGCGCCCGCCGCCTCGGACTGCTGGTGGCCGTCGCCGCCGGCGTATGCCTGCTGACCCTGTCCGCCAAGCTGCAGGTGCCGTTCTATCCCGTGCCCATGACCATGCAGACGCTAGTGGTGCTGATGATCGGCATGGCCTACGGGCGGGTGCTGGGCACGGCAACGGTGCTGGCCTATCTGCTGGCCGGTGCGGCCGGCCTGCCGGTGTTCGCGGGCACGCCCGAGCGCGGCATCGGGCTCGCCTACATGATGGGGCCGACCGGCGGCTACCTGCTTGGCTTCGTAATCTCGGCTTGGCTGATGGGTGTACTGGCCGAGCGCGGCTGGAGCGGCTCGGTCCTGCTGTCGGCCGCTGCCATGATTGTCGGCCACGCACTGATCCTGGCTGGCGGTATCGCCTGGCTGGCGGTGTTGCTGGGGCCGGAGCAAGCCATCGCTACCGGGCTGGTGCCGTTCCTGGCTACCACGGCCGTCAAGTGTGCCCTGGGCGCCGTCGCCGTGCCAACGATCTGGCGCGCGTTCGGCCGCAAGGTGTAAGGCAAGCGCGCCGGCCGAGGCGGCCTGGCGTGCCGTCAGCCGCCAAACACTACCAGTGCGTTCCGTCCCGGCCGGGACGTGAACGCACCGGCCATCAGCACCGCGGCCAGGCCGAGCATGGCGTCACGCTGTCGGTGAACTGCTGGGTCTGGGGGTCGTAGCCAGCGCCCGAGCCGATCATCACGATCAGCATCAGGCCAACCGATACGTAACCCGACAGCGGGTGCTGGCTTGTGCCCTTTGGGCCCGGCGCGCTGTACCAGCCTGAGGGCGAATGCCCCGATCGCCGCCAAGGCGTTGAGATGAATGGCTAGCGGCGCATCGAGCCCGGAGCGAGCCACACGCGGCGGGCTCGATGTGGCTGCGCTTGCCTGATCCCAGACGATCGCCGCTGCCTTCCCGATGGTCGCCGCAGCGCCAGGATCCCTGCGGGAGCGACCTTAGAATGGGATCTCGTCGTCCATCGGCTTGTCGAAGCCTTTGCCGCCGCCGGACTTGGGCGCGCGCTTGCCGGCATCACCATTGCCGCCCGCGTAGCCGACCTGATCGTCCTCCTGCATGCCGACGCTGGCACCACCGCCGCTGCGGCCGTCGAGCATGGTCAATACGCTGTTGAAGCCCTGCAGCACCACCTCAGTGGAGTAGCGATCCTGACCGTCCTGGCCCTGCCACTTGCGCGTCTGCAGCGCGCCCTCGATGTAGACCTTGGCGCCCTTCTTCAGGTACTGCTCGGCCACCCGGCACAGTCCCTCGTTGAAGATGACCACCGAGTGCCATTCGGTCTTCTCGCGGCGCTCGCCCGAGGTCTTGTCGCGCCAGGTTTCGGTTGTGGCCACCCGCAGATTGGCGATCGGGCGGCCGTCCTGGGTGCGGCGGATCTCCGGGTCCTTGCCGAGATTGCCGACCAGGATCACCTTGTTGACGGAACCGGCCATAGGGGCCTCCTTCTGTTCTTTCGTGGCGCTCGCCGCCCTGCCTCGGCGCGCATTGGCGCCTCAAGCGACTCTGCGCGGCACGTTAACTGGTGCGACGGCCCGGCGCGCGGGCCTCGGGTTGCTTGTCCACGCTTTTACGGCTGCGCCTATGTTCGCCTTATGTTCTAATGTAGGCGTTGGCAGCGCTCCGTGCAAGGGCAGCCTCGAATAGTCCCCATCAAGCTCCTCTCGCAGCTGCACAGCAGCTCAGGTCACGTACGACTTTAGTCGTAGTAAGATCATCAGGCGCGGGGATCACCGGAGGAGGGCTGGACATGAACAGCATCTCGACCTGGCTTTTCAACCTCATGCTGTGGGGTGCGCTCGTAACCCTGGCCGTGCTCATCTACGACAAGCTTAACCCCGGCTTTCTGGCCGGCTCGGTCAATCTCCCGAGTGCCCTGGTGGCCGTCGCCGTTGTTGCGGTGGTGTCGGCCCTTTGGCCTAGATACTAAGCGCAGTGCGAGCGCGGGGGTACTCGCCCCTGCGTTCGCATCGCCATGCGCAGAAGCTACTGCCCGCGCGCTACATCAGCCGCGGCAGCCAGCTCGCGCATCAGACGCGGGCCCACCGTCGTCGACGCCGGGCACTCTGTCGCCTTCAGCCGGTCGTAGATGGCCGGCACGTCGCCCTTGAAGCCCTGCGCCATGGATCGGCGCGCCACGCCCGTGGCCACTGCTGCGCTGGCGTACCGCGACCGGCACATCAGTTTCGACAGGAAGTCGGTCAGGCGCAAACGGTAGCCGTCCGCCATGGCCGCCTCGCTGGTCCTCGAGTAGTTGAACCACTGCTGCTGATCTGCCGAGGATGCCCAGCGCGCGTTCTGCGCGACGTCGAGCAGGGGGGCCAGCCCTTCAGACAGGCGCGATTTGAGCGGGCTCGCATCAAAGCGTGCCATAACAGCCTGCAGCGCCGCCATATCGGCCTCGCTCGGCGGTTGCAGGGCAAGCTGGGCCATGTCAGCCAGGGCCGAACCTTCAGCGCTGGGCGGCTGTGCACGCCACACCACCGCGCCGGACAGATCGGCACCCTGCAGGCGTGCGCCCTTGAGGTCCGTACCGAGCAAACGGCTCATCTGCATGTTGGCACCGTCCAGGTCCGCGTCGCGCAGCACGGCACCCTCGAGGCTGGCCAGCGACAGGTTGGCGCCTTGCAGCGCGGCGTTGGCCATATCGGCCATCTGCAGCTTGGCACCGGACAGATCGGCGCCTTGCAGCGAAGCCAGCAGGAAGTTGGCACCCTGCAGCTGGACGCCGCCGCTGAGGTTGGCCCGGTCCATCTGGGCGCTGGCAAAGTCCGTGCCGATCATCGGGGCGTAGGACAGGTCCGCTCCTTCAAGCTGCGCCTCCTCCATGCGCGCACCGCGCAAATCGATGCCAGCCATCCTGGCCTCGCCCAGGCGCGCCTTGTAGAAGTTGGCCGCACGCGCGCTGGCGCAGCGGGCCGCGCGCCGGTTTTCCGTCAGCAGCAGCTCGTCGAGGCTGGCGCACTGCATGACGGCGCTGCGCAAGTCGGTGCCGACCAGGCTCGCCCCGTCCAGGTTCGCCCCCGTCATATCGGCCTGATGCAGGTCGCTGCGGTCGAGCCTGGCGAAACGCAGGTCGCGATTCCTCAGGTTCAGCGTCGCCTCGCCCGGGCTCACGTCCTTGTCCACCACCAGGTCCTGGTCAACGACCTCAATGTTGCGGCGGAACAGGCCGAGCACGGAATCGCTATCGCTGGCACCTGCCGCAGGTGTCGCCGAACCGAACACATAGCGTCCACCGCGCTCGATCGCCGACCGTTCGGTTGCCGACGTGATGGCCAGCCGATCCACCGCCTCGCCCGGGATCGTCGCCACGAACAGCGCGAAGCAGGCCACCACCACCAGGAGCGCCGCCGTCACCAGTAGGCCCAGCGGGTGATGCACACTGGTGCGCAGGAAGGCGCGGAAGAAGGAGATCTCGGAGCGGATCAGGAACACGCCGATGAACACCAGCAGTGCAATGTCGGCCAACACGGCGATGCGCTGCACCCAGGTAATCGTCACATCGTGGTAGGGCAGGAATACGATCTGGATGTACAGCAGCATGGCAAGCGGCAGGGCGACCAGGGTCAGCCACGACATGCCGTGCAGGAACAAGCTGACGAGGCGGCTGCGCTCGGGCCCCGCCATCGCCTGCACGAAAAAGAAGTTGTCGAGTTCGAGCCGCAGGGGGTGGGTACGCTCATCGCTGATCTCGAGCATGCGGATCGAGGAGCCGAACTCAAGCGTCTTGCGGGCAAGCAGCACCAGCTGACCGACCACACCCAGATGCAGCAGCACCAGCACGATCGGCGCGAACAGGAAGAAGCGGGTCAGCTCGATGGTCACCTGCAGCACGGGCAAGGTGATGGCCGTGTTGAGCAGCAGATCCTTGTGCGTGACGCCTGCCACGGTAATGAGCAGATACGCCATCAGGCCGACGAAGATCAGCCACGCGGTGTTGGCGGTGCCGCTGGACCGGTTCACGGCCTCCAGCAGGCTATAGGGATTGACGGGCGTCTCGGTTTCGAGCCCTGTCCGACTGATGTCGTTCATGCGCTAGTGCCCCCGACGGTAATCGCGTCGTTTCCCCTGCACGTGAGTGCCGTCCCCCGCAAGACTGGCGCCACAAAGTGGCCCGACCATAGCGGAGAAACGGTGCCGTTGTCAGGTGCCGGCTGCGGCGCGCTCATGGTTTGCTTAGGTCTTGATGGGCAAGGCGAATTCGGCCCCGACCGGCGGCGATCGAGGTTCACACCTGGGTCGAATATCCGCCATCAACCGGAATGGCCGTGCCTGTGATGAAGTCGGCGGCCTTGCTGGCCAGGAACACGGCGATGCCCGACATGTCCTCGGACGTACCCCAGCGTCGCGCCGGCGTGCGCATCAGCACCATCGAGTTGAGGCCGGACACCTCTTTGCGCGCGGCCTGTGTCAGGTCGGTATCGATCCAACCCGGCAGCACGGCATTGACCTGGATATTGTCCTTGGCCCAGGCGGTGGCGAGCGACTTGGTGAGCTGCACTGCCCCGCCCTTGGAGGCACCGTAGGCGGGAGCGAACGGCGCGCCAAAGATCGACAACATAGAGCCGATATTGATGATCTTGCCACCGCCCGCCTGCTGCATCAGCGGGTAGGCCGCCTGGCAGCACACGAACATGCTGGTCAGGTTGACGTCGATCACCTGCTTCCATTCGTCCAGGGCCAGTTCGTGCACCGGCTTGCGAATATTTATGCCGGCGTTGTTGATCAGGATGTCGAGCCGACCCAGCGCCTTTGCCGTATCCGTCACCGCCTTGCGGCAGGCAGCCTCGTTGGCGACGTCGACGTCCACCACGGCCGTCTTGACGCCCAGCTTGGCCAGCTCTGCGGCCGCCGCCTCCGATTTGGATCGATTGCGCCCCGCCACCGCCACCGCTGCGCCGGCCCCAGCCAGCCCGCGCGCCATGCCAAGACCGATGCCGCCATTGCCGCCTGTCACCAGCGCGACGCGGCCTTTGAGATCGAACAGGGACATGTGCACTCTCACCTGGGCTGTGTTGTTGGCCCCGGCAGAATAGTCATTTTGTGAGTGATGTCAGCCAATCATAGCAGCCAAGGCGCTGGCGCCAGCAAGCCTCAGGGTCGGGCTGCCACCGACCGCAGGCGCACCAGATCGCTGTCCAGGCGTTGCCCCGAAACATTTGGCATCTCCAGGCCGAGCTTAATTGGCCGCACCGGCGTGCCGAACGCGCGGTCCAGCCAACCGCTCGGCTCTGGACTGAGAAGCTTCAATGTCACCTCGACGACGTCGTTGCGGCTCAGCACTTTGGCGCCGAACGCCTCGAGGTCGGCAAGCTCGGGAAGGTCGGGACGCTTCTCACGCAGTATGCTGATGCTGTTGCCGCCGGCCATTTCGCTGGCGTACTTCTTGCGCAGCTCCTCGCTGAAGGCGGCCACTCTGGTTATCGGCGCAAGCGCCTTTTCGTTGCTGTAGCTCACTGGATAAAAAAGCACCGTGCCGGTCCAGGCCGAGCGACCTGCAATCACCAGCGCGGAGAACGGCGTCTTCGGCCGCTTCGCTCCGGTGCTGGCGAAATAGGCGGCGTCGGCGGTGTAGGTCGCCTCGAAGCGAGCGGTCAGCCCGGTCTTGGGATTGCTGACATCGAGGTGCAGCGCCAGAATGGGAGCATCGCGCGCACCGCCGTTGGCAATCGTGACCGGCACCGCCAGCACTTCGAAGCCGCCCGATGGCTGCACGTCAGTGCTGTCGGACGTGTCGCGCCCGTACGAGACCACACCCGTGACATAGACGCTGACGTCGGCCTGCTTGAGCGACGTCTCCCACAGACTATAGGCGGAGAACACGAGCGCTATGGCCGAGATGACGGCAGCGATACGGCCGCCGTCGGAGTGCATGATGGCGTGGCTCGCAATCTCGTTTGTATCTGTGCCGACGGCGCGGCGCGGGAACAATCGCATGGCGGAACTCCCTCGGTGCTTCCCAGCTCCCGATCAGACCGATCCCGCGCCTGGGTCCTGATCAGGGTCGTAGTGCACTGAGGAAATGGGCAAGCCTGAGGCAGGGCCTGCGCAGGGCGTCGTGGTGCGCTGCGTGGTCAGTAAAACGTCTGTGAGCGGCTCACGACCCTTTGAGCTGGCGCTCGACCACAGTTGCCAGCAGCGCGGCGCCGTAGGGTGTGGCTTCGTCGTTGAAGTTGTAGGCCGGATTGTGCAGGCCGGCGCTGTCGCCGTTACCGAGCTGGATGTAGGCGCCCGGTACCTTCTCCATCATGAAGCTGAAATCCTCCGAGCCCATGCTCGGTGGTTTGGCGCGATCGACATTGGCCTCGCCCACCACGGCGGCCGCCGCGGCGGCCAGCACATCCGTCTCGGCCTCCGCGTTGATGAGCGGCGCAAAGATGACGCGGAAATCGACCTCCGCTTCGGCGCGCAATCCTTCCGCCACGCCCTTGGCGATGCGGCGGATGCCCTCCTCCAGCATCTGCATGGTCGCACTCTTGAAGGCGCGCGCCGTGCCCGACATCTTGGCGCTCTCCGGGATGACGTTGTAGGCATCGCCAGCAACCACGCGCGTCATGCTGAGCACGGCGGTATCGGCTGGCGAGAGGTTGCGCGCCACAATCGATTGCAGGGCCGTGATGATGTGGCCGGCCACCAGCACCGGGTCGACGCTCAGCTCCGGCCGCGCGCCGTGCGCGCCGCGGCCGGTGATCGTGATGTCGAAGAACGCACCGCCCGCCGACTGCGGCCCCTTGCCGATCGCAAATGTGCCGATCGGCTGACCGGGGCGGTTGTGCAGGGCGAACACCTGGTCGCAGGGAAACCTCTCGAACAACCCATCCTCCAGCATGGCGAGCGCGCCGCCGACGCCCTCCTCACCCGGCTGAAAGATGAAGTGCACGGTGCCCTGGAAGCTGGGAGACGTGGCCAGATACCGGGCAGCGCCCAACAGCATGGTGGTGTGGCCGTCGTGACCGCAGGCGTGCATCACCCCCGGCTTGGTGCTGCGATAGGCAAGGTTGGTCTGCTCGTGCATGGGCAGGCAATCCATGTCGGCGCGAAGGCCGATCGACTTGCCGCCCGAGCCGCGCCTGAGCACGCCGACCACGCCCGTCTTGCCGATGCCGCGGTGCACCTCGATGCCCCACTCGGCGAGCTTGGTCGCCACGATCTGCGCCGTGCGGTGCTCCTCGAGCCCCAGCTCGGGATTGGCGTGCAGGTCGCGGCGGATGGCGGTCAGCTCATCGTGAAAGCCGCGGATCGCGGCGAGCGCCGGAGCCGACATGGTCTTATCCATCCAGTTTCACCTTGGCGATGCGCACGACATCGCCCCACTTGGCGAGTTCGGCTTCCTGATAGGCGCGGAAGGCGGGGCCGGGGCGTAGGTTGACGGCGATGCCCTGCTTCACCGCGTTGGCCGCCACCTCCGGCTTGGTCATGGCCGCCAGGATGGCCTTGGACAGCGTCTCCAGCACCGGCGCCGGCGTCTTGGTCGGCGCGAACAGCGCCAGCCACGCGTCGGCCTCGCCACCCGCAACTCCTTGCTGCTTCAGAAGCGGCACGTCGGGCAGCTGCGGCGCCTTGTTGTCGGAGGCGATGGCCAGCGCCCGCATGTCGCCGGATTGAATGAGCCCCAGCACTGACGGCAGCGTCGAGAAGGCCGCGTCGATGCGACCGCCGACGATCTCCGTGGCCATCGGCCCGGCGCCGCGAAAGGCGACGTGCGTCATGTGCGTGCCGGTCTTGGCCTTGAACAGCTCCATGGCGAGGTGCGAGGCCGAGCCCGCTCCTGTCGAGCCGTAGTTGAGTTTGTCCGGATCCTTCTTGGCGAGCGCGATCAGCTCGGCGACCGAGGCCGCGGGTAGATCCTTGCGCACCACCAGTGCGTGCTGCAGGTCGGCGAGGCCGGCGACCGGCACGAAGTCGACGAGCGGATCGTAGCCGGGATCCTTCAGCAGGATGGCGTTGGTAGCGTGCGACTGGTTGGTGCCGAGGATGATGGTGTGGCCGTCCGGCTCGGCACGCGCCACCTCGCGGCTGCCGAGCGCGGCGGATGCCCCGGGCTTGTTGTCCACCACCACCGTCCAGCCGTTCGCGCTCTGCAGCTCCTGGGCGATGATGCGTGCCAGCGCATCGGTCGGCCCGGCCGGCGGATAGGGCACCACGATGCGGATGGTTTGCGAGGGGAATGTCTGCGCCCAGACTGCGCGCGGCAGCAAAGCGACACCCCCTGCCATGCCGAGCAGGGCTCGGCGGGTGATGGTCATGCTGGCTTCCTCATGCGGTTCCTCTTGGGTGCAGCCGCGCATAGACCCGCCGCACCGATGGCCCGAAAGGGTATCGGCACGGCATTGCGTTGCAAACTGAGTTTTATGAACAACTGCTCAGCTGCGCCCAAGCACTCGGGCCAGAATAACCACGATCAGGGCGCCGATCGTCGAAATCAGGATCTGCTCTCCGTAGGGCACCTTGCTGGTGTAAACGATGACCGACTCCGGCAGCTTCAATAGGCCAAAGCGCACCAGCGTGCCGCCCACGAATGAGCCGATCAGCCCGACCACGAGATTGCGTATCAGGCCGCCCCCGCCCAGCAGCAGCCCGGCCAGCCAGCCCGCAATCAGGCCGTTGAGCACCATGATGATAATGGGCGTATGCGGTTGGATCTGCTCGAATGTCGGCATGTGCGTTTCCCCCAATGCCAAAACCCCACGCCGGCCATGCTAGGGCAAAACAGCCCGCTATGCCTGCATATTCGTGGTTGAGATCAGGCGTGCATCAGCCGGCGGCCAACGCCGCTGCGGAGGCTACGGCCAGCACCGACAGGCCGCCAATGATACAGACCAGCCACACGATTTCCGTGAACTCTTCCCTTGCCGCTTTCCACATGGTCCGTGCTCCAGCACTCAAAAGGCGTTCTCCTTCCCCTGGCGTCCGTCCCTGAACGGATGCGACGGAAATTTCCGTTGCGTCACCAGGATGCGAAACGGGCCCCCGGCGCACGGCCGGGGACCCGGCAAGCACCAGCCGCATCAATAGATGCAGGCGTAGTACCTGCGCTTCCAGTACTT
>DASTOW010000258.1:0-3598 GCA_035762425.1 Hyphomicrobiaceae bacterium | reverse complement strand
GGATCGAGAAGGGCGCACTGCGCGACGTGCAGCCGTCGTACGGGCCGCCGTTCGTCATCGTGGGCGGGCGCCGCGGCGCGCTGGCGACGTCGCGCCCGGAGTTTGCCTCCCACCCGCTGGTTAAGCGAGGATTGTCCGACGCGGCGACCATGCAGCACCTCAAGACCTGGCGGTCCCTTGTCGCGGCCGCACTTTGCCTTGCCGCGATGGCAGGCGCGGCACGCGCCGACCCAATCAACAACATCGTGCTGGTGCACGGCGCCTGGGTAGACGCGTCGGGCTGGAAGCCTGTCTATGCGATCCTGAGGAGGGAGGGCTTCCATGTCACCATGGTGCAGGAGCCCCAGACCTCGTTTGCCGGCGACGTCGCCGCAACCACACGCAGTCTCGATCTGCAGGACGGTCGCACCCTCCTCGTCGGCCACAGCTATGGCGGCTCGATCATCACCGAGGCCGGCGTGCATCCCAAGGTCGCAGGCCTCGTCTACGTGGCCGCGCATGCTCCCGACATCGGGGAGGACGAGGCCGCGCTCGGCAGGCGAACGCCGAGCGTGCTTGCCATGACCGACGGCGCCATCAAGAAGACGCCCGATGACTTCACCTATCTCAACCCAGCCGACTTCCCCAGGCTGTTCGCACCCGATCTGTCACGCGAGCGGGCGCAGTTCGTAGCCCGGTCGCTGGTGCTGGCCGCCGCCAAGGTGTTCAGCACGGCGCTGACGGCCGCGGCGTGGAGGACCAAGCCGAGCTGGGGAATCGCTGCGGGCAACGATCAGATAATCAATCCCGATCTCGAGCGCTGGTACTACGCGCGCGCCAAGACCCGCACCACCGAGATCAAGGGCGCCAGCCACGCCATCTACGAATCCCATCCCCGTGCCGACGCGGCCCGCAACGTGGACCAGCCGGTGCCCAAGGCGCAGAGATAGGGGCGCGGGCGACCGGGCTTGCAGGGTGTCGCAGGTCGTCGCGTGATGCGTTGTCAATCTGCTGGCCGACTTGTGTCGGCCAAAAATCTGTGACCTGATGGTCTAGACGTCATATATTGCAATGCTGAGAAAAAATTCCAGGGAGGATCCGCGCATGGACAGCAAAGACCCTGTCGATACCAAGGCGGCTATTTTCGCTATTTGCGCAGCGATCTTCATCTTCGCGGTCGGCTTCGCGAGCGTCTATCACGCCATGCGCTAGCGGCAGCAACTTGCGCCAAGCGCAGCCACCAACCAACCTGGCGCCGTCGCGCCTCTATTGGCGCACGGGCTCGCCCATGAGGGAGACGATCTCGGCCTCCTCGCGTACCTCGCGCCACAGATGCGCGGCATCGTCGATGGCCAGGCCGTAGGGCGGGTCTTCGTCGAACTTGATCAGCACCAGCCGCTCATGCTGGGCGCGGCCCACTGCCCATTCCTTGGGCACCTTGGTGAATTGCGGACGATTGGAGCGCGTTGCGCCCTCGGCGAGCGCACTCAGCACGGGCACCAGGTCGGCCGCCATCTGCGCGGGCATGCTGATGGTGCGCTTGGCGCCGGCTGCGTCGACGAACGTCATCTCGAAGCTGCGCCGGTCCTTGCTGGTTTTGGTGTGCGCCAACGATTGCGCGCGGAATGTCCTAGCCATGCGGAACCCCCCAACCCCCTGCATCACCCTAAGATCTGCCGCCCGTCTGCAGTTTTCTGTATGCAGTTCCGGGCTGCCGAACTCTGCAAAAGCAGAACTCTGCAAAACCTGGGCCGATCATGCACGGGGTCTCGCCTCGGCCACAAGGGGGGTGTGCCACTTCGCGGCGGGGTGTGGCCGCAAACGGTAAACGCCCGCAGCCCAAGGGGGCTGCGGGCGCCGAAAATGTGCACCGGGAGCCTTACATGCGGCCCAGCCAGTCGTCCACGTCCTTCTTCACCTGATCCTTGGCGTAGCCGTAATGCGCCTGAATCTTGCCTTCCAGCTGCTCACGGCTGCCATTGATCTGGGCAAGGTCATCGTCGGTTAGCTTGCCCCATTTCTCCTTGACCTTGCCGGTCATTTGCTTCCAGTTGCCTTCGATGCGGTCCCAGTTCATGGCCTGCTCCATGTTATTGGATGGATTTGACGGGGGCGTGAGTGTGCCCCGTTCCTGTCGGTAAACGCCGGGGCCGGACGGGCGTTCCGCTCAAGCTCATCATGGTTAGGACAATCCTGCCGGGCGGTTCTGGACGCGGCGCTGGATTGCGGCTGCGCCCGCATTGACGCCTTCGGCCGCCTTCTGCCAAGTCTTGGCTCGAGCACGAATCGAAGGCGCCCGAACCCGCATGAGCGACATTCCTGCACGTGACCGGCTGATGGTCGCCCTCGACATGCCCACGGTGGAGAGCGCGCGCACGCTCGTTGCGCGGCTGGGCGATGCGGTGAGCTTTTACAAAGTCGGCCTCGAGCTGGTCATGAGCGGCGGCCTCGATCTGACCCGCGAGCTGGTCGGCGGCGGCAAGCAGGTGTTCCTCGACATGAAGCTGCTCGATATCGGCAACACCGTCGAGCGCGCCACACGCGCCGCCGCCGACACTGGCGCAACCTTTCTCACCATACACGGGCACGACAGCAAGACCATCGCGGCAGCCGTCAAAGGCAAGTCCGGCACGCGCCTCAAAATCCTGTCCGTCACCGTGCTGACCAACCTCGACGGCAGCGATCTTGCCGAGCAGGGCATCACCGCCTCGCCCCAGGAACTAGTGGAGCGCCGCGCCAAGATCGCGCGGGCCGCCGGCTGCGATGGCATCGTCTCTTCGGGTCAGGAGGCTGCCCGAGTGCGCGCGGCTGTCGGACCCGGTACGCTGATCGTCACGCCCGGCATTCGCCTGCCGAGTGATGCTGCCGGCGACCAGGCGCGCGTCGCCACACCCCAATCAGCCATCGCCGCCGGCGCCGATTACCTGGTGGTCGGCCGGCCCATCACCGCCGCGCAGGATCCCCGTGGTGCAGCACAAATGTTTGTGGCCTCTATCGAGGAAGCGCTCGCCCTGCGCGCGCTTGGTCCGCAAGGCTGAACAGCTCGCCAAAGCCTGCCTTGACAGACTTGGCATGGGGTTGGAGCGGGCTGCCCGTGCGCGCTACACTGCTGCAAACCGCACGTGCTCAGAGGAAGCGCAATGGCCACCCCAAGGCTTGCCATGGACTACGGCACCTCGACCCTGCAGGGCATCGGCCGCGAGGAATGGGAGGCGCGCGTACAGCTCGCCGCCTGCTACCGGATCTTCGCGCATCTCGGCTGGACCGAGCTGATCTACAATCACATCACCCTGCGCGTGCCAGGCCCCGAGAAGCACCTGCTGATCAACCCGTTCGGCCTGCACTACAGCGAAATCACCGCCTCCAATCTCGTCAAGATCGATCTTGAGGGCAACATCCTCTCGGACTCGCGCTGGCCCATCAATCCGGCTGGCCTTGCCCCGCACGCCACCGTGCATCGCGGCATCGATGCGGCGCACTGCGTGATGCACACCCACTCCACGGCAGGCCTGGCCGTCGCCTGCACCAGGGGCGGCCTGTCGATGACCAACTTCTATTCTGCCCAGCTGTACGGCAAGGTCGCCTACCACGACTTCGAGGGCATCACCGTCAACCCGGA
>DASTOW010000257.1:0-18583 GCA_035762425.1 Hyphomicrobiaceae bacterium | reverse complement strand
CGGGCGGTGCCGGCCGCGCCCTCGCGCAGTGGATCGTCGAGGGCGTACCGGAATTCGCGCTCCCCAGTCTGGCTCCCTCCCGCTTCGGAACCGCGGCCATCCCGCTTGACGTGTTGCACGCGCGGGCGATCAAGGCCTATGGCAGCTATTACGCACTGGCCCAGCCGATGCCAGGCTAGCTGCAGCGGCGGCGACGCAATGGCCGGTCACGACCAGCAGCCATGCCGGCGCCCGGCATACGGGTGCGGCCGTGCTGGCTGAACCGCTCGCTTGGCTAGAGTGCCTCGACAATGGTGACATTGGCGATGCCACCGCCCTCGCACATGGTCTGGAGGCCATAGCGTTTGCTGCGCGCTCTGAGAGCGTGGATGAGTGTTGCCATCAGCTTGGTCCCCGACGCACCCAAGGGGTGGCCGAGAGCAATCGCACCTCCATTCACGTTGAGCTTGTCGGGATCGGCCCCGCTCTCGCTCAGCCACGCCAGCGGCACGGGGGCGAACGCTTCATTGACCTCGTACAGGTCGATGTCCTCGATCTTCATGCCGGCCCGAGCAAGCGCACGCCTGGTTGCAGCAATTGGCTCTTCAAGCATGATGACGGGATCGCCCGCGCTGACCGTCAGATTGTGAATGCGTGCCAGCGGCGTGAGACCATACTGCTTTAGCGCCTTTTCACTGGCCACCAGCGCTGCCGACGCGCCATCGCAAATCTGACTGGCGTTGGCGGCCGAGATGACCCCACCTTCCTGCAACAGCTTTACCGATCCTATGGCCTCGAGCGAAGCGTCATAGCGAATGCCCTCATCGCGCACGTGTTGCTCGGATCCTTCCGCAGTTTCGATTGCAATCGGCACGATCTCGGCTGCGAATGCGCCAGCTTCAGTCGCCGCCGCAGCGCGCTGATGGCTCAGCAGGGCAAACCGGTCCAGGTCCTCGCGGCTCAACCGGTACTTGTCCGCCAGCATTTGCGCGCCAATGAACTGGCTGAAATTGTCGACGCCATACCGGTGCTTGATGTGCTGGCTGAATGGGCCGATGCCAATCCCTTCCTTGTGATGCAAAGCGATGTTTGAGAACATCGGCACGCGCGTCATGCTTTCGACGCCGCCGGCGATGACGACGTCCTGGGTTCCCGACATGACCGCTTGCGCGGCGAACTGCAGGGCCTGCTGCGATGATCCGCATTGCCGATCAATCGTGACCGCCGGAACGGTGTCAGGCAACCTGGATGCGAGCACGCAGTTGCGGCCAAGGGCGAAGGCCTGCTCGCCCGCTTGGGTAACGCAGCCAATAATGACATCCTCGATCGCCGCCGGGTCGATGCCGGACCGATCGACGATGGCGTTCAGAACCTGCGCGCCAAGATCGGCAGGATGCCAACCGGCAAGTTTACCGCCGCGGCGTCCGCCAGCCGTGCGAACCGCCTCCACAATGTATGCCTCCGCCATCGAACCGCTCCTTGTTGAGGCCTTGCCATGCAGACTATGCAACATGCGCGGTCATTGGCACCGCCGAGTGCTTGCGCAGCGCAGCTTCAAGTCAGCCACCGCTTGCGCCGACGGTAGTGCTTGACGGCCAGATAATCGACCTTGCCGTGACCACCCAGATAGGACTCTACGACATCGGGATTGGACCGAACGAGCTGCGCCGTGCCGCTCATGACGACGCGACCGTTTTCGATCAAGTAGGCCATGTCGGCAACATCCAGCGCCGCTGCCGCGTTCTGCTCGACCAGCAGCACAGACACACCTCCCTCCTTGTTGATCTTCTTGATGATGTCGAAGATCTCGTCGACCAGGAACGGCGCCAGGCCGAGGCTTGGCTCGTCGAGCAGGAGCAACTCAGGTTCCGTCATCAGCGCTCGGCCGATGGCCAGCATCTGCTGTTCGCCACCCGACATGTAGCCGGCTTTCGCCTTGGCGCGTTCGGCCAAGCGAGGAAACCACGCAAAGGTACGCTCAATCAGCGTCTTGGTGTGCGATCTGGCCCGGCTTCTCGATACTGCCGCCAGCAGGTTCTCCATGGGCGTTAGGTGGCCGAATACGCGTCGGCCCTCCAACACCTGAACGATGCCGCGGCGCACCCGCGTCGGCGGGTCGAGTGCAAGTATGCTCTCGCCCGCGAACGTGATGGTACCGCGGGTGACCTCGCCGCGTTCGGGCGCCAGCAGGCCGCTGATCGCCTTGAGCGCGGTGCTCTTGCCCGCACCGTTGGCGCCCAGAAGGGTGACAAGGCCACCCTTCGGGACGTCGATCGAGACACCTTTGACCGCTAGAAAGACGCGGTCGTAGATGACCTCGATATTGTTGAGGGCAAGCAGAGGCGTCACGGGGCTCATTTGCCGCTCTTCTTGAACTCCTCGGAATATTTGCGGATCTCGGCCCAAACGACATCCTCGTAGGCCGAGCCCCAATCCGACTGCGCCACGAATTTGCTGCCATCCCAGCGCGCGATCCGGCCGCGGCCGCCGCCCTGGTGGTCCTGCTTGGTCGTGGTGATCGGCGGCAACAGGCCGTCGGCGGTGAAGTTGGTAATTGAGCGCAGACCCTCGTTGAGCCAGGGGCCGGTGTAGGGACCATCGGGAGCCTTCTCGAATGCCTTGCGCAGGCCTTCGATCTGGATGGCACCCATCATCACGCCGATATTGTAGTAGCTGGTGCCGACCTTGCCTTCAGGGCCTGCACCTTTGCCTTTCGCCACCACCTCCTTGAGAATGTCCTGGATGACCTTGGGCTCGCGGCCGCCGGCCGCCGCCTCGAACTTGAGAACGCCCTTGGTTGCATCCTTGCCGACCACCTCCATGTCCGACTCAGACAGCCACACGCTCGACGACATGCGGTCCAGCGGCAGTCCGTTGCGGATGGCCTCGTTCAGTGCCACCGTCTGGCCAACGCCGGCGCCCCAGAAGATCACCCAGTCCGGGCGTGCCCGACGCACCTGCGGCCAGATCGCCGACTGGTCGTTGCCGGGCGGCGTATAGGGGAACGCCTGGAACTCGTAGCCAAGTTTCTGCGCCAGCGCCTGATAGATCGGGATCGGCTCGCGACCGAACGGCGTATCAATATGCACGAGCACGATCTTCTTGCCCTTCAGATCCTTGTCCTGCTTTTGGAAGAAATCGATGATAAGCGCTGCCTGGCTCCAATAGTTGGGAGACAATGGCATCACATAAGGGAAGGCGGTGCCGTCGGCGGCGTCGCTGCGTCCCGAAAGCGTCGTGACCATGTTGATCTTGTCTTCGAGCGCTCGGGTGACGAGACCACGCGCCATCGGCGTCGATAGCGGGTCGACGAGCACGTAGCCTTCGCGCTTGTAGCGCTCGAACGCCTCGATTGCGCGCGGCAGGTCGTTGCCGTGGTCGATCACATCGAGATGAACCTTGAAGCCCTTGATGCCGCCGCGCTCATTGAAAAGCGTGATGTAGTCGCGTTGACCCTGGCTGTATTCGGCCGTCACGAACGTGTAGACCTTCGTGAAATCCTGCGGAGCGCCGAATTTTATCAGCTTGTCCTGGGCGCGGGCTGGCAATGGCACCTGTCCAATAAGCAAGGCCGAGCCACCTGCCAGGAACGTGCGCCGATCGATGTGCATTGAGCATTCCTCCTTGTTGCGCCCGGCTCGGTCCTGCTCAGCCGGATCGGTTCGAGTTACTTTCGGACGTGGCGGAACGGCCAGACCAGAAAATACTTCCTCACGTTGTCGTACATCTTGGCGAGCCCAAGCGGCTCGACCAGCAGGAACAGGATGATCAGACCGCCGTACAGCATCAGCGGAATGTGCGAGCGCAGGTCTGTGGAGATGCTCAGTCCAAGCCCCGCGGCGAGCATGCCAATGGCATGGTTGAAGAAGATGGGCGCGAACAGGATCAGCGCTGCGCCAAAAAAAGAGCCGAGCACGCTGCCCAGGCCACCGACAATCACCATGGCCACCAGCTGGATCGACAGATCAAGATGGAATTGATCCGGCGTGACGATGCGCAGATAGCAAACCGCCAGTACAGCACCGACGGCGCCACCGATGAACGAGCTGGTCCAGAATGCCAGCAGCTTGTATTTGAACGTGCTGACGCCAATGATTTCTGCGGCATAGTCCTTCTCCCGGATCGCCGCCAGCGCCCGCCCGAAGCTGGTCCGCCCCACGTTCAGCATGAACAGGGTAACGATGGCGCACAGCGCCAGAGCCACGTAGTAGGGCGCAACCTCACCCGTGACCGGAATACCGAGCACGCTGACGCGCGGCACTTGCAGGGAGGCTTGCGTGCCGCCGCTGATGCCCGGTGCGTGACTGATCGTGAAGTCGACGATGTATTGCATGGCAAGCGTCGACATGGCGAGGTAGAGGCCCTTTACGCGCAGCGCAGCAGCGCCAAAGATGATGCCGATCGCTGCACTCATGCTGCCGGACAGAATGAGGGCCAGTTCGAACGGCACACCGTTGCGGACCAGGTGCACCGAGCTATAGGCGCCGATGGCCATGACGGCGCCGTATCCGAGATGGATTTGGCCAGCGCCGCCCATCAGCAGATTGAGGCCCAAGGCCGCACTCGACCATAACAGCCAAGGTAGCAGATAGCCGCTGACATAAAGGCGATCGAGGGTGAAGGGCGCCGCCAGAAGAAACAAAGCGACGGCGCCAACCAGCATACGGTCGAACGTAAGGGGCCAGAGCTGACGCTCGGCGGCGTAGCGACGATGCCGGATGCCGGCCTGACGGTACAGCATCTCACACTCGCTCGATGTGTTCGCGGCCGAACAGGCCGTAGGGGCGCACGAGAAGGGTCATCACAATAATGACGGAGGCCACGATATCGCGCGTGCCTCCGCCGACCAGCGGATCGAGGATGCCGGTCGCCAGGCTTTCGGCTACGCCCACGATGACAGCGGCCAGCAACACACCGGCAATGCTATCGAGGCCGCCGAGAATGGAGATGGCGAGAGCCTTCATCAGCAACAAGGACAGCGACCAGTCCACACCCTGCACGCTGCCCCACAGAATGCCGGCCGCGGTCGCCAGGGCAGCGGCAAGACCCCAGGCAATGGCAATGGTCCGCTCCACCCGAATACCCACCGACCAGGATGCGGTCTGGTCGTCAGAGACTGCGCGCATGCGCACGCCAAGACGCGAGTTGAACAGGGCGATGGTGGCCATGATGAGCAGCGCCGAGATGGCGCCGCCGATCAGATACGCGCGGTTGATGAGGATGTCGCCGACGATGATCGGCGCTTGCCGAATGCCGAGGTCCAGCGGCTTGACCGCCGAGCCGAAAATTCCAGGCCCAACCCCGCGCAGGAAGATTTCGAGACCGAGGGTCAGCATGATGATCATGATGACCGGCTGGCCGATCATGCGCCGCAGCATGACGCGCTCGATCAGCATGCCGCACACAAACATCACGGCCAGGGCCGCAACAACGGCTGCCCACATCGGCAGTCCCGCCAGCGTCGCCAGCGCCACCGTCACGTAGCCGCCTGCCATGGCCAGTGCGCCCTGCGCCAGATTGGCCAGGCCGGATGTCTTGTAGACCAGCACGATGCCGAGCGCGATCAGGCCGTACATCAGGCCAACCAGGACACCATTGATGGCAAGCTCGCCGAGCAGAATGAGGTCCATGCCGCTACTCCACCTCTCGCAGCGCAAGCGTGCGGCGAATGAGCCCGACTTCGCCGTTCTCGTAGGTAATCTTGGCTTCGTGATCGACGTGCGTGAGGCCGCCGTAGAGCGCGTCGATCAACGAGGCATAGCGCTCCTCAACGACATTGCGGCGGATCTTGCGGGTGCGCGTGATCTCGCCGTCATCGGCATCGAAATCCTTGTGCAGGTTGACGAAGCGGCGGATCTTCAGGGGTTCCTGCAGAGAGCCGTTCACGTGCCGAATGGCGCCGGCGATGAGATCGTAGATCTCCGGCCGCTGCGACAGCTCGGCGTAGGACGTATAGGAAATGCCGCGTGCCTCAGCCCAATGGCCAACCGCCTCGTAGTCGATGCACACGATGGCCGCCAGCGTTGCGCGGCCAGCGCCGATCACGGCCACGTTGCGCACATGCGGCGAGAATTTGAGACGGTTCTCGATATAGTTCGGGATATAGCGCTCGCCCGCGGCGGTGCGCACCACCTCCGAGACACGGCCGAGCACGACCAGGTGTCCGTCCGGTTCGAGGTAGCCAGCGTCACCGGTGTGCAACCAGCCGTCGGCGAGCGCCTTCCGGGAGGCGTCGGGGTCATTGTAGTAGCCCTTGATGACCGAGCGTGACCGCACGAGTATTTCACCTGTTTCGTCGATGCGAACCTGCACGTTGGGCAGGGGCTTGCCGACCGTGTGCAGCTTGACGTCGTCGCCAAGCTGGGCGGCGGTCAATGCCGAGGTCTCGGTCTGGCCGTAGAACTGGCGCAGGTTTACCCCAAGCGCCCGGAAAAACAGGAAGGTGTCCTCGCCGATCGACTCGCCACCCGTATAGGCCCGCGCCGCCCGGCTGAGCCCGAGAAAATCCTTCAACGGCCCGAAAACTGCGACCTCGCCCGTCGCGCGCAGCAGTCGATCGCCCAGCCGTGCACGCTCTCCGGCAATGCGGCGCCGCTCGATCTCGATGGCGCGCGGCATGAAGTAGTTGAACAGGCGCCGCTTGAGAGGTGTGGAGTCGGCGATCGCGACCTGAACGCGCGTCAGCATGTTGTCCCACGCGCGCGGGGCCGCCAGGTACATGGTGGGTGTTACCTCGCGCAGGTCGTGCAGCACGGTTTCCTGGCGCTCTGGAATGTTGATCACAAACCGCAGCGCCAGCGCCCCAGTCAGGGTGAAGATGAAGTCGCCGACCCACGCCATGGGCAGATAGGCGTAGCAGTTCTCATGCGGCTCGAAGTATCCGGCTTCGGCAGCATTGCGCACACCCTGCAGCACGTTCTCATGTGTCAGCGGCACACCCTTGGGAGTGCCCGTGGTGCCGGAAGAATGCAGCAGGACGGCAATATCATCCGGCCCGCTGCGCTGCACGAGATCGCCAACCAGCTGCTGCTCGGTTGCAAGGCGGCGCCGGCCGTCGGCGAGCAGCGTATCGAACGCGATCAGGCCTTCGACCTTGTAGGCGGCAAGCCCGCGCGGGTCGTCGTATACGATGCGCTGCGGGCGCCCCAGTCGCTCACGCAGCTCGAGCAGCTTGTCGACCTGCTCCTGATCCTCGGCGATGGCTACCGTCGGTGTACCGTATCGCGTGTAGTGGATGAGCTCCTCAGGCGGCACGTCGGGGAATACTGGAGCTGGAAAGGCCCCCAAGGCCGTGGCGGCGACCGAGGCCACGTACAGTCGATAGCGATTGTCGCCGATGGTGGTCATGGCCTGTCCGGCGACCAGGCCGAGCTGATCAAGGGCCGCCGCCGCGGCCAGCACGTCCTCGTAGAACCGCTGCCAGGTGATTTCCTGCCAGATGCCGAAGTCGCGCTCGCGCACGGCCACCTGGCGGCTGTTGTGCATGGCGTTGCGTGCCAGTGCGGCCATCAGCGTCGCGGGCTGACCGTCCTCAAAGCACGGCCATTTGCCGACTTTCCCAAGTTGTCGCACGGGCAGGTTCATGCGGCGGCTCCTGCTTCGGCCTGACGCTTGGCGGCGCGCTGACCGAGATAGGCGGAGACGACCCGCGGGTCGGCGATCACCTCACGCGGCTCGCCCTCGGCAATGGTCTCGCCATAGCTCAGGACCTGCATGCGGTCGCAGATTGCGGTAACGACATCCATATGGTGCTCGATGAGGAGGATCGAGACATCGCGCTCGTCACGTGCATCCAGGATGAAGCGCGTGATGTATTCTTTTTCCTCCTGGTTCATCCCGGCCATGGGCTCATCGAGTACCAACAGCTTCGGCTCGGCGGCGAGCGCGCGCGCCAGCTCGACGCGTTTCTGCAGGCCGAGCGGCACAACTTCGACCGGCTCGTTGCGGATATCCTGCAGCTGCATGAAATCGATGATTTCCTCCACCACACGCCGGTGCCGGGTCTCTTCGCGCACGGCCCACAGCCAATAGAACAGCGTGGCCACCGCACTTGGCCGCATGTGGACGTGGCGGCCGAGCAGGATGTTGTCGAGCACACTCAGGCCACGGAACAGAGCCAGGTTTTGGAACGTGCGCGCAAGCCGCCTGGCGGCAATGGCGTGGGGCTTCTTGTGGGTGATGTTCTCACCAAACAAGGTGACGGTGCCCGCCTGCGGTGGATAGAACCCGGTAATGACGTTGACCATCGTCGTCTTGCCGCTGCCGTTCGGGCCAACCAACCCCAGGATCTCGCCCTGGCGAATCTCAAGGTTCACCGACTTGAGGGCCTTGAGGCCGCCAAAGGCGCGCTCGATTTGACGGCAGCTCAGCACCATGTTGCCGGGACCAGGACTATCGGTGCGCTGCATTGGCCGGCTCTCCCGTTACATCCTGAACACGCCATAGTGCGGCTGGCTGATCGGCGCATTGAGGGTTGCGCTGATCGCCACGCCCAGCGCGTTGCGCGTGTCAACGGGGTCCAGGATGCCATCGTCCCAGATCTGCGAGGTCGAGTAGTAGGCGCTCGACAGGCGCTTGTATTCCTCCTGGATCGGTTCACGAATGCTGGCGATCTGCGCCTGCGAAAGACGCTGCCCGGCGCGCGCCAGTTGGCGAACCTTGATGTCGGCAAGAACGTTGGCGGCCTGCTCCCCGCCCATCACCGAGATCTGGCTCTGCGGCCACATGAACAGGAAGCGCGGATCGAAGGCTCTGCCCGACATGCCGTAATTGCCGGCGCCGAACGAGCCATTGCAGATGACCGTGATCTTCGGCACCTCGGCACCGGAAACGGCCATGATCATTTTTGCGCCGTCCTTTGTGATGCCCCTGTGCTCGTACTCGCGGCCGACCATGTAGCCGGTGATGTTCTGCAGGAAGAGCATCGGCACGCGCGTCTGGTCGCACAATTGCATGAAGTGCGCGCCCTTGAGGGCGCTGTCGTTGAAGATCACGCCGTTGTTGGCCAAAATGCCGACCTTGTAGCCCCACAGACGGGCGAACCCGCACACGAGCGTGGTGCCATAGGCCGGCTGGTATTCGTGGAAGCGGCTGCCGTCGACGGTGCGGGCGATGACTTCGCGCATGTCGAACTGTTGTTTTATGTCGGTCGGGATGACACCGTAGATCTCGCTTGGATCATAGTACGGCGCTTCCGGCCTAGCCCAGTCGAGTGGCCATTTCTCCTGTTTCTTGAGCTGGCCGACGATCTCGCGGGCGATGGCGATCGCATGGTCCTCATTGTCGGCGGCATAGTCGGCCGTGCCGGAGATGCTGGTGTGCATGCGCGCGCCGCCCAGCTCATCAACCGATACATCCTCGCCGGTCGCAGCCTTTACGAGCGGCGGTCCGCCAAGGAAAATCGCGCCTGTGCCCTTGACGATGACGCTGTATTCGCTGAGTGCGGGCACGTAGGCGCCGCCGGCGGTGCAGTGTCCAAGCACGATGGCAACCTGCGGTACGCCGAGCTTGGAGAGAATGGCCTGGTTGCGAAAAATGCGGCCGGCAAGATGCCGGTCGGCAAACAAATCGGCCTGCGCGGGCAGGAAGCCGCCGGCGCTGTCGCACAGGTGCACGACCGGCAGGCGGTTCTCGATGGCGATGTCGAGCGTGCGCACGATCTTCTTGACGGACAGGGGATACCAGGCGCCGCCCTTAACGCTGGCGTCGTCAGCGTGGATGATCACCTCGCGCCCCGACACGATGCCGATACCGCTGACGATGCCGGCGCCGGGCACCTCGCCGTCGTAGGCCTGGTTGGCGGCCAGTGTCGACAGCTCGAGGAATGGCGTGCCGGGATCGAGCAGCGCCTCGATGCGCTCGCGCACCAGCTTTTTGTTCTGCCGACGCAACCGGTCGACGTCGCGCTGGGGCCGGTCATGACGCGCCCGGCGTTGTCGCTCCTTTAGGTCTGTGGCCAACAGGCGATTGTGCCGCTCGCGCGTGCGGAACTCCTCCGAGCCTACGTTGAGCTGGCTTTCGATGCGCCGCATGGTCAGCGCTCTCCCGCTTCGGCAGGGGCGAGCGTGACCAATGGAGCCGAGCGCTCGAAGGTATCGCCTTTGCCGACATGCAATGTTGCGATGCGTCCCTTGCGCCAGGCCTTGATTGCGGTCTCAAGCTTCATGCTCTCGATGATGAGCAGCGTCTGCCCAGCTTCCACGTGCTCGCCGCAGCGCACGTTGGCGGCAACGACCACGCCGGGCATGGGTGCCAGTGCGACATCATCGGATGCTGCCGAGGCGCTGTCCGCGTACCTGTGCGTGGGGTCGGTGTAGCGGACAGCGAATGTTGCACCGTCGAGGTGGATGTGTACGACATCACCGTCCACAGCCACCACCGCATCATGCCGGCAGCCGTCGACGTGCAGTACGCAAGCGCCGTCGCCACCACACTGCAGCGAGACTGGTACAGGCCGGTTGTCGACATGCAGGCAATAGCCGTCACCGGCGCGCGACAGCCATGCCGTGAACTGTCTATCAGCGATGGTAAAGCTGTGCTGCATCAAACACCCACCGCCGCGCTCTTGGGCACAGTGCAGGCATTGTGATATTCCTTCGCCAGACGGTCAGCGAGAGCCTCGACCGTGGGCAAGTCGTGAATGGTGGCAATGCCGTGGCCCGCGCTCCAGATATCCCGCCAAATTCGCGCTGTTGCATCGACGAGCCCGGCCATGTCGGGCTGCTTGGGCGGCAGTGCGTGCGGGTCGATGCCATGCTTGGTGATGGACGGCAGCAGGAAGTTGGCGAACACACCGGAAAAGCGGTCGGAATAGATCAGATCCTTGACGGACGACTCGACGATCATCTGCTTGTAGGCTGCCTGTGCGTTTGATTCCTGACTGGCGATGAAGCGCGTACCCATGTAGGCCAGGTCAGCACCCAGCACCTCCGCTGCGCGAATCTGCCAACCGTCGGTGATGCTGCCGCCGAGGACGAGGCAGCCATCCCAGAACTCGCGAATCTCGCGCACCAGTGAAAACGCACTTTGATTGGAAGCATGGCCGCCCGCGCCGCCGCCCACGCAGATCAGGCCATCGGCACCAGCATCGACGGATTTGCGAGCATGCTCGGCGTTGACGACGTCGCACAGCACGGTGCCGCCGTAGCCATGCACGGCCTCGATGACCTTGCCGGGGTGCCCCAGGCAGGTGATCACCAGCGGCACCTGGTGACTGACAACGATCTCCAAATCCGGTTCGTAGCGCGGATTGGTCCGGTGCACGATCAGGTTGACGCAATGCGGCGCCACGATCGCGCCCGGCTGAGAGGCTTTGCAGGCGCGCAGGTCGGTTTCGATCTCGGTCAGCCAAGCATCCAGCTGTTTGGAGGGGCGCGCATTGACGTGTGGAAAGGCCCCTACGATGCCGGCCTTGCACAGCGCCTTGACCAGCGGCGGGAAGGACACAAGGAACATCGGCGCGCCAATGGCGGGTACCTTCAAGGAGCCGCGCAAGACAGCTGGAAGCGGCATTGGCTAAGCACCTCCAGTCACGAGCAGCATCAATTTCTCCACGCTCCCATGGCTGCATGCAGTGCCGGGACGGCATCTGCAGCATCGCGCACGGCACGCGTCGAAAGCGACGCGATAGCTAGCAGCTTGTCGGTGAGATGGCGCGCCATCGGCGGCTCGACCGCGATCTCGGGATGAGCATCCAGAAAGCCGGTGTGGATCTGGCCGGCGGCGAAAGCCTCGTGGTTGATGACACGGCGCAGGAAGGTCGTATTGGTCTCGCAACCGAGAAGGGCAAGCTCACGCAGAGCCGCATGCGCGCGCATGCGGGCGTCCTCGCGATCTTTGCCGCGCACGATCAGTTTGGCGAGTAGGGGGTCGAAAGCGGCAGTGACCTGCTGGCCTTCGCCGACGCCGGTGTCGAAACGCGCGTCAGCGTCGTGCGGGATGCGCAGTTTCAGCACCCGCCCCGTCGTCGGAGTGAAGCCCCTGGACGGGCTCTCCGCATAGATGCGCATCTCGATGGCGTGACCGGTCATCTTGAGATCGGCCTGCTGGAATGACAGCCTGGCGCCGGCAGCAACGCGCAACTGCTCGGCAACCAGGTCGACGTTGGTCACCATCTCCGTGACAGGATGCTCGACCTGCAGACGCGTGTTCATTTCCAGGAAATAGAAGCTGCCGGCGCCGTAGATGAATTCAACCGTGCCGGCATTGGTGTAGCCGGCGGCCTTGGCGATGTTGCGCGCCGTTTCGGCTATCTCGGCCCGCTCGGCCGGCCTCAGCGCCGGTGATGGCGCCTCCTCAATGATCTTTTGGAACCGTCGCTGCACCGAGCATTCGCGCTCGAACAGGTGCACAACATTGCCGTGTGCATCTCCCAGCACCTGCACCTCGATGTGGCGTGGGTTTTCGATGAAGCGCTCCACGTACAGCCGGCCATCGCCGAAGTAGCGCTGGCCCTCGCTACGTGCCCTCGCCACCTCCTCTTCGAGCGCGCCGGCATCGCGCACAATGCGCATGCCCTTGCCGCCACCGCCGGCTGCCGGCTTGATCAGCAAGGGGAAGCCGACTGCCTTGGCGCGCCTGAGAAAGGTCTTCGGCTCGTCATCCTCCACCGCCGAGGCAGCGACGGGAAAACCATGCTGGGCGACGAAGCGGCGAGCTCGCACCTTGTCGCCCATCAGCTCGATAGCTTCTGCAGACGGTCCAACGAACGTCAGGCCGGCTTCTCTGACGTGGCGCGCGAAGCCGGCATTCTCCGAGAGGAAGCCGTAGCCAGGATGGATCGTCTTGGCCCCCAGCGTGCGAGCGGCGGCAATGATCTGGGCGCCATCGAGATAGGCCGCGACCGGCGTCGCGCCAGTGATCTCGAGCGCCTTGTCAGCCGCCCGCACGGCTGGGGCGTCGCGATCGACCGCATGGTAGATGATCGCACTCTCCAGACCGAGGGATTTGACCGTGCGCACGATGCGCGCGGCGATCTCGCCGCGATTGGCGACCAGCACGATGCCAAGCGCCTGCAAGGACGTTGTCATGATGCGGTCCTGCGCCTGGCAACCGGCTTTGGCACTGCAATTCCAGCAACGATGATGGCGGCGATCTGCTCGCCGAGCCGCTCGCAATCGAGCGGCCTTCTGGTCGTGACGTGGCGCCAGGCCATGTGCTCCACGGCGCCGAACAGCAGATCGCGTACCACGCGCGCATCGGTGTCGGGCTGCACCTCGCCATTCTCGATGCCATCACGCACGATGCGCGTGAGGACGGCGGTGTAACGCTTGTTGAGGATTTGAATGGCGGAGCCTGGATAGTCGGTCGCGACGCGGACCTCGGAGATGAACAGGCGGCACAGTCCGGTGTCGCGGACAAACACGCCAAGGTGGGTTTGCACAAGCAGCCGCAGTCGATGCGCAAAGGTCTCGCCCAGTTCAACTTGCTGCTCAAGATCGTGCATGACGCGCTCGTAGAACGCCGTCAGCGTTGAAATCAGCAGATCGCGCTTGTTCTCGAAATATTTGTAGACGAGACCATCGGAAACGCCGGCCGCTTGCGCGATCTCAGTGATCGATGCCGCCTGAAAGCCCTTCTGCGAGAAAACCCGGCTGGCTGCGGCGAGGATGCTCTCGCGCCTATCGCGCATGCGCTCGGTGCTGATGACGGGCATGAGCGTCAGACTACCCGCGCCAGGTCAGCGGTGTGCGTACGACGATGCCTCTGCATAGCCCAAAGCGATTGGCGCATCGCATCCCACCTCAGCGTTCCCATGCATTCTTTGTGCAGCGCTTTCGGGGTCGAGCCCGATGCGCGGTGTCTTGATTATTGTTAGTGAATGCGCTTCACTTTGGCAAGTCAAGAGGCCGTAGACCTCGCAATGCTCGGGAGAACGCTGCATGACCGCGCCAGCTACGCACGCCTCGAACAGGCCGGCCGGCAACGGTTTCCGGCTGTCGAGCGATCAGCAGGAGGTCCTCGATCAGGCTGATCGCTTTGCGCGCGAGGAGCTGGCACCGCTGCAGGCGCGCATGGACGACGAGGAGTGGTGGCCGCCGCAGGTGATGCCAGCGCTGGCCCGCATGGGCTTTCTCGGCGTCACCGTGGACCCGGAGCTCGGCGGCGCCGGCAGCGACTTCTTCACCTCGGGCCTCATAACGCAGGGCCTTGCGCGCTGGAACCCGGCCATCGCGCTCAGCTATGCGGCGCACGAGAACCTGTGTGTGAACAACATTGCGCGCAACGCCAATGCAGACATCAAGCGCCGCTATCTGCCCAAGCTGTGCGACGGCACGGCCATCGGTGCGCTCGGCCTGACCGAGCCGGGTGCGGGCTCGGACGCGTTGGGCGCCATGGCAACCGAAGCTCGGCGGGATGGCGATCACTACGTTGTCAATGGCCGCAAGCTCTACATCACCAACGGTCCGGTCGCCGACGTCCTGCTGGTCTACGCCAAGACGGACAAGGGCAAGGGCGCCAAGGGCATTTCGGCGTTCGTAATCGAAAAGGACTTTCCAGGCTTCAGCGTGGCCCAGAAGCTCGACAAGATGGGCTTTCGCGGCTCGACAACGGCCGAGCTGCTGTTCGACGACTGTCGCGTGCCCGCAGCCAATCTTGTTGGCACGCGCGATGCCGGTGTGGCGGTCGTGATGAGCGGGCTCGATTTGGAGCGTGCCATCGTCGCCATGATCAACATCGGTATGGCGGAGCGAGCCTTCGAGCTGGCTCTCGACTACGCGAAGACGCGCAAGCAATTCGGTAAACGCATCGGCGACTTCCAGCTCGTGCAGGCCAAGCTCGCGGATATGTACACGACCATCGAGACGATGCGCACGTTCAGCTATCGCACGCTGGCGGAGGCCAACGACCTGGAGGTGGGCGGCGGAGGACGCGGCGACATCCACAAGCTGACAGCCGCGAGTATCCTCTATGCTGCCGAAGGGTGCACGAAGGTTATTACCGAGGCGGTGCAGGTGTTCGGCGGTGCTGGATACATGCGCGAGACGGAGATCAATCGGCTGTATCGCGCGACCAAGCTGCTCGAGATCGGCGCGGGGACAACCGAGGTTCGCAAGCTCATCATTGGCGGCGAATTAATGCGCGATTAGGTCACGTGTCGAACCAGTCGGGCCGGACGATGGTCCACTGATCGCCCCAGATCTGGTTGCCGCCATCCACGGCCAGAACCTCGCCCGTGATGAAGTCGCCCGAAGGGCCGGCCAGGTAGCACACGGCATTGGCCACGTCGACGACGCCACCAAACCGCTGCATGAGGTTTGAGCGCGGCAGTTCGCGCAACGCCTCCTGCGGGTAGACCTGCATGCCCTCGGTGGCGATGATGCCCGGCGCCAAGCAGTTGACGCGGATGCCGAGCGGCGCCCACTCGATGGCCACTGTCTTGGAAACAAACACGACGCCAGCTCGGGCCGCACAGGTGTGCGCCACTCCGGGCATGCCGCGCCAGTACGGTGCCACGATATTGACGATGGAGCCCTTCTGGCCGCTGTCGCGCCAGCGTCGGGCGGCAGCCTGCATCATGTACCAGGTGCCGTTCAGGTTGGTGTCGATGACCGCGTTCCAGCCTTTGACGGAGAAGTCGATGGCCGCCTGCGCAAATTGGCCGCCGGCGTTGTTGATGAGGTGATCGAGGCGGCCAAAGCGAGCAAACACAGCCTCGAACAGCTCGCCGACCTGATCAGGGTCACGGATGGTGGCCGGCATGGCCAGCACGTCGGCGCCGAGCTTGCGCAAGGCGGTGGCGGTGGCTTCGAGCGGCTCCGGCTTGCGGCCGCAAATGGCAAGCCTCGCCCCAAGGCGGGCGAACTGGAAGGCGATGGCCTTGCCGAGGCCGCGCCCGGCGCCGGATACCAGAACCACCTGATCTTGGAAGAGCCCGTCGCGGTAGATCAGCGGCAAGGCCGCCAACTCTGTGTCGGTGAGACTGCTCGTCATGTCCGTGCTTCCTGGCTGCAGATTGGGTGCACCACGCCGCACGCCAGAGGCTTGGCGTGACCGGGCTGGCGCCAATCGTTCGATGGACCGGATATCGCCATCCCTAGCGTGACGCCGCCGCCATCGTCGCTGTTGGCCATTCCGGCAGCCTTTAGGTCAGGTTGCGCTTTTTGCGCGCACGCAGGTCCTGGACATCAGGCAGGGATCGAGGGTCCACGTCACTGGCATAGATGGTGTGCTTCTGGATCTTCTGCGTGCCCGTGGTCGGCAGACTATCGAGGATGTGCACCCAACCTGGTGCCTTGTAGTAGGCGAGCCGCTCATAGCAGAAGCGAAACAGCTCGTCGCCAGCCTGCTCCGGTGGCTGCGGCTGCTTGAGCACGACGCAGGCCATCACCTCTTCCTCGCGCATCTCGTCCTTCACGGCAAGCACGGCGGCTTGCTTGACGTTGGGATGGGTGACGAGCAGGGCCTCGATTTCGGCGGCGGCAATGTTCTCGCCGGAGCGGCGGATGATGTTCTTCTTGCGATCAGCAAAGTGAAGGAACCCATCTTCGCCGCGCCAGACGACGTCGCCGGTGTGCAACCAGCCGCCGCGCCAGGCCGCTTCAGTGGCCGCCTCGTCCTTGAGATAGCCTGAGTAGGCGCCGCGTCGGGGTGTTTGCGCTGAGTGGCGCACGAGCATCTCACCAGGTACCCCGTCTGCAACATCGCGCTCCTGCTCGTCGACCACGCGAACCTCGATGCCGGGGACGGCCGTGCCGAAGGCGCGTGTTCCGACCTGGCGCGGCGCGCGGCAGTCGGCAAGGACGCGCACCATTTCGGTCATGCCCCAGATTTCAATAAGCGGAAAGCCGAAGCGCTCCTCGAATACGGCGTGCAGTTGCGGCTCGACACCGGCGCCGATGCCGAAACGAACCTGATGCTTGCGATCGTGCTGGCCCGCAGCCTGAGCTAGCAGCATCGGCACAACCACCCCCAGATAGTGAACGATGGTCGCGCCGGTCTGCGCGACCTCCGGCCACCACCGCTCCGGCGAAAAGCGGTCCGACTGGATCTGGCAGCAGCCGGAGACGATGGCTCCGAATAGCGACACGACCGCCGAATTGACGTGATACAGCGGCAGAGGATTGTAAATGCGTTCCTGGCCGGCGCGGATGTTCGCTAACCCGCCGCGTGAGGCGTACCAGGCACCGGAGGCAACTTCGTAGCCGTGCGAAAGGACGCATCCCTTCGGTCGACCGGTGGTGCCCGAGGTGTAGAGGATGCTGGCCGGCCCCTGTGGCGTCGGTTCGTCGCGCACGTGTGTGCGCCGCGAGGACGGCGGGCTCTCGGCAAACATCTCGGCGATCACCACGGGTGGCTTGTGCGCGCTCAAGGCCAGGCTGTGCATGATCTGCGCTTCGCGCGCTGCGAGCGCCAGGATCAGCTCGGGTTCACTGTGATCGAGCTGATAGGCAATTTCTGCCGGTCGAGCGTCTGCGTTGATGGGTACGCAGCACATGCCGATCGTGTTCAGCGCCAGCTTGTGCAGGATATGCTCTGGCCGATTCTCTAGCAGCATGGCGACCCGGCTGCCCGCGCTGTATCCCTTCGCGCGATAGATCGCGACCAACTCCTCTACCAGGACGGCAGCCTCGCCGTAGGACAGCTCGAGCCCGCCCTGTGCATAGGCGCGCGTCGCGTTGGCCGGCACGGCCAGGAAAGGTCGACCTGCGTGCTCGACGGCAGCGGCCGCAAACACCGAACCGATGGTCTGGGTGTCCATAAGCTCAGCCATTTTTCCCTCCCGGCTGACGAAGCATCGTGTCTGCGATCAGGTTGCTCTTGACGTAAGGGAGCCTGTCAAGGCGACTGGCACCGCAACATCGATATCCATGAGCATCTGCGCAAAGGCCTTACCTTGCGGATCAATGCGCAACGAGGCCATGCCGCCACCGCCCAGCGCATCGTGTAGCAGAAAGTTGATGGCATGCATGCCGGGCAGATCAAACCTCTCGACCTTCGTCACGCCGGTATGCGCAAACCAGGTCTTCAGGCGGTGTTCGGTGAGTGCGGCCTTGATCCAGGGCAGATACTCGGGGCGCCGCGCCATGATGCCGATGTTGGCACAGTTACCCTTGTCGCCGCTGCGGCCGACGGCCAGCGCAATCAGCGGCACATTGGCGGTGGGCGCAAGGGGGGCGCTGGCGGGCACGGGGCTAACCGTGGACTGCGGCGCAGCTTGCGCAGGGGCCGCGTCGAATGCAATGGCAGTGTCATTGCCGGCTAGGGTCACGACTGGCAGCACATCGGCCTTTGGCCACAGAAACGAGAACAGGCGGACGACCGGTTGCACGCTGGGGCGTCCGGCGAAGAAGCCGGTCAGGCCCTGGGCCATCGATGAAGCCGCCGGTATGATCTCGCGGGCGAAAACCTCCAGCGCCCTCTCTTCTGCATGCGTCGCGCCGATCTTAAGGACCACCTCGCGGGCCTGGCTTGCCTGAGCGCGCGCGGCCGCTCCGTAGGTCGCCTGCGTGCCTAGAACCTCCATTGAAGTTTCGGTGAAATCACCAAGCTGTCGGTTCGCCAGCATGCGTCTGGCCCGTGCGAAGATGGCCTCGCCGGCGCGCTCAGCCTTGGCGGCCGCATCGCGCCCCGCCAGTGTGACTGTGCCAATGGCGCGAAAACC
>DASTOW010000256.1:0-11907 GCA_035762425.1 Hyphomicrobiaceae bacterium | reverse complement strand
CGCGGGCTCCGGCGACGTGCAGTGGGCCGACCTGCTGCTGGCCGCGGCTGCGCTGGCCGGATCGATGGCCTACGCGCTGGGCGGCGAGTTGGCGCGTCGCATCGGCGGCTGGGAGGTAATCTCGTGGGCGCTGGTGCTCGCCTTCCCCGTCATGCTGGGCCTCGTGCTGATGTCGGCGCCCATCAACTGGAGCGCCTCGCCGGCCGCCTGGGCCGGCTTCCTGTATGTGTCCGTGTTCAGCCAGTTCCTCGGTTTCTTCGCCTGGAACAAGGGTTTGGCCATGGGCGGCATCGCCCGCATCAGCCAGATGCAGCTGTTGCAGCCGTTCGTATCGCTGGCCGCAGCATGGGCGCTGCTGGGCGAGCAGGTCGGTTGGCTCGAGATGGTCTTCGCCGCGCTCGTGGTGGCCCTGGTGGCGCTGGGCTGGCGGATGCGGGTGGCCAACTAACGCCTGGGGCCGGCGGCATGAACGAGTTTGCAGCCGACTGCCTCCCGGACGCCGCACTTGCGTGCCAAGTTGACGCAAACGTCATAGGGCCAAGAGCCCCGACACAGCCGCCCGCCCGACACACAGTCGCAAACCCGACACGGCGCAAGCCCGAGATAGGTGCAAGCCCGAGATAGGTGCAAGGAGGAGACATCGCATGCAAACCAAGCTGATGGCCGGCCTGGCAGCGTTCGCCCTGATCGCCACCCCCGTTCTGGCCCAAACGGCGGACGACGCAGTCGGCGTCTGGGAGAATCCGGAGAACAAATCGCACACCGAGTTCTACAAGTGCGGCGACGGCGTATGCGCAAAGATCGTCAAGGTGGTCGACGGGCAGAAGATCGACGACAAGAACCCCGATCCCGTCAAGCGCAGCCGGGCGGTCGTCGGCCTCGTCATCATGCAGGGTGCCAAGAAGACGGGTGCCAACAAGTGGTCCGGCACGCTCTACAATCGCGCCGATGGCAAGGAATATTCGGGCACCGTCACGGTGAAGAGCAAGAACGAGCTCGACCTGTCCGGCTGCGTGGCGGCCGTGTTCTGCAAGACCGTCACCATGACCCGCGTGAAGTGACAGTGGTCCATCTGCCCATTCTGGATGGGCACTGGGCCAGGCGGAGGGCCGGGCTGATGGCGAGGCTGAGGGGCAGACACAATCGCTAACAGCAAGCGTGTGCCCTTGTGCCGACGCTGGCGGCGTGCGCGTGGAGAGGCTGGGCGATGCTCGGGCTGGAGGGCGCCCGAGCTGGGTCCCTACGTCTTGGGCGCGTGGCCGGCACCGATATCCCAGTAGAGCCCAGCCATCACCTCGATGGCCGAGCGCGTCAACGGCATCAGGATGTGCTCGTCGGGCGCATGTTGCGAGCACGACGCGTACGAATGGGGAAGCCACACCGTAGGCATGCCCAGGATATCCGTGAAAACGTCATTGCAGATCGAGCCGCCCATCTGCGGCACGATGGCCGGCTTGGCGTTGGCCGAGCGCTGCAGCGATGCGGCCACGAATAGCGCCCAGGGATGATCGGGCTCGGTGCGCGTCGCCGCAAACTGCCCGTCGTTGACGGCCGGCGGCGGCAACACCTGCACCGTCCTGAAGCCCTTCGCATCGAGGTGCGCCTGCAGGGCCGGCATCACCTCGCCGGGCCTGGTGCCGGCAACGAAGCGCAGCTGGCAGTTGGCGACCGCCTTGGGCGGGATGGCGTTGACCGGCCGCCCCGGCGTGCCGGTCGCGAAGGCCAGCACGTTGAATGAATTGCTGCCGTAGACGCGCTCGGCCGGGGTGAGGCCTTTCTCGCCCCACCACGCATCGACACTCGGGCCATCGGCGCCGCCATCGATCTCCACATCCGCCAGCGCCTGCTTGACCGCCGTCGACATGACCGGCGCCTTCAGCGCCGCCACCAGCAGTTCACCCTCCGGCCCGACGATGCTGGCGATGGCATTGGCAAGGATCACGCCTGGGTTGGCGATCAGACCGCCCCAGTTGCCCGAATGATGCCCGCCCTCACGCAGGTCGCAGACGAGGTCGAAATTGATGGCGCCGCGGCAGCCGAGCGTCATGGTCACACGCTCTTGCTTGACGCGGGGTCCGTCGGAGGCGATCAGCACGTCGGCAGCGAAGGCTGCCTTGTTGGCGGCCACCAGTTCGGCCAGGCCCTTGGAGCCTGCCTCCTCGCCCATCTCGATGATGAACCGCGCATTGAAGCCGAGGCGTCCGCCGCGCTCGGCCATCACCGCCTCGAGCGCCGCCATGTTGATGGTGTGCTGGCCCTTGTTGTCGGCGGTGCCGCGGCCGTACAGCCGCTCGCCGTCTCGCGCCGTCACCCACGGACCCTTGCCCTTGGTCCACTGGTCTTCCAGACCGCGGATGACATCGCCGTGGCCGTAGCCGAGCACCGTCGGCAGGGCCGCATCCTCAAAGCGCGAAGCCAGCAGCACCGGCCCCTGGCCAGCGAGCGGGTTGGCGTAGATATGGATGTCGAAGCCCATACGCTTGAAGGCCGGCACCATCTCCTCGTCGAGATAGCGCTGCAGCGCCGGCAGCGTGTCGGGAAGTTTCTGGCTTTCGGTCTTGTGCGCGACACGGCGCGCAAGGTCGCGCTCGAATGTGCCGCTTTCGACGTAAGCGCGGGCGCGTTCTATGGCGCCGCTGCGGCTTGCCTTGGTTGGCGCAGCTGTCATGCGGTGGACCTCGCTTGGCATTGAGCATCGTAGAGATGGCATTCGACCATGGCGCCTGGCAACGCCAGCGGTTGGGGCACCTGGCTGCGGCAGCGGGGCATGACGCGCACGCAGCGCGGATGAAACCGGCACCCCGAAGGCACGGCAAGCGGATCGGGATAGGCAGCACCCAGCTGCGTATCCGGCACGCCGCGCCCCGGCTCCGGCGTCAGCACCGATTGCAGCAGCGCCTGGCTGTAGGGATGCCGCGGCGAGCGGAACAGGGCGTCGGTCTCGGCCTCCTCGACGATGCGACCCAGATACATGACGGCCACCCGCGTCGCCAAATGCTCGACCACGGCAAGGTTGTGGCTGATCAGCAGGTAGGTCAGCCCCATGTCGCGGCGCAGGTCCTCCAGCAGGTTGAGGATCTGCGACTGCACCGACACATCGAGTGCCGAGGTCGGCTCGTCGCAAATGACGAGACGCGGCTGGTTGATGAGTGCCCGCGCGATGGCAACGCGCTGGCGCTGGCCGCCCGACAGCTGGCTCGGATAGTTGTCGTACAGCCGCCGCGCCAGACCGACACGCTCCATCATGTCCTCGACCCGTGAGCGCCACGTGGCCGGCTCGGGGTGGCGCTGAGCGCGCAGGGGCAGGGCGATGATCGAGCCGATCGACTTGCGCGGATTGAGCGAGGAGTAGGGGTCCTGGAACACCGGCTGCACCAGCGTTGCGATCTGGCGCCGCGACTGCGCCACGCTGCCCTTGCCGCCGATGCGGATTTCGCCCGAGGTGGGGGCGAGCAGGCCAAGCAGCATGCGCGCCAGCGTGGTCTTGCCGCAGCCGGATTCGCCGACCAGCGCCACCACCTCGCCCGGCCGGACCGACAGGTCGACGCCGTCGACCGCGCGCAGCGTGCGCTTGCCTTTCAGCAACCCGGCCGAAACGCGGAAGGTGCGCGTGACGGCGCGCGCCTCCACAATCGGCGCCGCCTCGGCCGCATTGGCGCTCGCAGGCCGGCTCATGACGCCACCGCGCGCGCTGCATGCGCCGCAAGCCCGCCCAGCTCGGCATGGCGGATGCAGCGCACCAGATGATCGGGCGCCTGGCCCGGCGCCAGCGGCACCTCGCTCTGCCGGCACGCCTCCACCACGTATGGGCAGCGCCCGGCGAATCTGCAGCCGTGCATCAGGCCGATCAGCGATGGCACCATGCCGGGGATGGTGCCGAGCTTCTCGCCCCGCCGCGTCTTGCCTGGCACGGGAATGCAGTCGAGCAGCCCGCGCGTGTAGGGATGGGATGGTGCCGAGAAAATCGCCTGCGCCGTGCCCATCTCCACCACCTGGCCGGCGTACATCACCGCCACCCGCGTGGCGATGCGCGCGACGATGCCGAGGTCGTGCGTGATCAGCACCAGGCCCATGGCGAACTCGCGCTGCAGTTCGGCCAGCAGGTGCAGGATCTGTGCCTGGATGGTGACGTCGAGCGCGGTGGTCGGCTCGTCGGCGAGGATCAGCGACGGCCCGCACATCAGCGCCATGGCAATCATCACGCGCTGCCTCAGCCCACCCGACAGCTGGTGCGGATACTGCTTTAGCCGCCCGGCTGCCGAGGGTATTCCGACACGATCGAGCAGATAGAGGGCGCGCTCGCGCGCTTGCTTGCGGCTCACCGGGCGATGCCGCAGCAGCGCCTCTTCCAGCTGGTTGCCGATCGTGTAGGCCGGATTGAGCGAAGTCATCGGCTCCTGGAAGATCATCGCCATGCGGTTGCCGCGGATATCGGCGATGGCCCGTTCGCCAAGCCCGGCCAGATCTTGCCCGTTCAGTTCCAGCCGCGCGGCGGTGCGCCGGGCTGCACTGGGCAGCAGGTCCATCACGGCAAGGGCGGTCAGCGTCTTGCCGCAGCCCGACTCGCCAACGATGCACAGCGTCTCGCCGCGATCAACGTGAAACGACACACCCTGCACCGCGTGCAGCGTGCCCGCCGCCAGCGGCAGGTCCACCTGCATAGCTTCAACCGTGAGGACGCGCTCGCTCATGCGACCTCAGTTGCGGTTCTCGGGGGCGGTGACGTCGCGCAGGCCATCACCCAGCATGTTGATGGACAGTACCAGCAGGAACAGGGCGACGCCCGGGATGGTGATCAGCCAAGGATCGAAGAACATCAGGCCCTTGGCCTCCGAGATCATCAGGCCCCAGGACGGTGTCGGCGGCTGCACGCCAAGGCCGAGGAACGACAGCGCCGCCTCCAGCAAGATGGCGTGCGCCATCTCCAGCGTGGCCACCACGATCAGATGATTGACGACGTTGGGCGCCACCTCGGTGAGCAGGATGCGCGGCGTCGAGCAGCCGACCGCCTGCGCCGCGGTGATGAACTCGCGCACCCGCACCTGCTGGGTGGCACTGCGCATGACCACGGCAAACCGGTCCCAGATCAGTAGGCCCAGCACCCAGATCACCACGGTCAGCGACGAGCCGATGATCGAAACCACCGCCAACGCCACCAGCACCACCGGCATCGACAGCCGGGTCGTGACGATGAAGTTCACCACCATGTCGACCCTGCCGCCGAAATAGCCGGCCAGCACGCCGATCGTCGTGCCGATCACCCCCGAGATGAGCATGGCCGACACGCCGATCAGCAGCGAAATCTGCGCGCCATAGAGAAGACGCGTGAGATAGTCGCGGCCGAGGTGGTCGGTGCCGAGCGGATGCACCCAGGTCGCCTTGGCGCTGGCATGCCAGATGGGCGGGATCAGCTTGCGGCCCAGTTGCTGGTCGTAAGGGTCGAACGGCGAGATGATCGGCGCCAGCAACGCCATGACGATGATGATGGCCAGGATGGTGCCGCCGATCAGCAGGCCCCAGTGGCGCAAGGCGCGCCGACGCAGCACCGCTGCCGGCGACGGAGCCAGGATTTCTGCAGCGGTCGGAATGCCGGCGCGGACAAGCCCTGTCTCGACCATCTACGTCACCCTCAAGCGCGGATCGAGAAAGGCGTTGAGCAGATCGGCCACCAGCGTCAGCAGCACGTAGATGACCGACAGCGACAGCACGATCGCCTGCATGGTTGGCAAATCCTTGCGCTGGATCGACTCCCAGGCCAGATAGCCAAGCCCGTTGATCTGAAAGATCGTCTCGATGACGATCGAACCGCCCAGCATGAAGCCGAATTGCACGGCCGCCAGCGACACCACGGGAATGATGGCATTGCGCAGGGCGTGCTTGAACAGCACGGTCATCGGTCGCAGGCCTTTGGCGCGCGCGGTGCGGATGTAGTCGGACGACAGCACCTCCAGCACTCCAGCGCGCGTCAGCCGCATGATGGCCGGCGTAACGTAGTAGCCAAGCGCAATCGCCGGCATGATGAAGTTCAGCCAGCTGTCCGAGCCGGTGATGGGCAGCAGGCGCCAGTACACGCCGAGCCATAGGATCAGGGTGAGGGCGAACCAGAAGGTCGGCATGGCCTGGCCGACCACCGCCACCGTCAGGGCGAAGCGGTCGGCGATGCTGTTGGGACGCACGGCGGCGAGCACGCCCAGCGGAATGGCGAGCAGCAAGGCGAAGGCGATCGCCAGGGCTCCGAGCGTTATTGTCACGGGCAGGCGTGCAGCGATCACGTCGGCGACCGGCTGGCGCAGCGTAAAGGAGCGGCCGAAATCGCCCTGCAACGCGCCGCCGAGCCAACTGAAGTATTGCTCGAGGATCGGCCGGTCGAAGCCGTAGAACTTGCGGATCGCCTCGATGTCCTGGGCGCGCGCGCCTTCGCCGGCGATGGCAATGGCCGGGTCGCCCGACACGTAGATCATGGAGAACGTGATGAGCGAGACGGTCAGCGCCACCAGCAGCGCGATACCGAGACGTTTGGCCGTGAAGGCGAGCATCGGTCAGGCCCCTGGCTTGCCCCCTCTCCCCGTTGTGCATGGGGAGAGGGGTAGGACCGTCACTTCCATTTGGCCGCGAAGAACTGCGGGATCTCGTCCGAGGTGGGCTTGAAATCGAGGTCCTTGGAGAAGGCGTAGTACTTGGCGTAGGTGAACAGCGGCACCCAATAAGATTGCCCAGCGATGCGGGCGAGCACCTTCTGCCAGGCGGCCTTGCGCTGGTCCGGGTCGGTGATGCTGTCAGCCTCGGCGATGCCCTTGATAACCTCGGGGTCCTTGGTCAAGTCGTCGGGACCGTTGGCGAAGAACTGCGCCGTCATAGCCGACACGTCGGGCACCGAGTTGGACCCCCAAGTGCCGTGCGCGACGGTGGCGCGGCCCTTGTGCACGCTCTCGATGAAGGCTGTGTACTGCACGTAGTTGAGCTTCGGCTTCAGCCCGACCTTGACGAGATCGCCAATCACCGCCTCGGTGTACTCGCGGTCACGGTAGGCATAGAAGTCGAATTCGAAGCCGTCGGGGAAGCCCGCTTCCTTCAGCAGCGCCTTGGCTTTGGCGGGATCGTAGGCGTACTTCGGCACGTCGGTCGAACAGCCGAACTGGTCCGGGTGGCAGGGGCTGTGCGCCACCACCGAGGCCGGACCGACCAGGTTCTTGGTGAGCGCCTCTCGATCGATGGCGTGGGCGACGGCCTCGCGCACGCGCTTGTCGGTGAAGTATTTCTGCCCCGAGACGCCGTTGGCGTCGAACTGCAGGTAGGACACGCGCAGCGTCTTGGCGTTCTCGACCACCACGTTGGGGTTGGCCTTGATGCGCTCAGCCTGGTCCTTGGGCACATCCCAGATCCAATCGATGGCCCCCGTCATCAGCTCGGCGGTGCGCGTATTGGTGTCCTTGATGGTGCGGAAGGTCAGCTTGGAGATGCTCGGCGTTCCCTTGAAGCCGTCCTTGAAGTAGTCGGCGTTGCGCTCCATACGGATGTGCTCGCCGGGCTTGACCTCGATGATCTTGTAGGGACCTGTGCCGTTGGCTTTGACGGCACCGAAGTCCTTCTTGCCGTCGGGCTTCACCGGGGCGCCGTCGTAGTGGCCCTTCTGCATAATGAAGCCGATGCCAGCCAGATAGGCGAGCGCCGGCGGAAACGGCCGGTTGAGGTTGATGCGCACCTTGCCGCCATCGACCTTCTCGGCGCTCTTGATCCAGGCCAGCAGCGCGAAGTTGGCAATCGCGTTGTCCTTGTTGGACGCGTGATTGAACGTATAGACGACGTCATCGGCATCCATCTCCTTGCCGGAGTGGAATTTGACGCCCTTGCGCAGCTCGAATTCCAGCGTCGTCGGGTCGACCCAGGTCCACTTGGTGGCCAGCAGCGGCTTGATCTCGGCGTTCTTGGGATCGATGAAGACCAGCGTGTCCCAGACGTGGTGGCCGATCACCACCAGCTCGCGCGTATTGATGTAGAAGGGATCCGCGATCGGGTTATCGCGGTCGGTAGCCCACACAAGCGTGTCGTCCTTCTTGCCGGCACCGGCATCGGTGGCGATCAATGTCGCGGCCGCAAGCAGGCTGGCCAGCAAGAAACAGAAGCGCTTCATAGGCTACTCCCTTCCGGAATGAGACGGATGCGTCGGCAGTTCGTGGGGGTGCAGCTGGTGCCGTTCTTTCCCCGGCCGATCCTCGCTTTGGCAGAAGCGAATTGCAAGCGGGAGGTCAGGGGGCCAGTTGGGGGGGCCGGTGAGGGGCCGGAGGGGGCCGGCCGCCACGGCGAGGGCGCACGATCAGGGCGCTTTCGGCCCACCCAGCGGCCTGTTGACCGTCACTTTGGACACCCCATAACCGGCAGCCTCCGGAATATGGAACGTGTGGCTCGACTTGGTGCGCTCGACGCTTGGCATGACCGTGACGATCGGCGTTGCCCGGCTTGCCGAGACGGCCTGCGCCACGCTGCGATAGCGCGCCAGCTTTACCAAGTTCATCTGCGTGGCAAACACCAGGGTGCGGCTGCCGGCCTCGGCTTCGCGCAGGGCCTGCTGCGGCGTGATCCACAGACCCTCCACCGACTCCCTTCCGTCATGGGCGCCAAGCTGCTCGACCGGTGCCGCGACCAGGTAGAAGTACGTGTCAAAGCGCTTCGGCAGGTCTTGCGGCGTGATCCAGTGAGCGAACGGCACCATCAGGTCGGTAGCAAGCTGCAGGCCTTCGCCGGCGATGAGATCGCGAAACGGCCGGCTGCCGGCCAGGATCGGCGCGCGGTAGCGCTCCACCAGGCGCTGCGCCTCTTGCGCATCGAGCATTGCCTGCGTGCCGCGCTTGCGGGCGAGCACCAGGCCCGCCTCCTCAAACGTCTCGCGCGCGGCGGCGACGATATTGGTGCGCTCGTGTGCGCCGTCGATGTGGGCGAGATCGGCCCAGGCGGGATCGGAGTCGCCCGCATCGACCTTGCCGCCCGGAAACACAAGCGCACCGGAGGCGAAGTCGATGGCATGGTGGCGCACCACCATGAACACCTCGATGCCATCCGGGCGGTCGCGCAGAATGACGACGGTGGCTGACGGTATGGCAGGCGCGGGCGCTTTGCTCGATTGCATGCTTGGCATCTTCCCTGTCGGCTTCTTATGCAGATTGGTCAGGCTTGCTCGGCCACGGCTTCGGACCAGGGATGGTGCGGCTCGGTGGCGCCCTCGTTCGTGCCGCCGCGGCGACGAACGGCCCCAGCGATGCAGTAAGGAAACGGGTATTCGATAGGTTCGGCAAGCACCGTTGCGAACTCAGCGGCGAGGGCCGCGATGGTTTCGGTCGGCAGGCGCCGGTCGGCCACCACCAGGCTAGGCCCCGATACATCGATGCGCGGCGCATGGAAGGCCTGTTCGAGCGACAGACCGAAATCGGCGCACATCGCTAGCAGTTGGAACACAGCCGGGAGAATGCGCCTGCCCCCGCAACCGCCGATGGCCAGCACGTCGTCGCGGCCGGTCATGATGGCCGGCACGTAGTTGGCCAGCGCCGCCCTGTCAGGTGCGATCGAGTTGGGCCGGCCCGGCTTGGGATCGAACCAGTTCATGCCGTTGTTCATCAAAATGCCGGTGCCGGGCAGAATGATGCGCGCTCCGAACGCCGCCAGCAGGGTCTGCGTCAGCGTCACCATGTTGCCGTCGCGGTCGACGACGCACAGGTGCGTGGTCGACGTCGGCACGCTATGTCGGCCGGCGTCTCCCATGTGCTCGAGCCGGTCCTGCCAGGCTGCCCGCAGGGCCGCAGCGTAGGCCAGGAACGTGTTCGCCTCCGGTTTGGCCGCCGGCGCCTGGCGCTGCCGCGCCAGCTCGCCGAACGCGACCCGCAGCGTCGGGCCGCCGTTGAGCTTGGGCAGCACATGGATGGTGTGGTCGACATAGCCGAAGCTGAGCGGTTCGACCTCGCGCGCTTGCACCGCCGCCAAATCCTCGGGGCCGAGGTAGCCGCCCATGTCCCTGACGTCGTCGGCGAGGCTGCGCGCCAGCGCGCCGGTGTAGAGCACGTCGGCGCCATCCTCGGCGATGGCACGCAGCGTGCGCGCCAAGTCGGGCATGGGCAAGCGGGCCAGCGGATCGGGCTCGACCGCGGCCGGCTGCAGCGGGGGACAGCCGTTGGGCAGGAAACGCGCGCGGGCCCCGGCATCACGCGCCAAATCGGCCATCGCGTTGGCGACCATCAGCGTCGTGTGCCCATCGACGACCGGCCCCAGCTCGGCCATGTGCACGGCGGGCGCTATTAGGTCGCGCCACGCCTTGCGGCCATAGCGGCGGTGCGCCGCTGCCAGTCCTGCCGGAACCGTCGGAGCCACCACCGCCTTGGCTCCGACCGTATTGACGTTGCCGACCACCATCGGCCACCCGAACAGGTTGCCGTCGTCGCGCTGGTCGGTCAGCACGTAGGCCTTGGGATCGAGCGACTTCGGCGAGCGGGCACCGAAATCGATGCCGGTCATCCTGCCACCGGCGGCCTCGTACACCAGCATGGCGCCGACGCCGCCGATGCCGCTCATCCAGGGCTCGACCACGCCGACGGCGAATGCGGCGGCGACAGCGGCATCGACCGCGTGCCCGCCGGCTTCCAGCACGCGTGCGCCGACCTCAGATGCGGCCCGGTTCTGCGTAACGACGATGCCCAGGCGCGATTGCACCACGGGCTTGCGCACGGTGCGCAGCAGCGACAGATTTGGAGAGAGAGCAGAAGCCGTACCTTGCATTCCCTGACTCGCCGGCCGATGTATTGCCCCGCAAGCTAGATCAGATCGAGCGCCGACGCGACTCTGCCCGGAGGCGGGCTCGCCTGGCGGCGCAAGGAGGGGAACATGAGCCAACAACGTGTTGCTCTCGTGACTGGGGCATCATCGGGAATTGGCTTTGCCACCGCCTTGCTGCTGGCGGCCAGTGGCTATCGGACCTTCGGCACCAGTCGCCATCCGCACCAGCGCCCGGGTCCGAAAGGGGTGGAGATGCTCGAACTCGATGTCAGCATCGATGCCAGCGTGCGTTGCGTGGTCGCCGACGTGAGCGGCCGAGCCGGGCCGATCGACGTGCTCGTCAACAATGCCGGCTTCGGCCTGTTCGGCGCCGTCGAGGAAACGTCGCTCGATGAAGCGCGCAATCAGTTCGAGACGACCTTCTGGGGCGCAGTGCGCCTGATCGAGCAGGTACTGCCCAGCATGCGCGCGCGCCGCTCGGGCCGCATCATCAACGTCAGCTCGGTGCTTGGCTTCATGCCCGTGCCGTTCCAGGCATTCTATGTGGCCTCCAAGCATGCGCTGGAAGGGTACTCGGAGGTGCTCAATCTCGAGGTGCGCCCGTTCGGCATCTTCGTCAGCCTGATCGAGCCGAGCTTCATCCGAACGGGGTTCTTCGAGCATCGCCAGGAAGCCAGGGCGCCGCTCGATGTATACAAGGCCCAGCGCACCCGGGTCTCGCCCATGATGCGCCAGCGCACCGACGCCGGCAGCGATCCCGATGTGGTGGCAGGTGTTATCCTGAAAGCGATCGGCGCTGCCGACCCCGCCGTTCGCTATCCGGTGGGTCTGAATGGCGCCATGCTGCAGGCGACGCGCAGCTTCCTGCCGGCCTTCGTGTTCGACCGCGTCCTGCGCAAATCGTTCGCCTTGGATGAGAGTTAGTCGGCGTCAGCCGGACGCGGATTTCAAAGTGAGCTGCAGTTTCAGGATCACGAATCCGGTCGGCGTGGGCTTTTCCGGCACGCTGGCGCTGCCCTCGGTCTCGTCCAGCATGGAATGCAGCACCACATCCGAATTGCGCTCGCCGATCAGCGGCGATTTCTGATCGGCCGGCTTCTTGGTGTCGGTCGCGAACACCTGCTGCAAGGAGCCCGGCTCGGCAACGCC
>DASTOW010000255.1:0-3132 GCA_035762425.1 Hyphomicrobiaceae bacterium | reverse complement strand
CGCGTTCGTGATGATGATGGCCATGCACGGCCGCCGTACCCGCGAATTCCTGGGCCGCAAGCCGTACCATCTGGATGTGACGACGGGCATCCTCGATCTCGGCATGACCAAAACCGGCGTGCGGCAGCTTGAGGTTCACCCAGGCGCCCTCAAGCTGCTGCTGGCCATGCCGGGTTGGCAAGATCGAGAGTGGTTGTTCAACGCGGGCCCGGCGAGCGCCAATAGCTTCCGCCGCGACCTCAAGGCCGCCTGCGCGCGTGCCGGGCTCGAATGGTACACGCCGCACTCCTTCGGCCGGCACACTTCGGTCACCAGGATGCTGCGCGCGGGGTACTCGGTCGCGTACGTCGCCGATGCGCACGGCATGACGCCGGAGATGGTCACGCGGCGGTATGGCCACCTGACCAAGCGCGAAACGACCGCCGCGTTGCACAGCGTAGGTGGCGCGTTGCTGAACAGCGTAACTGGGGGAAACGTGGGGGAAGCGCGGGTCGTGCCTCCTGCGCCTGGGGCGATTACCGCGTTGGGGTCTTTGGGGAAACCGGCGCCTACGAGGCGTACTGAGTGTTTGCCTTCGGAGGGCAGCACTCTATCCAGCTGAGCTACGGGTGCATTCGCTAGCCGCTTGATGGCGCATTTGACCAGCGTCCGCAAACGTCGCAAAGCTCGCCGCTCAGTAGGATGAGCCACGACCATGACGGAAAAATCCCACTTCAGGTTAGGCGAGGTGGCGCTGGCGCTGCCCGACGGCTTCGATGCCGGCGTGTACTTCATCGGCCGCATTCGCACGCCGTTCAAATCGCGGGCCGAATGTCCGAAGAACACGGCCCAGTCCGAGGCCGTCGGCCATGTCGAACTCGACGTGCGCTATGCGGCAGGGCTCAAGGATCTCGGCCTCTATAGCCACGTCATCCTGCTCTATTGGATGGACCAGGCTCGTCGCGATCTGATCCAGCAGCTCCCTGCGCACCTGGCGGCGCCGCGCGGGACGTTCGCGCTGCGCTCTCCGGTGCGGCCCAACCCGATCGCACTCGCCGCGGTCGAGCTTCTTGGGATCACCGGGACGACGCTCAAAGTGCGCAACGTCGACTGCATCGATGGCACGCCGCTGCTGGACATCAAGCCGTATTTTGCGTCTGTCGACAGCTTTCCGAACGCGCGGCGGCCTGATCGGGCCTAGGGCCTACCCCCGTGCATAACCGAGCTGACTTTCTGGCCGGCCCGCCTATAGTGCGCGGCCATGGCCACATCCTCAGCGAAACAGAGCAAATCCACCACCCGTCCGGCTGCCTCCTGCAGCGTGCCCGATGGTGAGCCGGTGCCCATCATCAAGGGCAGCCACGTCTACCTGATCGACGGCTCGGGCTATATTTTCCGTGCCTTCCACGCCCTGCCCCCCCTCACGCGGCCCTCGGACGGCTTGCCGGTCGGAGCGGTGCACGGCTTCTGCGCCATGCTATGGAAGCTCCTGCAGGATTCGCGCAAGTCGAGTGGCCCAACCCATTTGGCCGTCATCTTCGACGTCAGCGAGAAGACCTTCCGCAACGAGATCTACCAGGACTACAAAGCGCACCGGCCGCCGGCGCCGGAGGAACTCGTTCCGCAGTTCCCGCTGATCCGCAACGCGGTGAAGGCCTTCAACGTCGCCTGCCTCGAGCAGCTGGGCTTCGAGGCCGACGACCTGATCGCCACCTACGCCATGCAGGCGGTGGCGGCTGGTGGCGACGTGACCATCGTCTCCTCCGACAAGGACCTGATGCAGCTGGTCCGGCCCGGCATTAGCATGCTCGACACCATGAAGAACCGCACAATCGGCGTGGACGAAGTGCGCGAGCGGTTCGGTGTCCCACCCGACAAGGTAGTGGACGTGCAGGCGTTGGCCGGCGATTCGACCGACAACGTGCCGGGCGTGCCGGGCATCGGCGTCAAAACCGCGGCCGAGCTGATCAACGAGTATGGCGATCTGGAGACGCTGTTGCAGCGGGCGGGTGAGATCAAGCAGCCGAAGCGGCGCGAGAAGCTCACCGAGTTTGCCATGCAGGCGCGCTTGTCGCTCGATCTCGTTACGCTCAAGGCTGACGTGGATGTCGAGGTGCCGATCGAGCGCCTAGGTGTGCAGGAGCAGAATGCCAAGACGCTGCTTGGCTTCCTCCGCGAGATGGAGTTCGCGACGCTCACCAAGCGTATCGCCGAGGGTCTGGGCGCCGAGGTGCCGCCGCCCTCCGGGCCGAAGACACGTGCGGAGGCACACGCCAGCGTGCCCGATGGCAGCTCAACTCGCGCACCCGACAAAGCCACCGCCCCGGCAGCTAGCGAGGCCTCCCCGCAGGCCGCCGTGACCGCCATCAGCTCCAAGTTGAAGGGCCTGGCCGTCGACCGCTCGAAATACGAGACCGTTACCGACCTGGCCAGGCTCGAGGCCTGGATCGCCGAGGCGCGCGCCGCCGGCCGCTTCGCCTTCGACACCGAGACCACCAGCCTCGACCCGATGCAGGCCGACTTCGTCGGCTTCTCGATGGCGGTGACGCCGGGGCGGGCCTGCTACGTGCCGCTCGGCCATCGCGCGGCGTCCGGCGCCTTCGATTTCGGCGATGCGCATCCCAAGCAGGTGCCGGTGGCTGAGGCGCTGGCAGTGCTGCGGCCGCTGCTCGAGGACCCTTCGGTGCTCAAGATCGGCCAGAACCTGAAATACGACTGCCTGGTGATGGCCCGGCACGGCATAACGTTGGGCCCGCTCGACGACACGATACTGCTGTCCTACGCCCTCGACGCCGGCAAGGGCCAACACGGCATGGATTCACTCTCCGAGCGTCATCTCGGGCACACCTGTATCCCCTTCGCGCAGGTGCTCGACCATGCGCCCGGCGCCAAGAAATCGGACAAGACCTTCGCCCAGGTGCCGCTCGAAAAGGCCACCGAATATGCGGCCGAGGATGCCGACGTCACGCTGCGGCTGTGGCACGCGCTGAAGCCGCGGCTCGCCGCTGAGCGGGTCTCCACCGTCTACGAGACGCTGGAGCGGCCGATGGTGCGCGTGCTTGCCGACATGGAGAGAGCGGGCGTCAAGGTCGACCGCAGCATTCTCTCGCGGCTGACCTCCACATTCGCCCAGCGCAGCGCCCGCCTCGAAAG
>DASTOW010000254.1:0-5518 GCA_035762425.1 Hyphomicrobiaceae bacterium | reverse complement strand
CTTTCGAGGGATCGGTTTGCAGGGACAGCGCCATCGATGTGAGCTCCTCCGCGGTATCAGGCAAGCGAGGCAATAGGGCCAGGTCGGCACTGTCCACTTGCCGCGTCTTTATTACGGCGCGGCGCCGCAGGGGGATGCCGCGGCTGGCTGCGGCGACCTGCAACGGTTGACCGGCCTTGTCGGCCTCGGCCGCCTGTTCGACGCTGAAATAGGGATCGCCGAAGCCAATCAGCGGCTCGCGCTTGGCTGATGCCTGCGGCAACCGCCGCAGCGTGCGCAAAGCCGCGACGGACGGCACCATGGTGACGGCATGCGAGCGCATCAGCCACGGCACCTTGCGATAACCCTCAAACGGCAGGTCCGCGGCTTCGGTCACCTCGGAAGGTGCGGTTGGCAGGAGGGAGAGAGGCAGCAAGCCGAGCGCGCCGTTTGTCACTACGATCAGGCTCTTGGCCGATTTCCAGCCAGCCTCGACCGGCTTGAGAAGCATGCCATAGAGTTCATGGGCGAGCTTCAGATCGAACGGCAGTATGTCCGAGATCGTTTCGCCCGGTGCCTCGAGGGGCTCCCGCAGTCGGCGCACCATGCTTTCAAGGTCACCGAGCGTGGCCGCGATTGTCTCGAATGCCACCGGCCCACTCTTGGGGACTACCCACACGAAGCTGTTCTGTTGCCCGAAATAGAACGACAGCAAGGCTTCATCGTCGCGAAGAGAGGCTCTCACATCGTCCACGCCAGGCGATCGAGGCTCGATCAAGTCGGCGTACGCAGGAAAGCCGCGCCTGATGTCCGTGCGCGCCTTGTCGCGATCGGCCCGAACGGTTTCAATGGAGGCATTGAGTGCCTTGATCACACTGTCATCGCGCTCGCTCGCAGGCAGGGCGAGCGCATTGTTGAGCGTGCCGAGTTGTGCGTTCACCTGCTTGGTCAGATCCTGCTCCTTGCGAATGAGGTCGGCGAGCGCGGGATCTTTCGCCGACATGCGCGCGCTCGAAGCCGTCAGTGCCTGCTGCACAGACTGGCCGCGAATCGCGTCGGCAAGGTGGAAGGTCTCGGCCGCCACGTCGTCACCGCCCCCCGCCTGCCTTTGCGTGAGCAGGCTGACGTAGGCCTCGACGATGCTCTGCAAGCGCGCGCTCCTTGCCACGACAGCAGTCGTGTTGTCGTCGTCGGCATTCTCACGCGCTGCCGCCATCAGAATCGGAATGGCCGCCTTGAACTCGCGCACCGCGTCGGCATGCCTGCCGGCGCGCATGTATCCGACCGCCAGCGTGCCGCGCGCGGCGGCCGTGCTGAAGTGCTTTTCGCCGAGCAGCGTGCTCTCCCGCTTGAGCAGCTCCTGAGCGGCCGCGAGCCCGGCCTCGATCTGGCCTGATGCATACAGCGAGGTGATACGCGACGTGTTTAGATCAATCGGTTGGCGGCGCTGTGGATCCCATCTGGCAATCGCCTTGTCGAGGTCCGCATATACGACGGCAGCCTCTGCCGACTTCTGCTGCAGGGTCAGGATGCTGCCCAAGGCCAAGAGCTGTTGTGCGACGGCTTGTGAATCTTCGGCGACGCCGACCGTGCGACTGATGTCAAAAGCGGCGCGCACCAGCCGTTCGGCTTCCTCATAGCGGCCCTGCTCCACCAGGATCTCGGCCAGGCCGCTCACGAACCGCGAGGTCAGAGGGTGGTACTTGCCCTGATCCTGCAATCGAGCCAGCAGTGCGCGACGCGCATCGGCCTCCGCCTCGGCGAGGCGACCCTGCCGGGCCTTCATCCGAGCCTGGTTGAGGACCAAGTTGTCGGCGGCCTGTAGGATTTGCGCTTCCGGCGGAGCGTTCTTTTGACTGGTGACGCCCTTTACCGATGCCCGGATGCGCTGCTCGGCCAGCGTATATGCGGCTTCCGCGTCGCGGAATTGTCCGCGCGCCTCGAAGATGATGGCGCGGTGCGTTTCGAGATCGGCCTCCCATGACTGACCCAGGAGGGCGTAGCTTTCGCGCCAAGCCGGCATGCCGCTGGTCCGTGCCTCTTGCATCAGCGTGAGACTGCGGCGCAAGTAGGCATCGGCTTGAGGAATGTCGCCCATCTGGATCAGGAGCCAGGCGATATTGCGGTGGCCGTTGAAGCGGAAACCCTTCGCACCTTGTACGTTGGTGTCGCGCGCCTGAGCCGCAAAAATCGAAAGTGCCTTCTTCGGGTTGCCGGCGACCGAATATTGCAGGCCGGCAAACTGCTGAAAGCGGCCCATTCTGTTGGCATCGACGACGCCGCGGCCAGTCTCCAACGCTTTGTTGGCGTCATCGATGGCCTCGTTCAGTCGTCCCAGCTGCGCCCGCGCGTTGCCCCGCGTGTAATAAAACCAGGCCAGATCGGCCCGCTCGATGTTGGTTGGAGCCGCCGCATCGGCGGCCACCTTGCGCTTCTCGATCTTGTCGGCGTCTGGCTTCTCGCCATCGAGGATGGCGGTGATGTCGCTGATCGTGCGTGGCGGAGCAACGAAACCCGCCGGCAGCGAATTGAGTTGGGAAGGCGCAGCTTTCTTTTCTATCGGCAGGGCGACCGGAACGTTGGCGCGCCCGTGCGCTGCATGCATTGCCTTTTCTATGCAGGCGCGCACCTGCGGTGTTGCCTGGGCCCGGCAAGCTTCCCGGTCGGCGCCGGCACCCTGGGCTCTCATGCAGGCTTGGACAATCGGTTTGCCGACAGTTTCCCGACAGCGTTCGCGCGCTTCTTCGAGCGTCAAACCTGACACCTGCTCGGCGCCGAGCAGCCCGACTGCCAGGACGACTACCGCTGCGGATGCAAGCTGCGCAACGCGAAGTCTCGCCACCCCTCCGTGCATGGCACGCTCCCCGATTTCGTGGGCCTGCGAGAAGGATCGAATAGCCCCTGAATACCCATCGATTAGTAGCGAAATCGCTATGCGCGTGCATTCTAAGGCGCAGCCTGTTCTGCGTCCAACTTTCCATATCGATGCACGTGACCAACGGCCCGAATTAGTGAGTTGGCGGCGTGGGAGCACATACGGCCTTGCGGAAAGCGCCTGAGGTTATCGGCCAAAGGCAGCGAGGTCTGGTCGGAGCGACAACGACGGCCGCTTCGGCTCCGAAATCGGACATTGTGGGAGCCCGAAGCGTCCGTCCGCGCGCAAACGACCAACGGGACGAAGCGCCGATGTCGTTGCTCCCCTCGACGCCCGAGCTTCGCCGTGTTTGGCGGCCTACACCTGCCCTTGCTGATGGGTGACCTGGATGCGCGGAGGTTCCATACCAGGCTCACCGCCATTGTTGGGTGTGGGCGGGGCGTCGGCATTGTGCCACTGTGAACACTCTGTGCCAGCGTAGGCGCATTCGGCACGTGAAGCCATCCGCCGTGTAAGTGGGCAAACTCGGGAGCTCGTCGACATGAAAGTGGGAGCGGCGATTGCGGAAATCATGAAGCGCGAGGGCGTGGAGATCCTCCTCGGATATCCAGTGAACCATCTCATCGAGTTTGCGGCAGCCGCGGATATCCGCCCCATCATGGTCCGCCAAGAGCGCATCGGCCTGCACATGGCCGATGCCATCTCGCGCATGACCTCAGGCAGGAAGATCGGCGTCTTTTGCATGCAGCATGGTCCGGGCACCGAAAATGCCTACGGCGGCATTGCTCAGGCCTTCGCTGAATCGGTGCCGATCCTGGTCGTGCCCGGTGGCTATCCGCGCCGCATCGCCCACATAGAGCCCAACTACCACGCGGTCAGGCAGATGCGTGGCATCACCAAATCGGCCGAGCCGGTCGTTGCCGCCGCCGAGGTGCCCAACGTCATGCGGCGCGCTTTCTCGCGCCTGCGCAACGGCCGTGGCGGCCCGGTCCTGGTGGAGGTCCCCGCCGATTTATGGAATGAGGAACTACCCGGCCCCCTCGACTATGCCCCTGTGTCCACCGGCCGGTTTGGTCCCGAGACCGCAGCCGTCCGCGAGGCGGCGCGCATGCTGGCCGAGGCCAGGCGTCCCGTCATCTATGCTGGCCAAGGCGTGCACTGGGCACGGGCCTGGAAACAGCTGCAGCAGCTGGCAGAGCTGCTTGGTGCGCCTGTCACCACCAGCCTCGGGGGCAAGAGCGCCTTTCCTGAGGTTCACGAACTCGCGCTCGGCTCGGGCGGACTTGCCGTCCCCAAAACCGTGCGCCACTTCCTCGACCAGGCCGATGTCATTTTTGGGATTGGGTGCAGCTTCACGGAGACCAACTTCGGGGTGGCCATGCCCAAGCACAAGACGATTATCCACGCCACTCTCGACGCCGACCACATCAACAAGGACGTTGCGGCGCAGATCGCGCTGGTCGGTGATGCCGGGCTTACCCTCGATGGCCTCCTCGCAGAGCTTGCCACCCTTATTCCGACGCCGCGCGACCGGGCCCAGGTGGTGCGCGAAATCGCCGATATGCGGGAGGCATGGCTCACGCAATGGAAGCCGAAGCTGACCTCGGATGAGGTGCCGCTGTCACCTTACCGCGTGATCTGGGACCTCCTGCGCACCGTCGATGTCGCCAACACGATCATCACCCATGATGCCGGCAGCCCGCGCGACCAGCTCTCCCCGTTCTGGGTCACGCGGGAGCCGCTGACCTATCTGGGCTGGGGCAAGACTACGCAGCTCGGCTACGGGCTGGGCCTCGCCATGGGCGCCAAGCTCGCGTGTCCCGACAAACTGTGCATCAATGTCTGGGGCGACGCGGCCATCGGCTTTACCGGCATGGACTTCGAGACAGCGGTGCGCGAGCGCATCCCGATCCTGTCAGTCCTGTTCAACAACTTCTCGATGGCGATTGAGCTCAAGGTCATGCCGATTTCGACTGAGAAGTACCGTTCGACCGACATTTCCGGCGACTACGCCGCGATGGCACGCGCCTTCGGCGGCTATGGCGAGCGCATCACGGAGCCAGCGCACATTGTGTCGGCCATCAAGCGCGGCATCGAGCAGACCAGCAAGGGTGTGCCGGCACTACTGGAGTTCATCACCTGCAAGGAGACCTCGATCTCGCGCTACCTGCCGCAACCGTGAGGGCGTGAAGCAGGCGAGATTTTTGCGAGCAACGGCCATGCCAACCCTGAGTGGGCGGACTGCCCCAGTGAACCAAGACAATTGGGCTTCCGGCAACCGCAATGTGGCCGCGAAGCGGGACGCAATCGCTCCCATCGAGATAACGCGCGGCGCTTGCGAAGTGCCAATCACCTGGCCCGAGCTTAAACCGCACCAATTGGCCTAGCGGCATCATGAGAGGAACGACGCGATGGCTCGCCTAGTAGGTAAGATTGCCTTCATTACCGGTGGCGGCGGTGGCATCGGTAGGGCCACGGCGGAGCGATTTGCCGAGGAGGGCGCCAAGGTCGTCGTGGCGGACATCGATGCCGCGGCCGGCGAGGCCGCCGCCCGCTCGGCGCGAGCGCGCGCCGCCAATTCTGGAGGCGATGGCCACTTCGTGCGTTGCGACGTCACCGAGCGGTCGAGCGTCGAGGCCGCCATCGCCGAAACGGTCGCGCGCT
>DASTOW010000253.1:0-4222 GCA_035762425.1 Hyphomicrobiaceae bacterium | reverse complement strand
CGGCCAAGGCTTTCACTCCGCGCACCGCTACACCCGATTTCAGGGTGATGGCCAAGGGGCATTCATCGTGCGGCATTGGCGTGCCGTCTGGCCGGTACAGCTTCCAGGAGCCGCACCACTCGGTCTGGCCAAGCTCGGGATGCCTGCCCCACAGCTCGGCCGCCGCCTCGTTGTAGAACGTGAGGCGCCCGTGGGCATCCGTCATGTAGATGGCGGCGGGGAGCGCGTTGGCGAACTCGCGCCACCAGGGCTCGTGCTCGGGCAGCGCGATGGTCTCAGATGGCGTATTTGCCGTAGCTCGGGGGCTACCCTCAGCCCGCTTTACCTCTGCCCCCTCGTCCACGGCCGGATTTCCCAACGTTGCACAAGCGCACGCGATGTTGATGGCCACCGACACGGTGCGCCTTCCCCCGTCATGCAACGTTCATGCGGGCAAATGGTTGCACGCGTGCTGGTGCCAAGGCTCTCTTATTCTTCGATTTCTCAATAGTGTGGTGCCAGCGGCTGCGCGGCCGCCGACGCGCCCGGCACCGGTCAGGCTGAAGGTAGGGCCGTGCATGTTCGCCGTGGGTGGATATCAGCCGGATTTGGGCCGAAGGCGGGTCAGGTGGCCCATTTTGCGCCCGTCACGGGCCTCGCGCTTGCCATACAGGTGCAGGCAGGTGCCGGGCTCGGCCGCCGGCCGCAGCCAATCCAGAGCCTGCTTGCCGATCAGGTTGACCATCTCGGCATCGCTGTGGCGCTCGGTCGAGCCGAGCGGCCAGGCGGCCACCGCCCGCATGTGGTTCTCGAATTGGCTGATGCTGCAAGCCTCGATGGTCCAGTGGCCGCTGTTGTGCACCCGCGGCGCGATCTCGTTGACCATCAGCCGGGCTGGCGGAGGCACGTCGGGTCCCAGGTAGAACATTTCGACCGCGAGTACGCCAACGTAGCCGAGCGCTTCGGCAATCGCGGCGGCGATCTCGCGTGCCCGGCCGAGATCGGCCGGCTGCAGGCCCGACGGCACCACGGAACGGCGCAGGATGCCGCCCTCGTGCGTGTTGGCGGGACAGTCGTAGAAGGCAAGCGTGCCGTCGGCAGCGCGCACCACGAGTGTGGAAATCTCGAGCGCGAACACGATGCGCTTCTCGAGCACGGCAGCGCGCATGCCGATCTCGCGCCACGCTGCCGGCGCGTCCTCGGCGCAGCGCACGCCAGACTGACCCTTGCCGTCGTAGCCGAACCGGCGCGTCTTCAAGATCGCGGGACCCGCAAATGCGGCGAGGCCCGGGGCGATGTCATCGACGGTGGCAACGGCGTGGAAGGGTGCCACGGGAATGCCGAGGCCGGCGATGAATTGCTTCTCGGTGAGCCGATCCTGCGAGACGGCCAGCGCCTTGGCACCGGGCCGCACAGGCACATGTTTGGCCAACTGCTCCGCGGCGGCGATCGGCACATTCTCGAACTCGTAGGTGACGGCGGCGACCTCAGCGGCAAATGCATCGAGTGCTGCGTTGTCGGCGAAGGTGCCTTTGGTGGTGCGCGTGGCAACGTCGAATGCCGGGCCGCTCTCCTCGCAGTAAATGTGCGTCTTGAGGCCGAGCCGCGCGGCGGCCAGCGCCAGCATGCGGCCGAGTTGGCCGCTGCCCAGGATGCCGATCGTCGAGCCGGGCGGCAGCGGCGCGTAAGGCGCAGTGTCAGGCATTGTCCGGCGGGGCCTCGGGGACGTCCGCCGTCTGGCGCTTGCGCATCGCCTCGAGCCGCTTTGCGAGTTCGGCGTCCTCGAGGGCCAGGATTTGCGCGGCGAGGATGCCGGCGTTGGTGGCGCCCGCCTCGCCGATCGCCAGCGTGCCAACCGGCACTCCAGCCGGCATCTGCACGATCGACAGCAGGCTGTCCTGGCCCGACAGCGCCTTGCTGGCTACCGGCACGCCGAGGACGGGCAAGGTGGTGAGCGCTGCAGCCATGCCCGGCAGGTGGGCGGCTCCGCCGGCGCCGGCGATGATCACCTTCAGGCCGCGGTTCTTGGCACCTTCCGCGTAGGCATAGAGGCGCCGGGGGGTGCGATGCGCGGACACGACCTTGGTTTCGTAGGGCACGCCCAGTTCGCCCAGGATGTCGGCGCTGCGTTTCATGGTTGCCCAATCGGACACGCTTCCCATGATGATGCCGACTTTGGCTTGTGGAGCCATATGCTCTTCCTGGCGCGTGCGCGCAGCTCACAACCTAGCGAAACGACGACTTAAAGAGGAGACACGCGCGCCTTGCAAGATCGACGCTGGACTGAGGCCGTTGACGCCCGCCCAACATTGCATGCCGGCTTCAGGCGATGATGTCCGGCAGCAGCTGGTCCTCCAGAGCCGTGATCTGGTCCTTGAGCGCCAGCTTACGCTTCTTCAACCGCTTGATATGCAACTGATCAACCCTGCCCAATTCTTCCTGCGCCACGATCTCGGTGTCGAGATCGCGGTGCTCGGCTCTCAGCCGTGCCAATTGCTCGCGGAGCTCGCGCTCGTCCGGTCGCTGCATGCCCTTGGGAAACGCCCGGGAAAGCCGCCTGCACTTGTTCGTCTACTATCGTCACTTATACGTGTAAGCGCAAGCCTGGCAAGGCGCGCAAATGCAAGCAAAATCGATCAAATTTGACCTATCCATCCCCAGAATTTGCTCAAGTGAGCGATTCGGCGGTTAGACAAGACGTTACATGCGTGCCACACTCCAAGCGCCTTCAACGCTCAAAAGGAGGGCCGATATGACGCTAGCTGCGCATCTTGCAGAGCTTACCGAAAAGCACCGGGTTCTGGAGCGTAGGATCAGAGAAGAAATGGCGAGACCCGGCGCCGATGATGTTCAAATCACCCAATTGAAGCTCCAAAAACTAAAGCTCAAAGACGAGATGGCGAAGCTGCAGGGCGGTACCCGACACTAGTCCCTGCGACTGTCCTGGCGATTGCACCATGCAGTCCGTCCTGTTGAGGACGGAAAAGTTGGGGCTTTGCGCGCCGGCAGTGTTCCCGCCGACAACTACCCCGCCAGTCCGCATCGTAATCACTCCGCATCGTAATCACTTAGTCCGCACCGTAATCACCATGCTTGCACCTTGGCCTCAACGCGGGGCTCAACGAGGGGCGGCCGCGCGCGGCGTCGCGGCGGGTGCGAGCCCAAGCGTCGTAAGCGCTGGCCCGGGCGAGGCGTTGCGCCAGCAGAAGGTCAGTTGGCTCGCTGCGCCGGAGCCGTCAGCAACAAGCGGTGCCTGCTGGCGCATGGCCGGCTGCAACTGCGGCCTGGCCCGCGGTCGCGGGCTCAGTGCGCTTGGGCCTGCGCCAGGCCTGCGCTAGGCGTGCGCGACGCGTGCGCGCGGCGCTGCCGAGTGCGCCGCCCGCGCTGAAGGGGCGACACAACAGCAGTGTTTAATCGCGGTAGCCGGGGCTCTCCTGGTCGAGCTTGCGCAGCAGGGCCGGCCATTCACGCTTGCCGATCGGGCGGTAGCCCTTCTCGGAATTGTTGAAGCGGTTGCGCTCGATGGTGACGCGCTGCACCTCCTCGGGAATCGGCGATAGCGCAGCGCCGGTCTGCTGGAAGGCGACCTGCATGCGGCACGCGCGCTCGGTCCGGTACATCCACATCCAGGCCTCGCCGACCGTGCGGCCGACCGTCAACAGGCCGTGGTTGCGCAGGATCAGCACGTTGTTGGTGCCGAGGTCGCGCGCAATCGACTCGCGCTCCGACAGGTCGGTCGCGATGCCCTCGTAGGCGTGATAGCCGGTCTGAGCGATGACGGCGAGCGCATGCTGGGTGATGGGGAGCAAACCGTCCTGTTGCGTCGCCACGCTGGTGCCGGCCTGTGTATGGGTGTGGATGCAGCAGGCGGCTTCGGGTCGCGCCATGTGCACGGCGCTATGAATGGTGAAGCCGGCCGGATTGATCTCGTATTCGGTATCGCTCAGGATGTTGCCCTGCTCGTCGACCTTGACGAGGTTGGACGCGGTGATCTCCTCAAACAGCAGCCCGAACGGATTGATGAGGAAGTGATGCTCGGGCCCAGGCACACGCGCGGACAGGTGCGTCGCCAGCAGATCCGACCAACCGAACAGGTGCACCAGGCGGAAGGCGGCGGCGAGATCGATGCGCCGCTCCCATTCCTCGGGCGCGATGGTGGGCTTGGGGGGGATCTTTGCCTTTGTCGTTGCCATGCCGGTAGGTCCTCGTTGCAATGCGCCACCGCTTGACCTTGTGATACGCG
>DASTOW010000252.1:0-20139 GCA_035762425.1 Hyphomicrobiaceae bacterium | reverse complement strand
GTGCGGCCGGCGAATGTTGTGATGGGCGTCATCGGCGCAGTCATACGCGAGGAGCCGGCAGCGTGACCAGACACATAAGGTGACGGCCCGCCCCGCCGGCTTCGCCGATCGGTGATAATCGAGCAATCTGACGATGTTGCTCGATCAGGCCATGGCCAAGGTTCGCGTGGTGCATCATGGCCCATGCCTGGAGGAAGTCGGTCGATGCCGGTAACGCACGTTCTTGGCTGCAGCAAGCTGCCCGGCCCAGATCGGTGCCAGAGCTTGAAGGGTCCCCCACCGACACCCTGTTTCGCCGGGGGCAGGCCTCCCTAGCGCAGCTTCAGGGTGGCGAGCCCGATCAGTGCCAGCACCACGGAGATGATCCAGAAGCGCACCACCACGGTCGATTCCTTCCAACCCTTCTGCTCGTAGTGATGGTGCAACGGGGCCATTCGAAAGACACGCTTACCCGTAAGCTTGAACGACGCCACCTGGATGATCACCGACAGCGTCTCGAGCACGAACAGGCCGCCGACGATGGCCAGCACGATCTCGTGCTTGGTGGCGACCGCAATCGCGCCGAGCGCGCCGCCCAAGGCCAGCGAGCCGGTGTCGCCCATGAAAATCATGGCGGGCGGCGCGTTGAACCACAGGAAGCCGAGGCCGGCACCGATCAGCGCGCCGCAGATGATGGCCAGCTCACCGGCACCCTGCACGTAGTGGATCTGCAGGTAGCGCGCGAAATTGGCGTTGCCGGACAGGTAGGCAATCAGCCCGAAGGTGGACGCGGCAATCATCACCGGCACAATGGCCAGGCCGTCGAGGCCATCGGTTAGGTTGACGGCGTTGCCCGCGCCGGCGATCACGACGATGCCGAGCAGAACAAAGAAGAACGCGCCGAGCGGCAGCACCACGTTCTTGAAGAACGGCACCGTCAGCGAGGAGGACAGCTCGCCGGCACCGAGCCGCATGACCATCCATGCGGCAAGCCCCGCCACGATCACCTCGGCCAGGAAGCGCACCTTGCCGGACACGCCCGCGCTCTTGCCGCCCTTCACCTTGACGTAGTCGTCGTAGAAGCCGATGGCGCCGTAGCTGAGTGTCACGAACAGCACGATCCACACGTACCAGTTGCTGAGGTTTGCCCACAGCAAGGTCGATACCGTGACGCCCGACAGAATCATGAGCCCGCCCATGGTCGGCGTGCCCTTCTTGGCCAGGTGCGTCTGCGGGCCGTCCTCGCGGATTGGCTGGCCCTTGCCCTGCTTGAGGCGCAACAGGTCGATGATCACCGGCCCGAACAGGAACACGAACAACAGCGCCGTCATGATGGCGCCGCCGGTGCGGAAGGTGATGTAGCGAAAAACGTTCAGCGGCCCCAGCTGCTCGCTGAAACTCACCAGCATATAGAGCATTACGTCCCTCCAGGCGCCTTGCCGAAGCGGGTCAGCATGGCCGCCACCAGCGGCGCCATGCGCGAGCCCAGCGAGCCCTTGATCATCACCACGTCGCCGGGGCGCACCGCGTCCAGCAGAGCATCGGTCAGCTCGGACGAGGAAGCGGCCCAGGAGCCGCGACGGGAGGGCGCAAGGTCATCCATCAGTAGCTTCATATTCGGGCCACACGCAAAGACCAGATCGGTGCCGGCCGCGTCAACCGCTTCCTTGAGGCTGCGGTGCAACGCCTCGGCGGCGTCGCCCAGCTCCAACATGTCGCCCAGCACGGCAACGCGGCGCGGGAACTCCTCGCGCGGCGTGGTGGCCATGGCCGCCAGCGCCGCGCGCATGGAGGCGGGGTTGGCATTATAGCTCTCATCTATCAGCAGGATTTGACCATCCGGCGCACCAAGCAGGGTGCGCGCGCCGCGCCCCGTGGCGGCCGCGACCGATGCCAGTCCCGGCAACGCCTTCATGATGTCGGCGCCGAGTGCACGCAGCGTCGCCAGCACCGCCAGCGAATTGCGCACGAAGTGCTCACCGGGAGCACCCACCTTGTAGGGGAAGCGCTGCGAGCCCTGGCCGGCGATCACGGACGAGCCCTTGGGGCCGAGCTCCACCTGCACGCAGCGAAAATCCGCTTCGTCGTGATAGCCAAACGTGATGAGCCGCGCGCCGATGGCCGTGGCACGATCGCGCAGCAGCGAAAAATGCGCATTGTCGCGGGGCAGCACGGCCGCGCCGCCGGGCACCAACCCATTGAGGATCTCTGCCTTGGCCTCGGCGATGTCCTCGACCGATTGGAACTGGGCGAGGTGCACCGGCTCGACGGTCGTGATGACGACCACGTGCGGGCGCACCATCTCGGTCAGGGGCGTGATCTCGCCCGCGTGGTTCATGCCGATCTCGAACACGCCGTATTGCGCCGACTTCGGCAGGCGGGCGAGCGTCAATGGCACGCCCCAGTGGTTGTTGTAGGACTTCTCCGACGCGTGCGTCGCGCCCAGGGTCGACAGGCACAAGCGCAGGGCTTCCTTGGTTCCCGTCTTGCCGACGCTGCCGGTGATGGCAACGATCTTGGCGTCGGCGCGAATGCGGGCCGCGCGACCCACGCCTTGCAGCCCGCGCAGGGGATCCTCGACGCGCAGCAGCGGACCATCCTCGGGTTGACGCTCATAGCCGTTGGCAACGATGGCAGCGGCTGCGCCCGCCTTGAAGGCCTGGCCAACGAACGCGTGGCCGTCGCGGGTGTCTTGCAGGGCGACGAACACATCGCCCGGGTTGAGCGTGCGCGTGTCGATCGAGAAGCCCGTGATCGGCTTCGACGGCGTGCCTTCCGGGCGGGCGCCGGCTGCCGCCGACAACTCGTCCCATTGCCACAAGGGCTCAGTCATGGATGGGCGCCTCCGCCAGCGCGGCCTGTACGGCAGCGTGATCGGAGAAGGGCAGCACCCTCGCTCCGATAATCTGCCCGGTCTCGTGGCCCTTGCCGGCCACCAGCAGCACATCGCCCTTGGCCAGCCCCTGCACGGCGCTGCGGATGGCCTCGGCACGATCGCCGATCTCGATCGCACCCGGCGCGCCGGCGAGAATCTCGGCACGGATCGCTTCCGGCTTCTCGCTGCGCGGGTTGTCGTCGGTGACGATCACGGTGTCGGCCTTGGCGGCGGCGATCTGGCCCATGATCGGGCGCTTGCCCTTGTCACGGTCACCGCCGCAGCCGAACACGCACACGAGCTTGCCCGGCGCGAATGGCCGCAACGCATCGAGGGCCGCGATCAACGCATCGGGTTTGTGCGCATAGTCGATGACCACCAGGCCGCCGCGCAGCTCACCGGCGATTTCCAGGCGCCCCTTGACGCCCTTCAGCGTTTCGAGCGCGCCGAACACGGCGTCGGCCGCCTCGCCCGTGGCGATGGCGAGCCCCGCAGCCAGCAGCGCATTCGCCGCCTGGTAGTCGCCGATCAGCGGCAGCCGGATGGCGTAACTTTTACCCGCGTGGCGAACCGTGAGGCGCTGGGCGAACCCGTCGCGAGCCACGCTCTCAAGCTTCAGCGTTTCGCCCCTCGTGCCCACGGTCATCGCCCTGCGACCGCAGGAGAGGGCGAGGCGCAGGATCAGCTCTTCGTTCGCGTTGCGCGTGTCGGCGTTGAGCACGGCGGCGCCGTCGGCAGGCAGCAACTCGGTGAACAGTCGCAGCTTTGCATCACGGTAGGCCTCGACGGTGTGATGCGTATTGAGATGATCGCGCCCGAGGTTCGTGAACGCCGCGGCTTTGAGCTTGACGGCATCGAGCCGATGCTGGGCCAAGCCGTCCGAGGATGCCTCGAATGCGAGATGCGTAAAGCCCTCACCGGCCAGTTCAGCCAGCGTCCGGTGGAGGGTCACGGGATCGGGCGTGGTGAGGCCGCCGTACACGCTGCCATCCGGCTTCACCAGGCCGATGGTGCCGAGTGAGGCGGCCTTGCGGCCGCGGGCGGCGAAGATCTGGCGCGTGAACTCGGCCACCGAAGTCTTGCCGCTGGTACCGGTGACGGCGACGATCTTGTCCGGCTGCGCGGCGAAAAATCGGGCAGCCATCAGGGCCAGAGCACGGCGCGGCTCGGCCGATGCCAACACGGGAATGTGCGCCGCCTCTGCGACGTCGGCGCCGGCCTTGACGAGCACCGCCGCAGCGCCCTTGGCGATCGCATCGGACACGAAGCGGGCGCCGTCGGCCTTGGCCCCTGGCAGCGCCGCGAATAGCCAGCCCGGCTGCACCTCGCGGCTGTCGGCGGTGAGGCCTGAGATCTCGACGTGTCCCCACCCCGGCGAAGCCGCGGTCTCAGGACCGGTCAGCATCTGGAGCTGCATTGCCCCTCGATCATTGCTCGTGCTGGGTGCGTTCGGCGTATCGGCTCGTGCTGTTCACATTGAGACGTCCGCTTCCTCACAGCCGATTGCCATGTCGCAGACTTCCCGATCGTCACACGCGCATGCTTGGCTTCTTATTGTGGCTGGCGTTGGCCGTCAAACGGCCGGCCTCGGCCCGCGTTGGTGCGGCACCTCAAAGGCGTGGAAAGGCCAAATCGGCGCTGTCGTCCGGCCACGCCGGCGCCTCGGTACGAATCGCCACCCGCAGCTTGGCCGAACGGGCTCGGGGGTTGGCATCGATCTCCGCCTGCGTGGGACTGATCGGGCGCGGATTGTCCAAGCGGAAGCTCGGCGGCCTCAGTGGAGCCGGGCCCGGCGGCAGATGGCGCGACCCGCGCGCCTCCGGCAGCGCCCGCTCGCGTAGGAAATGTTTGAGCAGGCCATCTTCCAGGGAATGAAACGTGACGACCACCAGGCGACCGCCCGCGGCCAGCACACGCTCGGCCGCGGCCAGACCGCGCGCCAGCTCGCCCAGCTCGTCGTTGACGTAAATGCGCAGCGCCTGGAAGGTGCGGGTCCCCGCATGCCGGCCCGCAATCTTCTCGCGGCCAAGCACACGTGCGGTCAGCGCGGCAAGCTCGCCCGTCGTCTTGAAAGGTGCCTCGGCCCGCCGGCGCACGATGGCCCGGGCAATGCCGCGCGCGCTGCGCTCCTCGCCCAGGTGGTAGAAGATGTCGGCGAGCAGGGCCTCTTGCGCCGTGTTGACGATGTCGGTGGCGCTCGGACCGCTGGCCGACATGCGCATGTCGAGCGGGCCGTCGCTCTGGAAGGAGAAGCCGCGGGCTGGATCATCGATCTGCATGGACGACACGCCAATGTCGAGCACCACGCCGTCGGCGGGAGCAAAGCCGTTGCGAGCGGCGATCGCGTCGAGGTCGCCGAACCGGCCCTGGCGCAGCGTCAGACGCCCTTGATACTCAGCCGCCAGCGCCTGGCCGGCAGCAATGGCACCGGGATCACGGTCGATGGCCAGCACGCGCGCGTTCGGCGCGGCCTGCAAAATGGCGCCGGCGTAGCCACCGGCGCCGAACGTGCCGTCAATGTAGGCCTCCGCGCCGGTCGGCGCGAGCGCGTTCAACACTTGCGGAAGCAGCACGGGAACGTGGCGCCATGTCCCTCCGCGCACACCCTCGACCGCAGGGGTGTCGCGCCGCGCCGTCATTCCCGTGCTCCCCCATCGCCGCCTCCATCCCCGCGATCGAGGCGGCGCCCCGCGCCGAACAAGCGACGGTGACCTTGGACCTTCTGGCGAGCCTGCGCGCGCCGCTCTTGGAAGCGCTTGGGCTCCCACATCTGGAATTTTTGGCCCAGGCCGACAAACGTGACGTGGGTTTCCAGGCCGGCGTGGGCGCGTAGCGCTTCAGGAAGCACGATGCGTCCGTCCTGATCGAGGCTGAGGATCTGCACGTCACCATAGAGCGCGACACTGAGTTCGTCGCGCTCGTCCGAATAGTCCGGCAGGCCTTCGAGAAGCCCGTCGATTTTCTGCGCAAGGCTTTGCCCGCCTGCATCGAGCGCTGGAGCATCGAGCGAGGGGTAGCAGTAGATGCCACCCGCATAGCCGTCACGCTCCAGAATGGCCCGAAAGGGCGCCGGAACCGAGACGCGGCCTTTGGCGTCGATCTTGTTCGTGAATGTCGAGACAAAGCGGTCCATCCCCCGTTTCGAACCCTGCCGTACTCGACCAACGCCACCTGCCATTTCCCGCCCATCGACGCCGCCTCGGTGGCGATTGCCGGTGCGCGGCTTCGATGGGCATTCATGGGATTACATGGGATAATATGGGAGTCAATGGGCACAACTGGCATGATTGTGGGAAATCCATGGCACAAGCTTGCTGTGTCCCGCCGGCCACAACCGCGCAACCCCCCATGCAGCTTTGCCGCTGCGTGCAGCGCGCGTCGCGCACGGCGCGGCGACGCGCACGGTTTGGGCGGGCTGATGCGGGAGTGATTCAGACACACAGCTCGGCGGGTATCCGTTGCACCGGCGCGGCCGCAATCGAGCCTCAGGCGAACGCAAAGCCCGCGGTGCGGGCGTAGCAATAAAAACCGCCACCCCGGAGCATCAGCGTGAGCACGATATCGGCGACGGGGACCGGCGCCTTGGCCTCGCCGTTACAATGAGACCATTGCAGTGAGGCCACTGCAGTGAGGCTGTTGCAATAAGCATGCGCAACCCCGGCCGGCGTGAGCAGCGTCACAGGCTTTGTGCAGGCAAACGCCTTGCCGCTGCGTTATGCCGGTGCGGTCGCGGCGCTGCGCCAGGACGCACCGCGGTCAGGCTAAGCGTCAGCGACAATGCGAGACGAAGCCGGCCGGCGTTTGCGCGGTGAACCCGCTCTTTGTCGGCAAGGAATGCCTGCGGCTTGATCGGCGACCGTTGCGGTTGAACCCTTCCCGACCGGCACGCAACGCGCCGGTTCGGCCTGGATCGACATGACCATGGCCCTAGAGCGCCATGAACCCGCCGTCCGCGCACAACACATGCCCCACGACGAATGAGGCAGCATCGGAAGCCAGCCAGGCAACCGCCTCCGCCACTTCCTCGGGCTGGCCCATGCGACGCAGCGGCAGCCCGGCAGCGACCGCGCTCATGTCCATGATCTTCGAGCCGAGCATCATGTCGGTGACGACACGTCCAGGCGCCACAGCATTGATGCGCACGCCCTTAGGCGCATACTCGATGGCCGCGGAGCGCGTCAGCGAAACCACAGCAGCCTTGGATGCCGAGTACAGCGACAGCCCGGGATTGGGATTGCGCAAGCCGCTCACTGACGCGCAGTTGACGATCACACCTCGTCCTTGCGCCAGCATGTGCCTCAGCGCGTACTTCATGCCGAGCCACACCGACCGCGTGTTGGTGTCGAACACGCGGCCGAACGTCTCCTCGGGCGTGTCGGCGAGCGGGGTGCGCGGCTCCTGATAACCGGCGTTGTTGAACACGATGTCGATGCGGTCGTAGCGCGCCATCGTCCCATCCATAAGCCGCCTGACCGCATCGGGTTCGGCAACGTCGGTTGCCATGAAGTGCGCCGCGCCGCCGCTGGCTGCGATCTCGGCAACGAGCTTCTCGCCGTCATCGGTGCGGCGGTTGGCAGCGACCACGATGGCGCCGCGCCGGGCGAGCGCCAGCGCCGTCGCACGGCCAATGCCGCGGCCGGCGCCGGTAACCACAGCCACCTTTCCGCAGAAGTCTGACAAGGGCATGCTCCTGCTAGTGCCGCACAACCGTCGCTCGCTCGACGATGGTCTTCAGCTCGGGCGTCGAGTCGAGCGTACCGAACACGTACCCCCAGTCGCCCTGCAGGCGGGACCGGCAGAACGTCTCGAACACTTCCGCCGAGGCGTGCTTGTGCAGCTCGGCTGCCTGCAGCGCATAGGCCATCGTGTTGCACAGGCGGCGGGCGTGCCCGTCGTCGTTGCGCGGCCGGGCGATCTCGCTGCCCAACCTGTCGAGCCAGCGATCGAGATGACGGTCGGCGCCGCGTGCGCGCAACACCTCGGCCATGAAAACCTGCGAACTGTCGGGGCTGCGGCGCAGGCTGCGCAGCACGTCCATGCACATCATGTTGGACGTGCCTTCCCAGATGGCGTTGAGCGGCGCCTCCCGATAGAGACGCGCCATCGGGTTTTCCTCGATGAAGCCGTTGCCGCCGTGACATTCGAGCGCCTCGACCACGAAGGCCGGCGCCCGCTTGCAATTCCAGAACTTGGCGAGCGGCGTGGCGAGGCGTGCGAGGTGGCGCTCGGCCTCGCTGTGCTGCATCGCATCGACGGCGCGGGCGACGCGGAACGCCAGCAGGGTAGAGGCTTCGCTGTCGATGGCGAGGTCGGCCAGGATGTTGGTCATCATCGGCTGATCCGCCAGCGCCAGCCCGAAGCCGCGCCGCGACTGCGCATGGCTGAGCGCCAGCGTCAGCGCCTGGCGCATCAGCCCGGCCGAGCCGATGGCAAAATCCAGTCGCGTGAGGTGCGCATGGCTCAGGATTTCGCGGATGCCGTGGCCTTCCTCGCCGACCAGCCACGCCAAGGCGTCGTGATACTCGATCTCGCTCGAGGCATTGGAACGGTTGCCGCACTTGTCCTTGAGACGTTGGATGCGAACGCCATTGCGCGACCCATCCGGCAGGAACCCAGGCACGAAAAAGCACGACACGCCGGCGTCCGCGCGGGCCAGGGTGAAGAAGCCGTCCGACACCGGCACCGAGAAGAACCACTTGTGGCCGTTGAGCTGGTAGACGCGCCCTTGCCCGATGCTCTCGGCAAAACGCGCGGTGGTCTGCGTTTGCCGCAGGTCCGAGCCGCCCTGTTTTTCCGTCATGGCATAGCCGATCGTCGCGCCGGTCTTGCTGGTGAATGGCAGCGGCCGCCCGTCGTAGCGGGTCGACAGGATCTTGTCCCGCCATGCGCCGAACTGCGGCTGGGCAAGACCCGGATAGGCGGCGTAGGTCATTCCCAGCGGACAACCGACGCCCTGCTCGATCTGGTTCCAGATGTAGGACAGCACCCCGCGCGCGACATGCGCGCCGGGCTTGCCCGCCGTCCAGGCCAGCGCATGCACCTCGCTGCCGAAGGCAAGCGCCATCAGCTCATGCCAGGCCGGATGAAAATCCACCCAGTCAATGCGATTGCCGAAGCGGTCGTGGGTCTTGAGCTCCGGCGTGTGGCGATTGGCGGCACGTGCCAGCTCCTGCGTGGCCGCGTCGCCGGCATGAGCGCCCAGCCGCGTCGCCTTGTCCTTCACCCATGGTGCGTATTGGTCGACCAGCGCGGCCAGCAATCGGTCGTCGCTGAAGGCGTTCCAACCGATGGCAGGGCGCGCCTGGTTCAACACCTGGTGGGATGCGCGAGCCGTTGCGACTTGGGTCATGCCGTCCTCCCGATCCTGGTGGCCTCAACGTTTTGCAGCGTGGCGACGATGGCCAGGCAGTTGTCGGCGATCTGGTCGATGAGGTGTTGCGCTGCCTCGGCATCGGCGAACGCCTCGGGCGCCAGCGGGCCAACCAGCGCTTCCATGAACGCCCCGACCACGCAGGCGGCGGCGATGCGCGGATCGCAGTGGCGGAAAGCGCCCTGCTCCTGGCCCATGCCGATCAGGCGCACGAACTCCTCACAAAGGGCTGCTCGCCACACCAGGCGGGCCTGGTCGATCTCAGGCTCACAGGGCTCAACGATCATGGCGTGCGCCAGGCGGCGTCCCCTCAACGCGCGCTTGCCGAACGCCTCGACGGCGCCGCGCAGGCGCGCCGCCGGGCTGCCGTCGCCATCGACGATCGCCGCCAGCACGTCACGCTCGCGGCTGGACACGATCGCCAGCACCTCGGCGAACAGCTCTGCCTTGGAAGGGAAGTAGCGATAGACCGTGCCGGTGGCCACGCCGGCCTTGTCGGCGACGGTCGCGACATGGGCATGCCGCCAGCCACCTTCGGCCACCAGATCACGCGCGGCCGCCAGGATGCGCGCCCGGTTGTCCTCGAGGCGGGTGACGACGGAGGGAGTACGCCGGTAGGCCATGGGCGCCCAAGCAATGAATCCAGGTTCACGGCAAGTGAACCTCAATTCACTCCTTGAGTCAAGCCGCCTGAAATGCCGATCGCCCGCGCCGTTTCCGGCGCGGGCGATCGGCCTGTCACAAAGGCCAGGCGATCAGGCGCTCGGACCGGCGTCGAACTGCACCTTGTCCATGATCTCGGACGCCTTCTTGCGGTACTTGGCGATATTCTCGAGCGGCAGCGTGTCCGGCTTCAGCTTGCCGAAGCCCTTGACGATGTCGGACGGCTCGACGTGCGCATTGACCGGGTACTCATTGTTCTGCTGCGAGTAGATCTTCTGCGCCTCGTCGGAAGCCAGGAATTCGATCAGCTTGATCGCATTGTCCTTGTTAGGCGCATGCTTGGTCAGTGCCGCGCCCGAGATGTTGACGTGCGTGCCCCGGTCATCGGCGTTGGGAAACAGCAGCTTGACGGCCGCCGCCCAATCCTTCTGCTCCGGGTTCTTGGCGTTGGTCATCATCAGCGCCATGTAATAGGTGTTGCCGATGGCAAGGTCGCACTTGCCCGACTGCACATCGCGCACCTGCTCGCGGTCGCCGCCGGCCGGTTTCTGCGCCAGGTTGTCCTTGAAGCCCTTGGCCCATGCCTCGGCCGCCGCCTCACCCTTGTGGGCAATGATCGTGGCGAGCAGCGACGTGTTGTAGACGTGCTGGCCCGAGCGCGAGCAGATCTTGCCCTTCCACTTGGGATCGGCCAGCTCCTCGTAGGTGATGGCGTCCTGCTTTACGCGATCCTTGGCTGCGTAAATCACGCGGCCGCGCATCGTCAGACCGAACCAATGGTTGTCGGGATCGCGCAGCTGCTTGGGGATCGCCTCCAGTGCCGGCGTCAGTTTCACGGGCTGCGTCAAGCCCGCGTCCTTGGCTTCCGAAAGTCGACCGGCGTCGACCGTGAACAGCAGATCGGCCGGGCTGTTGGCGCCCTCCGCCGCCAGCCGCTCGTTCAGCCCCGCTGCCGCATAGACGATGTTGACCTTGATGCCGGTCTTGTCGGTGAACGCCTTCACCAGCGGATCGATCAGCTGGGGTTCGCGATAGGAATAGACATTGACCTCGCCCTGCGCCATCGCCGGGCTGGCGGCCATGACCATCAGAAGACTGACAGGCGCCAGCGCGTGTGCGGCAAACCGTACTGAGCGTGTACCAAGCATCGTTACAAGCCTCCCATTTTGCAGGGGTTCAGGGCCCTCATCGGGCTGCGGCGGAAATCCCGACCGCAGCGCTGCGCCCTTAGTGGAAATGTTGATTGAGAATGTCAAGAAACTCCGGCGCTGCCGCCGGCCAAATTTCCGACAGGTGATTTGAATCGTTCTAATCGCGGCGCTCGGATGAACGGCAGCCGACCGTAGGGTTCAGTGCCGTTTCAGGTTGGGGATGGCATCTGTTTGCACACAATTGCCCTGCAACCTGAAGGACCTGCAATCCCATGCACACCCTGAAGACCCTGTCCCTGCTTGCCGTCACCCTTGTCGTCACCGCCACCGCTGCCAGCGCCTACGACGGCTACGGCCGCGGCGACCGCATCGACAGACGCGAGGCCCGCCAGGCCGAGCGCATCCGCGAAGGCCGCGAGAGCGGTCAGCTGACCCGCTGGGAGGCGCGGCGCCTGTGGTACGAACAGCGCCGCATCCATCAGCTGGAGCGTTGGGCCAAGCGCGACGGCCACATCTCGCGCGAGGAAGCGCGCCGCATCGAGCATGCGCAGGACGCAGCCAGCCGGCACATCCGCCGCGAGAAGCACGACCGCCAGAGCGCGTGGTGACGCCGACGGGTAGCCTGCGCTAGGCACATTGCGTGCGGTGAGGCCAACGCCTCACCGCACGTTGCTTGCATGCACTCGCGTGCACAAACGGAAGATTCCTGCGCCGCCAAGCCGTCGCCTTGACGGCATCGCAATATACGGCAATCTGCGCCACGTCAGGACCGTCCGAGGGGAGACGCTTCCATGCCAGCCAACGACTCGACACCTGCCGCGCCGCGCGTCAGGAGCGGGGAAGATCGCCTCGTCGTCTACCAGCATTCCGACCTCCTCTACTGGTGGGCCGTGTGGGCCTACGGCTACTTCTGCGCACTCTTGACCTGGTGGCACGGCAAATCGGTCGTGCTTGTCGAAGGCGGCCGGCCGGTGCTGATCTACCCGCGCGCCTGGCTCGGCATCTCGTTCGTGGCGCTGACGTTGTTCGTGCTGCTGTTCACCAACGCCAGGGCCCGCGGACTGAAGTCACTGGTGCTGTTTTTGATCATCGCAGTGGTCGGCCTGCTGGTGCAGCTCACCTACGGTTGGGATCAGCTGCTGAGCTATATTCCGCTGCTGCTCGTGCACATGAACCTCGCCTACTACATCTTCTTCTCCACGGCGCTCCTGATCGCCTGGGTGTTCTCGATCTTCATCTCCGACCGCTTCGTGTATTGGGAATTCTCGCCCGGCGGCATCAGCAAGCGGGTGCTGTTCAGCGAAGGCAGCGAGAACTTCACCACCCCGCAGGTTGAGACGCTGCGCCAGAGCGACGACATCTTCGTGCACCGCGTGCTCGGCTTGTGGTTCCTGGGCTTCGGCACCGGCGATCTCGACGTGCGCTTCGGCACGCCTGGCGGCGGCCAGCGCATCTATCACCTGAAGAACGTCTGGCGCGTCGGCCACACCGAGCGCGAGATCAACCGCCTGGTTGGCCGGCGCGGCGCCGTGCGCTAGCCGGTCGCCGAGCCATAGATCTGGCAGGAATTCTGGGCACCTGCTGGGAGGGGGCCCTGCGCGTGGGCGCCGGCCCAAACTAGGTGTGCGCGACACCGGGCATCTACGGTGTGTTGTAGCAAGCGCAGGAAGGATGAATTGGCCTGGGCCTCTTGTTGCGTACTACGCTATTCTAGCGCCAACCCCAGTGCGGGGTGCGACAACGCCCCATTGTTCTAGGCGCCGGTGATCCTCAAGGCACGCCGCATGGCTGGCGTACTGATAGAGATAGCGCGGACTAACGTGGTGATGTTGATCAGACACCATGCGCCGCAGGTGAGCTAAAAAGCTTTCGGCTTGGTTGGTGCACGCGCCGTCCAGCGAATACGCCACCGGTGGTTGATGCGTTTCGTCGCGAAGTGTCCCTCAAGCTGATCCCAATGCGCGACTTCGTCGACGCGCACGGTCGAACCGGGCGCCACGATGCGCTTCACGATCTCGACGCCATCGGCCTCTTGCTTGGCAACTAACGCCACGGTGCATCTACGCGCGGGCGCCGATCGCCAACACGGTTGCCGTGGCAGCGGCACTCGCGCGCCTGGCTTGCCGCTGCGGCTGCGGCAGCCTCATGCCTTCACCACCCCGCGCTCCTGCATGACGTCGGTGATCTCGTCGAGGATGGCGGGATCGTCGATCGTAGCCGGCATCTTCCAGGTCTCGCCGTCGGCGATCTGGCGCATGGTGCCGCGCAGGATCTTGCCCGAGCGCGTCTTGGGCAGGCGCTTTACCGTCATCACCTGCTTGAAGGCCGCCACCGGGCCGATCTCGTCGCGCACCAGCTTGACGACCTCGCTCTCGATCTCGGCCGTCGGCCGATTGACGCCGGCATTGAGCACGATGAAGCCGGCCGGGATCTGGCCCTTCATGTCGTCAGCAACGCCCACCACGGCGCACTCAGCCACGTCCTTGTGCTTGGCCACCACCTCCTCCATCTGCCCGGTCGACAAGCGATGGCCGGCAACATTGATGACGTCATCGGTGCGGGCCATCACGTAGGCGTAGCCATCGGCATCGATGTAGCCGGCGTCCGAGGTGGTGTAGTAGCCGGGGAACTCGGACAGATAGCTCGTCCGGAAGCGGGCGTCGTTGTTCCACAGCGTCGGCAGGCACGATGGCGGCAGCGGCAGCTTGATGGCCAGCGTACCCGTCTCGCCCTGCTTGACCGGGGCGCCGCCGGCGTCCAGCACCTGCAGGTCGTAGCCCGGCATCGGCACGGTCGGCGACCCGTACTTGACGGGCAACGCGCCCAAGCCCACCGGATTGCCGCAGATCGGCCAACCCGTCTCGGTCTGCCACCAGTGATCGTAGACCGGCACCGACAGATTGGCCTGCGCCCACTTGATGGTCTCGGGGTCGGCGCGCTCGCCGGCCAGGAACAGCGTGCGGAAGGCGCGCAGGTCGTAGCGGCCGATCTGCTCGCCCTTGGGGTCTTCCTTCTTGATGGCACGGAAGGCGGTGGGCGCGGTAAACATGGCCGACACCTTGTGCTCGGCGATGACGCGCCAGAACGCGCCGGCATCGGGCGTGCCGACCGGCTTGCCCTCGTAGAGGATGGAGGTGCAGCCGTGCAGCAGCGGCGCGTAGCAGATGTAGGAGTGGCCGACCACCCAGCCGACGTCGGAGGCGGCCCAGAAGGTCTCGCCCGGCTCGATGCCGTAGTGGTTCCTCATGGTCCATTTCAACGCGACCATGTGCCCGCCGTTGTCACGCACCACGCCTTTGGGCGCACCGGTGGTGCCCGACGTGTAGAGGATGTAGAGCGGGTCGGTGGCCTTGACCGCGACGCAGCCAGCCTTGCGGCCGCGCGCCTTGGCGTCGGCAACAGCGCCGGCCCAATCGTAGTCGCGCCCGGCGACCATGCTGGCCTCGGCTACCGGCCGCTGCAGCATCAGCACCGACTTCGGCTTGTGACTGGACAGATCGATGGCCGCGTCGATGAGCGGCTTGTAGGCAACGATGCGGTTGGGCTCGATGCCGCAGGAGGCCGAGAGGATTGCAACCGGCTTGGCATCATCGATGCGGGTCGCAAGCTCGGGCGCCGCGAAGCCGCCAAACACCACCGAATGCACCGCACCGATGCGGGCGCAGGCCAGCATGCCGATCACCGCTTCCGGCACCATCGGCATGTAGAGGATGACGCGATCGCCTTTGCCCACGCCCAGGTCCTGCAGCACCGCGCCCAGGGTCGCCACCTCGTCGCGCAGGGTGGCATAGGTGTAGGCCCGGGTCGTCCTGGTAACGGGGCTGTCGTAGATCAGCGCCTTCTGTTGGCCGCGGCCGCGTTCCACATGCCGGTCCAGGCAATTCCAGGCCGTGTTGCACTCGGCGCCGACGAACCAGCGGCCGTACTGGCCGGCATAGGGGTCGAACACCTTCTGCCAGGGCGCATACCAGTCGATCTCACGCGCGGCTTCGGCCCAAAAGGCGTCCGGATCGCGCTTCCAGGCGCCGTAGGTCTCATGGTAGCGGCTCGACATGCATCCTCCCGGCCAGGACCGTCTCCGGCGGCCCGCAGGCCGGAATTTGTGCCGAGGGTGGCTGAGAATGCAAGGCCCACGCTCGCTTCAGGCGGACGGTGCCTCCGGCGCAGCCCCCACCCAACGGCCGTCGGCCACCAACGGCGCTGCGCTCACATCCCACTGGTAGAGGTAGACCCAGGCGGTGATCTGTTGGCCGCAGGCCAGTTGCACCGCGCGCTCGCAGCGCATGTATTCGTTGCTGGCCGCCTGGCCCGGCACGATCGATTCATAGTCGTCGAGCCAGGCGAGCGACACGACCGGATCGGCCAGCGCATACACCTCGCCATGCACGCGCGAGCTACCCGCCGCCGCCTCCACCAACCCCGGATACCAGCCAATGCGATAGAGCCGGCCCGGCATCGACGCCGCACCGACCAATCGCGCCTCGTTGCGCAGCCGCTCGCCGCTCGGATGGCCGATGCAAGAGAGCAGGCTGCCGTACACGAACAGGTGCGGGTTCATGCGACGTTTCATAGCGGGGCTGGGCCCTGGCATCCAGCCATGCGCGCGCTCCTCAGAACGACACGCACGAGCGGCCATCCACGCGCATCACGCTGTCCTGGCTGAAGCGCTCCCGGTAGGCGGCGCGGATCGCCTCGATCTTGTGCTCGCTGTCGGGCGCCGGCGCATACCAGACGAGCAGCACACGCGAAGCTTCCTTGGTGAGCGGCCCAGTCTCGCCGCGCCACTGGCCATAGGCTGAAAAAACGGTCAGGCCGGCCGGGAAACGCGGCGTCACCTCGGCATCGAGGAACGCTGCCCAATCGGCATCGCTAATGGTGCCGCCGTCGCGCGTGCCCAGGCCGAACAACAATTCCACGCGTGCCATCGAGGCACTGCCGGCGCGGCACGCAAGCGGCTGCGCCGGGGTCGGCGCGGCGCGATAGACGGTGACCAGGCCCGCGCCCACGGCCGCGGCGACGATGGCTAGCGCCGGCAATCCCAATCGGTGCGTCATGGCCGCGTCTCTCATGATGCATGTGTCGCATCGGCCATGCTAGTTTGCCGGCCGATCACCAGAAGGGACGCCGAATACCATGGCCCGTTACAAGCTGCATGGCTTTTGCCAGTCCGGCAACACCTACAAGGTCGCGCTCTACCTCAACTGTGCGGGCCTCGACTGGGAGCCGGTGTTCGTCGACTACATGAACGGCGCCACCCGTGATGCGCAGTGGCGCGAGAGCGTGAATAGCATGGGCGAGGCGCCGGTGCTGGACGTCGGCCCCAAGAAGCTCACGCAGTCCGGCGCCATTCTGATCTACCTGGCGGAGCTGACCGACAAGTTTGCGGCCGAGAACGACGAGGAGCGCAACGAGGTGCTGCGTTGGATCCTGTTCGACAACCACAAGTTCACCAGCTACTTCGCCACCTACCGCTTCCTCAAGGCGCTGGCCCCGCAGGCGCCCGACCCGGCCGTGATGGCCTTCCTCAAGGGCCGCTTCGAGGGCGCCGCAGCCATCGTCGACCAGCATCTGGGACGGTCGAAATTCATGGTGGGCGAGCGGCCGACCATCGCCGACTTCTCGCTGTCCGGCTACATGTTCTTCCCCGTCGAGGAACACGGCTACGACTGGGCCAAGAGCCATCCCAATATCCACGCCTGGACCCAGCGCCTGAAGGCGCTGCCCGGCTGGCAGGATCCCTACGAGCTGCTGCCGGGAGAGCGCATCGCACCGAAACGGTGAGCGCTTGCTGCGGCGGCCTAACCCACGCAGGCCATGACGGGCTGCTGTGCGGCGCCACCTTGCGGGACGCATGCGGGTTGGCGATTTCCTTTGGCCGGGAGGTTCTGCAACGATGACCGTTCCGGCACTCGGCAGCGTTTTGACATCCCCGATCTATCCACCAATCGCCCATAATCTGATGGACCGGGCCGCGCCGGCAAACCCCTAGCATTGGAGGCATATCCGGATGGCGATCTCCACGCGACTGACGCAACGCCTCGGCCTCACCCATCCGGTGATCTGTGCGCCGATGGACGTGATCGCCGGTGGCAAGCTGGCTGCGGCCGTATCGGGCGCCGGCGGGCTCGGCATGCTCGGCGGCGGCTACAGCGACGAGGACGACTGGTTCGAGCGCGAATTCGCGGCGGCCGGCAACCAGGCGGTCGGCTGCGGCTTTATCACCTGGGCGCTGCGCAAGAACCCAAGGATCCTCGACGCGGTGATGGCGCGCAAGCCGAAGGCGATCTTCCTCTCCTTCGACGATCCCGAGCCGTTCGCCAGCAAGATCAAGGCCGCCGGCATCCCGGTGCTGTGCCAGCTGCAGACGCGCGCCGATGCCGAGCGCGCCATCGACTGCGGCGTCGACGTGATCGTGGCGCAGGGCACGGAGGGCGGCGGCCATGGCGGGGCGCGCGCGACGCTCACCCTGGTGCCGGAGATCGCCGACCTGATCGCCCGGCGTGCGCCGCAAACCCTGCTGTGCGCTGCCGGCGGCATCGTCGATGGGCGAGGTCTTGGCGCCGCGCTGATGCTGGGTGCCGACGGCGTCGTGGTGGGCACGCGCTTCTGGGCCTCGCAGGAGGCGCTGGTGCCGGCAAGCCTGCACAGCGCGGCGCTGGCGGCCTCGGGCGACGACACGGTGCGCCAGAGCGTGCTCGACATCGTGCGCGAGCGCCCCTGGCCGGCCCGCTACACCGGCCGCGTGCTGCGCAACGACTTCGTGCGTGAATGGCTCGGTCGCGAGGGCGAGCTGCGCGATGCCAGGGCCGAGCAGGTCACCCGCTATCGCACCGCCGCCAGGGTCGCCGACCCGGCCATCGCCGCCACCATCGTCGGCGAGGGCGTCGGCCTGATCCATGCCATCGAGCCGGCCGCCGTCATTCTGGAGCGGATGGTGGTCGAGGCCGAGGCCCGGCTCAAGAGCGGGGCCAAGCTCATTACCTAGGCGGGCGCGCCACAGCGCGGCGAGCCAACCCGGTGATCGCCGATGGCTGGATAGCACCGGGCAAGCCCGCTATGACTGGGCGCTTGAACAAGAAGAATTGGGACACGCCATGCACTTCGCGCTGACGGACGAACAGGCAGCGATTCAGGAAACGGCGCTCACCTTCGCCAAGGAGCGCATCGCGCCGAAGGCGGCCGAATGGGACGAGAACAGCCACTTCCCCGTCGACGTCATCAAGGAAACGGCGGGGCTCGGCATGGCCACCATCTACGTGCCGGCCGAACAGGGCGGCTCCGGCCTGTCGCGGCTCGACGGCGCGCTCATCATGGAGGCGCTTGCCTACGGCTGTCCGTCGATTGCCGGCTACATCTCGATCCACAACATGGTGGCCTGGATGGTGGGCAAATATGCGAGCCAGGCGCAGGTAGCAGCCTGGATGCCGAAGCTCGCCTCCATGCAGTGGCTGTCGAGCTATTGCCTGACCGAGCCGGGTGCCGGATCGGACGCTGCCGGCCTTGCGACATCGGCCAAAAGGCACGGCGAGGACTACGTCTTGAACGGCACCAAGCAGTTCATCTCCGGCGCCGGCGCCACCGACTTCTATTTCATCTTCGCGCGCACCAGCGACGACGGGGCCAACGGCGTCTCCGCCTTCGCGGTCATGAAGGACACGCCCGGCCTATCGTTCGGCGCCAACGAGAAAAAGATGGGCTGGAACGCGCAGCCGACCCGGCAGGTGATCCTCGAGAACTGCAAGGTGCCAGCCGCCAACCGCATCGGCGAGGAGGGGCAAGGCTTCCGCTTCGCCATGTCCGGCCTCGACGGCGGACGCATCAATATTGGCGCCTGCTCGCTGGGCGCAGCCTGGTCGGCGCTCGACAAGGCGCGCCAGTATCTGTTCGAGCGCAAGGCGTTCGGCCGCACCATCGGCGACTTCCAGGCCATGCAGTTCAAGATCGCCGACATGGCCACCGATCTGGAGGCTGCGCGCCTGATGATCTATCGCGCCGCCGATGCCATGGACCGTGCCGACCCGCAGTCGACCATGTACTCGGCGATGGCCAAGCGCATGGCTACCGACCTCGGTTTCAGGGTCTGCAACGAGGCCCTGCAGATCCACGGCGGCTACGGCTATCTCAAGGACTACGGCCTCGAGAAGCTGGTGCGCGATCTGCGCGTGCACCAGATCCTGGAAGGCACCAACGAGATCATGCGCGTCGTCATCTCGCGCAAGGTGCTCGGCGGCAACCGCGGCTGACACCAACGCACCTTTGACACGTCATGACACCCGCCAATGATCGCGACACCGCGCGTAGTCGCCAGGCCTTGCTGCTCGGCCTGATCGGCGTCGTCATCTTCGGCGGCACGCTGCCGGCAACGCGCGTCGCCGTGCAGGAGCTCGACCCGATCTTCGTTGCAGCGGGGCGATCCGTGCTGGCAGCACTGCTGGCCGCTGCCGCCCTGTTCTTCGCCGGCTCGCCGCCGCCTCGGCGGCAGGAATGGCCGCGGCTCGCCCTGTTCGCCGCCTGCTCCATCGTGGCGTTCCCGCTGCTGATGACCATCGCCATGCGCTACGCGCCGGCCTCGCACGGAGCCGTCGTGCTGGCCGTGATGCCCCTGCTCACCGCGATGGCCGGCGTGCTGGTGGCGGGCGAGCGGCCGTCGCTCGGCTTCTGGGCCTGCGGCGTGGCGGGAACCGGCGCCGCCTTCGCCTACGCCATGCTGTCGGGTGCCGGCTCCGGCGACGTGCAATGGGCCGATCTGCTGCTGGCCGCGGCGGCGCTGGCCGGCTCGATGGCCTACGCGCTGGGCGGCGAGCTGGCGCGTCGCATCGGCGGGTGGGAGGTGATCTCGTGGGCGCTGGTGCTCGCCTTCCCCGTCATGCTGGGCCTCGTGCTGATGTCGGCGCCCATCAACTGGAGTGCTGCACCGGCAGCCTGGGCCGGCTTCCTGTACGTGTCCGTATTCAGCCAATTCCTCGGTTTCTTCGCCTGGAACAAGGGTTTGGCGATGGGCGGCATCGCCCGCATCAGCCAGATGCAACTGCTGCAGCCGTTCATCTCTCTCGTCGCCGCCTGGGCATTGCTGGGCGAACACGTCGGCTGGCTCGAGATGT
>DASTOW010000251.1:0-9024 GCA_035762425.1 Hyphomicrobiaceae bacterium | reverse complement strand
GCCTCCGGGCCGCCCGTCACCGACGCCATGCCGGACTCGGCCTGGATCAGCAAATCGTAGGCCTTCCGGTCGGCGTAGGGGCCATCATCGCCGTAACCCGAGATCGAGCAGGCGATCAGCTTGGGGTAGCGCTGCAGCAGGACCTCTATCGGATAGCCGAGGCCCGCCAGCGCCCCCGGCCGCAGGTTCTGGATGAAGATGTCGGCTTTGGTGATCAGGGCGTCGAACAAGCGGCGATCGGCTTCGGCCTTCATGTCGACGACGACCGACTCCTTGCCACGATTGAGCCAGGAGAAGTACGAGCTCGACCCTTGCACCATGCGATCGTGCCAGCGGGCTGCGTCACCCTCCTTGCGTTCGAGCTTGATGACGCGCGCGCCCGCGTCGGCGAGGCGGCGTGCAGCAAGCGGGGCCGCCACCACCTGATCGAAGGAGACGACGAGGATACCTTGCAGGGGTTTGGTCATTAGTCACAGCCATCACAACAGGCCGCGCTGCGCAAGATTGCGCATCAGCGCACCCGCCCCGAACTGCCAGGGCGGCGCCTCGGTCGACAGGGTCATGCGGTTGGCAAGCGTGCCAAGCTCCGGTGCGCTGATCAGCGTCACATCGCCCGTCTTGTGCGTGAAGCCCTGGCCCTTGGCGCCGCGGTCCTTGATGGGCGAGAACATGGTGCCGAGAAACAGTACCGCGCCGTCCGGATACTGGTGATGGCGGCCCAGCATCTGCTTGACCAAGTCGGCGGGGTCGCGGGCGATCTCGCTCATCGAGGAGCGGCCGGTCAGCTCAAAGCCGTCCTCGCCGTCGACACGCAAGCTGACCTCGGTGCGGCGCACCGTGTCGAGCGTGAATGTGCCGTCGAAGAAGCGGACCAGCGGGCCGATGGCGGTTGACGCGTTGTTGTCCTTGGCCTTCGACAGCAAAAGCGCCGAACGCCCTTCGACGTCGCGCAGGTTGACGTCGTTGCCGAGCGTGGCGCCGACGATGCGTCCAGCGGACGTCACCATCAGCACAACCTCAGGCTCCGGATTGTTCCAGCTGGAAATGGGATGCAGTCCGGCTTCCATGCCGTGGCCGACGGCGGACATCGGCTGGCCCTTGGTGAAGATCTCCGCATCGGGGCCGATGCCGACTTCAAGATACTGCGACCACGCGCCCTGCTCGATCAGCACGCGCTTCAGTTCAGCCGCTTGCGAACTGCCCGGCACCAAGGCGCGGATGTTGCCGCCGAGCTGGGCCTGCACGCTTCGGCGGATTGCTTGCGCCTTTTCCGGCGCGCCGCGCGCCTGCTCCTCGATGACACGCTCCAGCATCGAGAGAGGGAAGGTGACGCCGGCGGCTTTGAGGGCTTGCAGATCGCAGGGCGCGAGCAGCCACGCCTCCCTGGCCTCGCGATCGGCTTCGGGCGTGTTGGCGAGGATGGCATCGAACGCGCCGATGCGCTCGCCCTTGCCGTCGCGGACGATCGCCGCCGGATTGTCCGCCTCACACAAATCGCGCATGGTCGGCGCCAGCCGCGAGATGTCGTAGACGCCATCGGCGCGCACCGCCACCACGGCAGGGCCGCCCACGCCGGGCAACCAGACGCGACCCGCCAGCGCGCCGCTGGTGCCATCCTTCGGCAGCGTGCCTGCCGGCGTCATGTGATCCGCCACGCGGGCCATGCTTTCCCCCTGCTCAACAGCGAGCTGAAAAGTTCTCATTTTCGCCGGCACGCGATGGTGTGTGACAACGGCCGACCTTTGCTAATCTCTTCGCACAAGACGCGGTTTGAGGATACCCACCCCGTGTTGCAGACCAGGGAGCTATGAGGACAGATGAGCGTCAGGATCGAGAAGTCGGGCAGCGTGTGGACCGTCATTCACAGCCGGCCAGAAGCCCGCAATGCCATGGACCCCAAGAGCGCCGATGACCTCGTGGCGGCCTTCCTGAAGTTCGACCGCGACCCGGCCGCCAACGTCGCGGTGTTCTGGGGCGAGGGTGGCGCCTTCTGCGCCGGCTGGGACCTGAAGGCCGTGTCCAGCCTCGACCAGAGCAACCCCGTCGGCAACATCGACTTCCCGAAGAACGGCCGCGATACGCCGCGCGGGCCACTTGGCCCTTCGCGCCTGGAGCTGACCAAGCCGGTGATCGCCGCCGTGGAAGGCCCGGCCGTCGCAGGCGGCATGGAGCTTGCCATGTGGTGTGACGTGCGGGTGATGGCGGAGAGCGCCTACTTCGGCGTCTACTGCCGCCGCTGGGGCGTGCCGCTGATCGATGGTGGGACGGTGCGACTGCCACGCCTGGTCGGCATGGGCAAGGCGATGGAAATCATCATGACCGGCCGCAAGGTGCCGGCGGAGGAGAGCTATCGCATCGGACTGTGCGAGAAGGTGGTCGGCCATGGCAAGGCGCGCGAGGCGGCCGAGGCGATGGCGCAGGAGATTGCCCGCTTTCCGCAGGAGTGCATGCGCTCGGACCGGGCCTCGGCCTATCGTGCGTGGGGCAAGTCGGTGCGCGAGGGCCTGGAAAGCGAATGGGCGACGAGCGCGCACATCGTCAAGGCCGAGGGCATCGCCGGGGCCTCACGCTTCGCGCAGGGCAAGGGCCGGCACGGCGACTTCGGGGATATTTGAGGGGTGTCATCCCGCAATCCGCGCGAGCGAATATGCGCGATCCAATGGCTCCCGGATAGGCTCCTGCAGCGCCTTCCGGGATGACAAGTCACACTACGCGCCCTCAATTTCCTCGCGCAGGATCTCGAGCTCCAGCCAGCGTTCCTCGGCGGCAGTGAGTTCGGCTTGCGTGGCAGCGAGAGCGGCGGAGACGTCGGCGAAGGCCTTCGCGTCGCGGGCATAGAGACCGGGATCTTCCAGGCGCTGCTGCAGGGTGCGCATCTTGTCCTGCAGCGACGCCATCTTATTGGGCAGCGTCTCCAGCGCGTGCTTATCGTTGAAGCTGAGCCGGCGTCGCACGGTTTTTGCCGGCGCGGCAGCCGGCTCCGGCTTGCCGGCCTTCCAGGCCTTCTTCGGCGCTTGGCGGCCGGCGAGATCGGCGCCGCGCTGGGCCAGCATGTCGGTGTAGCCGCCGGCATATTCCAGCCAACGCCCGTCGCCCTCCGGAACCAGGACGGCATTGACGACCCGATCGAGGAAATCGCGGTCGTGGCTGATCAGGATGACGGTGCCAGCGTAGTCGGCGAGCATCTCCTCCAGCACATCAAGCGTCTCAAGGTCGAGGTCGTTGGTGGGCTCGTCCAGCACCAGCAGGTTGGATGGCTTGGCCAACGCGCGGGCGAGCATCAGGCGTCCGCGCTCGCCGCCTGACAGCGCACGCAGCGGCGTGCGCGCCTGTAGGGCGGTGAACTGGAAATCCTGCATATAGCTCATGACGTGTTTTGTCTGGCCGCCGACCGTCACCGTGTCGCCCCTGCCGCCGGTCAATGCCTCCTTCAGCGTCCACTCTGGATCGAGGCTGTCGCGGCCCTGATCGAGCGCCGCCATCTCAAGGTTGGCCCCCAGCTTCACGGTGCCGGCGTCAGGCGCCAACGTGCCGGTCAGGAGGCTGACCAGCGTGGTCTTGCCGCTGCCGTTGGGGCCGACGATGCCGATGCGGTCGCCACGCATGATGCGCAGGCAGAGATCGCGCACGATTCCGCGCTCGCCGAAAGCCTTGGCAATATCCTTGGCCTCGATGACGAGCGCGCCGGAGGCCTCTGATTCACCGGCCGCCAGCACGGCTTTGCCGGTGGTCTTGCGGTAGTCTCGGCGGCTCTGGCGCAGCGCCATCAGGTTGGCCATGCGGCGCACGTTGCGCTTGCGCCGCGCGGTGACGCCGTAGCGGACCCAGTGCTCCTCGCGGGCGATCTTGCGATCGAGCTTGTGCTGGGCGACTTCCTCCTCGGCGAGGCGCTCGTCGCGCCAGGCCTCGAATCCAGCAAAGCCGATCTCGACGCGCCGCGCCTGGCCGCGGTCGAGCCACACGGTGGTGCGCGACAAGGTCTCAAGGAAGCGCCGGTCGTGGCTGATGAGCACGAGGGCAGCACGCTGGCTGCGCAGCTCGTCCTCCAGCCACTCGATGGCCACAAGGTCGAGGTGGTTGGTCGGCTCATCGAGCAGGAGAATGTCGGGGGCGGGGGCCAGCACGCGCGCCAGCGCTGCTCGCCGCGCCTCCCCTCCCGACAGGTGCGACGGGTCCTCCTCGCCGCTCAGCCCCAGCTGCTCCAAGACATAGCGCGCCTGATGCGGATCGTCGGTGGGGCCGAGCCCAGCTTCCACGTACGCCAAGGTGCTGGCATGCCCGGAAAGATCGGGCTCTTGTGGCAGATAGCGGATGCTGGCGCCCGGCTGCACGAAGCGCTGGCCGTGGTCAGGCTCGATCAGGCCGGCTGCGATCTTCAGGAGCGTGGACTTGCCCGAGCCGTTTCGCCCAACCAGGCAGACGCGTTGGCCCGCAGCAACGGCCAGCTCGACGCCGTCGAGCAGGGCCGTGCCACCGAAGCTGAGCGCGATATCGCTGAGTTGTATGAGTGGCGGGGGCATTTCCCGAGCACCGTGGTGAGGATTGCAGCCGGCTCTATAGCGCGGAAGGGCTGGCGTGATGATCGAGAAATTCGCCGCAGCTCGCGGGGCGCGGAGGAAAATGTGTTGTCGGTCAGGGCCTGGCCGCTGCCGCGGCCCAATTGCCGTGCATGTGTTCCAGGTGACGCGGCAGGACATGCGCATACCAACGGCGACGCTGTCTCAATCAATTGATCCTGCTCACAACATCTCTGACGTCTTGTCGATTTCACATGCCTCGCTTCGATGTGATGGTAGAGCCTGGCTCGATGCCCGGGACTGATCTGCCCTACTAGAACGGAAGGTACCCGCACATGCCCAAGCTCCGCGTGCACAACTTCGCCATATCCCTCGACGGCTACGGCGCTGGCCCGAACCAGGATCTCAGCGCGCCCCTCGGCGTCGGCGGCGAAGCTTTGCACAATTGGTTTGTGACCACCCGCACATTTCAGCAGCAAGCCGGAAAGTCTGGTGGAACGACGGGCATCGATGACGACTTCGCGGCGCGCGGGCTCCGGGGCATCGGCGCATTCATCTTGGGTCGCAACATGTTCGGGCCTGTGCGCGGACCCTGGCCTGACGACAGCTGGCAGGGATGGTGGGGCAACAACCCGCCCTACCATGCTCCAACCTTCGTGCTCACGAACCACCCCCGGGCGCCGGTCACCATGGAGGGCGGCACCACCTTCTACTTCATCACCGATGGCGTTCACGCTGCACTGCGGCGTGCGACCGAAGCCGCCAATGGTCGGGATATCCAGCTCATGGGCGGGGTTGCTACGATCCGGCAATATCTGCGTGAGGGACTGATCGACGAGATGCATTTTGCCATTGCCCCGATCCTCCTAGGCGCCGGGGAACACTTGCTGGCCGGCATCGACGTCCCCAAGCTCGGCTATCGGTGTAGCGAACACATAGCCGCGCCGAATGCTACGCACGTGGTGCTTGCAAAGGGCGGCTGAGCGCGGAGTGGGCACCTGCGCGACACCAAATCGGGCGGGTGCGGGCCGCGGCCCGCACCCGCGTTGCCCACCCACGCGGATGCGCGATGGGCGCCGTAAATCTGCCGCGCTCGATTGCGCAGGCTGCCCGTCTGTGGCGTAATCCAAATCACAACGAACAATGACGGTGGTGGCCTCGGGCCACCGACCGCAACAGGAGGAGGCGACGCATGTTCTTCAAGTCCCGCAAGGATGACAGGCCGGCTGCGGCCGGCGGCTCGCCTGGTTCGAGCACGGCGCCCGGCCGCGCTAGCGTCCATATGACCGTCAACGGCAAAACGGTCTCAGGCGAAATCGACCCGCGCACGCTGCTGGTGCAGTTCCTGCGCGAGCAGCTGCGCCTGACCGGCACGCACGTCGGCTGCGACACCAGCCAATGCGGCGCCTGCGTCGTACATGTGGACGGCCGCGCCATCAAGTCGTGCACGACGCTGGCCGCCACCTGCGACGGGGCGACCGTCACCACCATCGAGGGCCTCGCGCAGGGCGGCGAGCTGCACCCGATGCAGGAGGCCTTTCGCCAGCATCACGGCCTGCAGTGCGGATTTTGTACACCCGGCATGATCATGGCGGCAGTCGACATCGTCAATCGCAAGGGCGGCAACGTCAGCGAGGCGGTGATTCGCGAGGAGCTCGACGGCAATATCTGTCGCTGTACGGGCTACCACAACATCGTCGCCGCAGTGCGCGCCGGCGCCGCTGCCATGTCCGGCGCAAGCCGCCGTCAGGCTGCCGAGTAGCACAGCACTGCTTTTGCGCCGGTCGCAGCCGGCGCTGACCGAACAATTCGCACATCCAAGGGAGAGCCCCGTGAGCGCAACCGGCATCGGAGCGCCAGTACGGCGCAAGGAAGACCACCGTTTCATCACCGGCAAGGGCCAGTATACCGACGATATCAATCGCCCGGGCCAGACCTACGCCGTGTTCGTGCGCTCGCCGCACGCGCACGCCAACATCAAGCGCATCGATGCGTCCAAGCTGAAGGGCCGCGATGACGTCTTCGTCTTCACCGGCGAGGATATCGCCAAGGACAAGGTCGGCGGCCTGATCTGCGGCTGGATGATCCACTCCAAGGACGGTTCGCCGATGAAGGCCGGCCCGCATCCGGCTCTCGCGCAGGGCAAGGTGCGCTATGTCGGCGATCACGTGGCGGTCGTCATCGCCGATACGCTGGCCGAGGCGCGGGATGCCGCCGAGCAGATTTTGGTGGAGTACGAGGTGTTGACTGCGTCGGTGGATACCGCCACCACGCAGAATCCCGGCAAGCCGCAGATCCACGCGGAGGCGCCCAACAACACCGTCTATCAGTGGCATCTCGGCGACAAGGCCGCCGTCGATGCGGCGTTCGCCAGTGCCAAGCACGTTACCAAGATCGACCTCGTCAACAACCGGCTGATCCCCAACGCCATGGAGCCGCGTGCGGCGATCGGCGAGTACGACGCCGGCAACGAAGCCTTCACGCTGCACACCACCAGCCAGAACCCGCACGTTGCCCGGTTGGTGCTGTCGGCCTTCATCGGCATCGCGCCGGAGCACAAGCTGCGCGTGATCGCACCGGATGTCGGCGGCGGCTTCGGGTCCAAGATCTTCATCTACGCCGAGGAGGTCGTGTGCGTGTGGGCGGCCAAGAAAGTCGGCCGGCCGGTGAAATGGACGGCAGATCGTACGGAAGCCTTCCTCGCCGATGCGCACGGCCGCGACCACGTCACCCACGCCGAACTCGCCATGGACGCCGCCGGCAAGGTCCTGGCGCTCAGGGCCAGCACCAAGGCCAATCTCGGCGGCTATCTGTCGACGTTCTCATCCTCGGTGCCGACCTACCTCTATGCGCCGCTGCTGTCGGGCCAATACGACATCCCGGCCATCTACTGCGAGGTGGATGCGGTCTATACCAATACCGCGCCCGTCGATGCCTATCGCGGCGCGGGCCGGCCGGAAGCGACCTTCGTCGTTGAGCGGCTCATGGAAGTGGCGGCGCGCCAGCTCGGCCAGGACCCGGCCGAATTCCGCCGCCGCAACTTCATCACGTCGTTCCCGCACCAGACGCCGGTGATCATGGCCTACGACGCCGGCGACTACGCGGCTTGCCTCGACAAGGCGCTGGAGATGTCCGACTACCGCAACGTCGGCGCGCGCAAGGCCGAGAGCAAGGCCAAGGGCAAACTGCGCGGCATCGGCTTCTCGGCCTACATCGAGGCATGCGGCATCGCGCCGAGCGCCGCGGTCGGCTCGCTCGGCGCTGGCGTCGGGCTGTGGGAGTCGGCCGAGGTGCGCGTCAATCCGACCGGCTCCATCGAGGTGCTGACCGGGTCACACAGCCACGGCCAGGGACATGAGACCACCTTCGCCCAGCTGGTCTCGCAGCGCCTTGGTGTGCCGATCGAGCAGGTCACTGTCGTGCACGGCGATACCGACAAGGTACAGTTCGGCATGGGCACCTACGGCTCGCGCTCCGGTGCGGTCGGCATGTCGGCGATCTACCGCGCCATCGACAAGGTAATCGTCAAGGCCAAGAAAGTGGCGGGCTTCGTACTGGAGGTGCCGGAGGACACCGTCGACTTCAATGACGGCATCTTCTCCAGCAAGGCTACCAACAAGACGCTGACCTTCCCGGAGGTAGCGCTGCAGGCCTACATCGCCCACAAGTTCTCGGGCCAGCAGCTGGAGCCGGGTCTGAAGGAAGGCGCTTTCTTCGATCCGACCAACTTCACCTTCCCCTCGGGCGTACACATCTGCGAGATCGAGATCGATCCGGAAACTGGCGCAACGCGCATCGACCGATGGACGGCGGTGGATGACTTCGGCACGCTGGTCAACCCGATGATTGTCGAGGGCCAGGTGCACGGCGGCATCGCCCAGGGCGTCGGCCAGGCGATGCTGGAGGGTGCGGTGTACAGTCCCGAGGGCCAGCTGCTCACGGCAAGTTACATGGACTACACTATGCCGCGGGCGAGCGACCTGCCTGCCTTCAATGTGGCGATGACCAGCACGCCGTGTCCGTCGAATCCGCTCGGCATCAAAGGCTGCGGCGAGGCGGGCGCGATCGCGGCACCGGCTGCCGTGATCAACGCCATCACCGATGCGCTGGGCCACGAGAACATCGCCATGCCGGCAACGCCGCTGGCGGTGTGGAAGGCGGCACAGGCGTCGGCGACCAAGATGGCTGCGGAATAGGCGGGAGGAACGGACATGTACGCTTTCAACTATCATCGCCCGCAGTCGGTGGCCGAGGCAGCCAAGCTGCTGGCATCGAGCCCCGAGGCCAAGCTGCTGGCCGGCGGCCACACGCTGCTGCCGACCATGAAACAGCGCCTCGCCAGTCCCAAGGTGATCGTCGACCTGTCGCGGGTGGCCGAGCTAAAAGGCATCGACAAGCGCGGCAACAACCTGGTGATCGGCGCCATGACCACGCACGACGAGGTGGCGACCTCGACCGTGGTGAAGGGTGCCATCGCCGGTCTCGCCGAGGTCGCCGGCGGCATCGG
>DASTOW010000250.1:0-2697 GCA_035762425.1 Hyphomicrobiaceae bacterium | reverse complement strand
GGACGAGCTGGAGCGCGAGCGCGAGGTGATCCTGCAGGAAATTGCCGCCACCCGCGACAGCCCGGACGAGATCGCTTACGAACTGCTCCAGGACGTTGCGTTTCCAGGCCAGGCGATCGGCCGTCCCATTCTCGGCACCATCGATAGCGTGAAGAGTTTCGCCGCCACCGACCTGCGCGCCTTCCTCAAGGGCAACTACAGCGCCGCCCGCATGGTGCTTTCCGCGGCCGGGCACGTGAACCATGCCGACCTGGTGCGCCACGCTGAGGCCCTATTCGGCACCCTCAATGGTGGGGTTGGCGGTCGATTCGAGCCGGCGCGCTACGTCGGTGGTACGCGCACGTCGCCCAAGCCGTTCGAGCAAAGTCATCTGGTCATGGCGTTCGCCGGGCCCTCCTACCGTGCTCAGGAGTTTTACACCGCGCAGGTTTTCTCCGGGCTGTTCGGCGGGGGCATGTCGTCGCGCTTGTTTCAGGAGGTCAGGGAGCGTCGCGGCCTCTGCTACGCAATCTATTCGAGTTGCTGGTCACTGGCCGACGCCGGGCTTTTCGGGATACACGCGGCGACGGGTGCCGAGGTGATGGGCAAGCTGATCGATGTCGTCGGCGAGCAGTTCGTCGCCGTCGCGGCCGAGAAACCGGCTGCCGCGGAGTTGGCGCGCTCCAAGGCGCAGCTGAAGGCGGGACTGCTGATGGGACTGGAGAGCTCATCGGCGCGCGCCGAGCAGATGGCACGCCAGTTGCTGCTGTTCGACCGCCTGATCGATGCGCCAGAGCTGATCGAGCGCATCGATGGCGTGACTGCAGAAGCCGTGCGCGAGCTGGCTGCCAAGCTTGTCAGCGCATCGCCCGCTTCGGTCGCGGTGGTGGGTGCGGGACGCAAGGGCGAGGCGTTCGCGCGCATGGCCGCCGAACGCGTGACACATGGGTGAAGCGAGGCTGAGCACCGGGCCGGGTGACCACGAAGCTGGCTTCGGCCGAGGGGGAATGAGATGGCCTTCCTGAGATCCACGTCGGCGATCGATGCCGATGCCGAAGTATACGGCCGGCAGGTCATGCTGCGCTTCCCCTTGATGGGAGACTATTCGGCATGGGCCGAACTCCGCGCCTTGAGCCGCCAGCATCTGACGCCGTGGGAGCCGCAGTGGTCGCGCGACGAGCTGACACGCTCCGCCTTCCGTCGGCGGCTGCGCCAATATCAGCGCGAGCAGAAAGAGGACCTGGGCTACGCCTTCCTGATTTTCCGCCAGAGCGATGCGGAGCTGCTCGGCGGCCTCAGCATCAGCAATGTGCGGCGCGGCGTCGCCCAGGCGGCCGCGGTCGGCTACTGGATCGGTGCGACGCACACGGGATGCGGCTACATGACGGACGCCGTCATGGCCATGTTGCCCTACGCCTTCGACACGCTCGGCCTGCATCGACTGGAAGCCGCCTGCCTGCCGCACAATGCCGCCTCCTCGCGCGTGCTCCTCAAGGCCGGATTCAGGCGCGAAGGCATGGCGCGCCGCTATCTGAGAATCAACGGCGTGTGGCAGGACCATGATCTCTTCGCCATGCTGCAAGACGACGCGCGGACCTAGGGCGGCGGGGTCTCGATGCGCAGTCGCGTCAACAGCAGCCGCAGAGCAGGGATGGGAGCGGTGATCGCGCGCCGGCTTGTGTCCTGCATGGTGCTGCTTGCCGGTCTCCTGCTGGCCCATGCACCTGGGGCTCATGCACTCAAGGCCATCGCTCTCGATGGCGATGCCGACCGGCTGGAGATCACCGCTTTGGGCGAGGCCTACGAAGGCCGGGGTGACACTCTGCAGATCGAGGCTGCGCCCGGCGCCGACGGCGTGGGCGGGCGCATGTCTGTGCGCGCGGCGACACCCGGCACCAATCCTGCCTGGTTTGTGTTCGCACTCACTAATACAACCGACAAGCCGATGGAGCGCTGGCTGGTGGCCGACCGCTATGGGAGCGCTGGCTCGGGCGTGGTGTGGCCTGATCTCGACGCGCGGCGTCTCGACGCCGTCACGCCCTCCGTCGGCTACGTGCCCGAGCGCATGAAGAACGACCGCGCAGACGCATTCCGCCTCACGCTGGAGCCCGGGCAGACCGTGACCTTCGTCGCCGAGCTGGCGTCCGACCGTTTCGCCCGCCTCTATCTGTGGAAGGCCATCGAGTACGAGCAGAAGGCGCGCGACCGTCAGCTCTTCAACGGCATCATGCTGGGCATCACCGGCCTGCTCGCCATATTCCTCACCGCCGTGTTCGCCGCCAACCACAAGGCGATCTTCCCGACGGCGGCGATCTTCACGTGGTGCGTTCTGGCCTACCTGTGCGTCGATTTCGGGTTCTGGCACAAGCTGTTCAACGTCCGCCCGGAGGAGAACGCGCAATACCGTGCCGCCACCGAGGCCGGCATGGCTGCGACACTGCTGATCTTCCTCTACACGTTCCTTCGGCTCGGGGCCTGGCACAGCTTCGTGCGCATGCTTCTGGTGCTCTGGATCATGGCCCAGCTGGCGCTGGTGGCGGTGGCGTTCCTCGATCCCCGGCTGGCTGCCACGTTCGCGCGCCTCTCCATTCTGCTGATTGCGGGCTCCGGTGCGGCACTGACCCTGTTCCTGGCGCTGCGTGGCCAGGATCGCGCGCTCTCCCTCGTGCCGACCTGGATCCTGCTGCTGGTGTGGTTGTTCGGCGCAGGCATCACCCT
>DASTOW010000249.1:0-2075 GCA_035762425.1 Hyphomicrobiaceae bacterium | reverse complement strand
CGCCGATAATAGTGGTGCGGGAGCGTCTTATGCCGAGGCTCCCTTTCTTGTGGCAACGGTGTCAGCCGGCCTTGCGCTGCAAATGCCGGAACATGTGGCTGCGGGCCTCGTCGTCCATGTCCGCCTTGAAGGTGAAGCGGTCCTTCAGGGTCGCCGCCTTCTGCGCCGCCGGCCGGGCATTGATCTCGTCCACCAGGCGCTTGAGGTTGGGGAACTTGGCCCACGCGTCGTCGCCGACCACGTAGGGCACCATGCGCGCCCAGCCCCACAGGCACATGTCGACGATGGTGTAGCTGTAGCCCAGCATGAAGCGGTTCTTGCCCAGGCGATCGTTGATGATGCCGTAGTGGCGCTCGGCCTCGAACAGGTAGCGGTTGGTCGCGTATGCGATCTTCTCCGGCGCGTGATGGCGGAAGTGCACCGACTGGCCCGAATAGGGGCCGATGCCGCTCGCCACGAACATCAGCCATGACAGCATCTCGCCGCGCGCCTTCGGCGTATTCGTGGGGAGGAACTTGCCGGTCTTCTCGGCGAGGTAGAGCAGGATGGCATTACTGTCGAACACGACCGCGTCGCCGTCGACGATCACCGGCACCTTGTTGTTCGGATTGAGGGCTGCAAATTCCGGCGTGAACTGCTGGCCCTTGCGCGTGTCGACGGGGATCGGCTCGTAGGCGAGACCCGCCTCCTCGAGGAACAGAGCCACCTTGGTCGGATTGGGAGCACCACTGAAATAGAACTTGATCATTGGATCTTTGCCTTGGCTGGAAGAACGATCGCCGCGCACTCTAGTGCGATGATCGAGAAGTCCGCTATCACATCTGCGCCAAGGCAATGTTGCGGCCAGCGCAACCCTCACCCAAGGGCGTATACTCAGATTGAATTCACCGGCTGTAACAGCGGTCAGCGGAGCGCGCGTGCATTCGGCGCGCATCGGCTCCACGCCGCCGGACAGAGGAAGGAAGGACAACCGATGGCTAACGAGATGGTGTTGACGGTCATCGCGCGGGACCGACCGGGGCTCGTCAAAGCGCTGTCGGAGACGATTGCCCAGCACGGCGGCAACTGGATCGATAGCTCCATGGCGCGACTCGGCGGGGAGTTCGCTGGCATCCTGCGCGTGAGTGTACCGCCGAGCGAAAGCGATGCGCTCGAGGCGGCGCTCGGCAGACTCAGCGATGCCGGCATATCTGTGTTGATACGCAAGGGCGAGGCGAGCACCGTGGCAACCGCGGGCCGCCGCGTCCGGCTGGAGCTCACCGGCGTCGACCATCCCGGTATCATCCACCGTATCTCAACTGCGCTATCGGCCCTCAACATCAGCATTGACGAGTTGGACACGCGTGTGTTCACCGGCTCGATGTCGGGAGAGCCAATGTTCGAGGCCAAGGCCGAAATTGTGGTTCCAGAAGGTGTTGAGGAATTGCATCTGCGCGCTACGCTTGAAGCCCTCGCCAAAGATTTGATGGTGGAAGTTGAGCTGGCGGCAGTGTGATGGGCGAGGCGATGGCGCTTCAACTCATGCTGCGATCGAGCAGACGTCGTGCATTTGCGCCATGGTCATGCGCACGGGTTCAAGTTCCCACGCCGGTGCGGTGGTCCAATTGCTTGGGCGGGCCGACTGAGAGCCGTTGCGGGTCAATTCGCCTCTCGCGGTGCTGAACGGCACGGCAGTGGCCTGTGTGCGACCGGACACAATCGCAGCACGGGCCTGACGTGGTGGGGCGCCTCAACAAGCGCATGCGAAATGTGCTTGGATGGCGCATTTCGCCCTGCCGCGCCACCAGACCGATCTCGCGATCAGGACACTAGCCGCGCCGCCTCTGCCGCCAGGCGTGGGACGTTGTCAGCAGCGCAGCTGCCGCCAAGGTGAGCCCGGCCAGCGCCAGCATGGTCGCACTGAGCGGCGAGCGCACGAAGATGTCGATGCTACCGCGCGAGATCAGCAAGGCGCGCCGGATATGCTCTTCCAGCTGCGGGCCCAAGGCGAGAGCCAGCAGCAGCACCAACCGGCTCCAGTCGAAAATCTTGCAGGCAACGCCGAATACGGTGAACACGAGCAGCAGATAGACATC
>DASTOW010000248.1:0-3959 GCA_035762425.1 Hyphomicrobiaceae bacterium | reverse complement strand
AACGCCTTGGTCGTATTGGCAACCAATCATCGGCCAGCTACGGTGTCTGCGATGTGTGACGCACGGAGGGTTCCTGATGAACCGGGAGGATCGTGTTGCGCTATGGGGACGCCTAAGTAGGTCTTCATAAGTCTTGCAACGCGAGCACTGCGGGTATTTCCTGGGGAGCATGCAACACCATGATCACTCTCCCGAGACGTGGCTCGACGAGGCGGATCGCAAGCGGCTGGCCGCAGCGCTTGCTGGCGCCCGTGAGGCCCGTGTGTATCGCCGCCTTGAGGCGCTGTTGCTGGTGGCCGAGGGGCATCCCGTGGCCGAGGCGGCCCGCCGCTGCCGGGTCAACCGCTCCAGCGTGCACCGCTGGCTGGTACAGTACCGGGCCGAGCATGAGGCCAGCGCGCTCCATGACCGACCGCGCAGCGGGCGGCCGCGCCGTCAGCCGAGGCTCACGCCGCAGCGCCTGGCCGCCGCCTTGGCACGCGACCCGCGCCGCTGCGGCTATCAGGCCACGAGCTGGACGGTGCCGCTGCTGGTGCACGACCTGGCCGCGAAGGGCCTCGCCGTCAGCCCCCAGACGCTGCGGCGGCGGCTGCACGAGGCCGGCTATCGCTGGAAGCGGCCGCGCTATGTCTATGTCCAACGTGCGGCTCACCTGCCGCAGAAAAAAGATCTCATGGGCCAGCGACCGCCAGATTGGTGAAGTAAGGCGGTCACCTCACCCTGGAGGCCGCTCATGCTCTTCTCTCCCTCAGCAGACGCTTCATTCTCGCACAGCACCCACACGATCTTTCTGGCCCTCGAACTCAGCCGCCGCTCCTGGCTGGTGGCGCTGCATGCGCCCGATGCCGCCAAGATCGAGCTGCATCGGCTCCCCGCCGGTGACGGACAGGCGGTGCTCGACCTGATCGCCCGCATCCGGACCCGTGCGGAACGACGCACCGGCATAAGCCCGCACGTGTCGTGCTGCTACGAGGCGGGCCGCGACGGGTTCTGGCTGCACCGCCTTCTCGAGGCGCACGGCGTCACCAGTCATGTCATGGACCCGAGTTCCCTGCAGGTCGACCGCCGGGCCCGGCGGGCCAAGACGGACCGCTTGGATGCCCAGGCTCTGCTGCGGGCGCTGATGGCCTGGTCCCGCGGCGAGCCGAAGGTCTGCTCCATGGTCCGCCCACCGTCACCGGACGAGGAGGATGCGCGTCGCCCGAGCCGCGAGCGCGCCACGCTGCTGCAGGAGCGCATTCGCCTGGTCAACCGGATCAAGGGGCTGTGCGCCACACAAGGGATCGACGACTACGAGCCGCTACGGCCGGATCGCCGCCTGCGCCTGGCGCAACTGATCACAGGGGATGGCCGGCCGCTGCCGCCGCGGCTGGCGGCGGAGATCGCCCGTCAGCTCGACTGGCTCGAACTGGTGTTGCGGCACCTGACCGAGGTCGAGACGAGGCGCGATACCGAAGCGGCGGCTGCGGCGAAAGCAGCGTCCTCATCCAAGCTCGGGGCCTTGCTGCACGTGAAGAGCATCGGCCCTGAGATTGCCACCGTCCTCGCGAAGGAGGTGTTCTACCGAGGCTTTGCCAGCCGACGCCACGTGGCCGCCTATGCCGGACTAACCCCCAGTCCGTTTGCGAGTGGCCGCCGGTCGCGCGAGCAGGGCATCACCAAGGCGGGCAACGCCCGCGCCCGCAAAGCGCTGATCGAACTCGCCTGGCTGTGGGTGCGCAATCAGCCTGACAGTGCACTCGCGGCCTGGTTCCGCAGCCGTGTGGGTTCAGCCACCGGTCGGGTCCGACGCATTGCGATTGTGGCGCTCGCCCGCAAGCTGCTGATCCTGCTGTGGCGCTATGTCGAAACAGGCGCCCTGCCAGCCGATGTGGCCGTGAAGCCCTGAACCCGCTTGCGTGCTGGCGCTGGAGTGTCAGCGCGTGATGTCTGAGGGGAGTGCGACCGCGTTATCCCCCTGGCTGGAACAATGCCGCGAAAAAGAATGGTCGCGCTCACCCCGGAGCCCGTTCCCGTCGCATGCGGGATTATGGTCCGGGCTTGGGCCCGACCGGATATAAGGTGATGCGGACGAACGGTTCGCATGAGCGCAATCGGGCTCAGCCTCGGACGTCACCGCAAACTGTCGAATCCGACCTTGATTTGACGGACAGTGTCGGAGCGAGTTGCCCTCGGGCAGTCTCCATGATGGCTTGGAGCTTCGGCCGGCCCTCAAGCCCTGCGCCTGCGGCGCACCGCGAAGCGGCTGCGGGACTTGACCGCCCGCCTCGCCCAAGCTGAAAGCCGCCATGCCAGAATGGCAGGCTCTGAACTCGGCTTCCTTTGGTTCGACACTGTCGGCCAGGTCAAACTCTGACTTCGATCCGGCACACCGCCTGCCGGCGCTTGACGTATTGGCCCATATAAGGGGGGTCACCCGACGCTTGAAGGCGGGCTGGCACGGAAACGATCGGCTGCTGTGCCTCGACTGGACCCTGCTGCGGCTGTTTCCGCCGCTGCGAGCGACTTGGGCGCTCAAGGGCACGCAGGCGGTGGTGCCGATCACCGGGCGCAACGCCAAGCGGGTGCTGTTTGGCGCCATCGACTTGCAAAGCGCGCGCCGGGTGGTGCTGATCCGCCCCCGTGCCGGTCAGACCGATGCCCAGGCGTTCCTGCGCGCGTTGCGGCGGCGCTATCGCCGCGCCGGCTGGCTCTGGCTTCTCACCGACCGGGCCAGCGCTCACACCGCTCCGCAGACCCAAGCCCTAGCCGACCGGCTGCGCATCCGGTTCGTGTGGTTGCCCCGGCAGGCGCCCGAACTGAGCCCAATGGATCAACTCTGGCGCGAGCTCAAGCGGCTGATTGCGGCCAACCGGCAGGCGGCCTCCATCGAGGCTCTGGCCGCCAATGCTGCTGACTGGGTTCTGACGTTGACGCCGCAGCAGGCGCGTCGCAAGGCCGGCATGGCATCCAAACGCTTCTGGCTCAGGAAGCTGTTGCAGAACTTTTGGCGACCTACTTAGAGGCTGGTGAGCAATTTTATTGCTCGCCCTAAGTACTTGATTCAGAATAAGTTTGTGCTGGGCCGCTGCTGCGGATGCGGGCTGTTTGACGGTTGAGGAGTCCCGCTATGGATACCTGTCTCTATGCCAGCGATCTCAATGATGACGAATGGGCGCTGCTGGCGCCACTGATCCCCCGCAGCCATCCGGCTGGACGGCGACAGACCTATCCGCTCCGGCGCATCGTCGATGCGATCTTCTACCTGCTGCGCACCGGAGCGCAATGGCGGCTGCTGCCGCATGAGTATCCACCACGGTGTGCCGTCTTCTACCACTATGCCCAGTGGCGCGAGGACGGCACCTGGGAGCACGTGACCCAGGTTCTGCGCGAGAGCTATCGCTGTAAGATCGGCCGCGCGCCGCAGCCGACAGCCGCGATCATCGATAGCCAATCAGTGAAAACCTCTGAGATGGGCGGACCACGTGGGTACGATGGCGGCAAGAAGATCAAGGGCCGCAAGCGCCATCTGCTCGTTGATACGCAAGGCAATCTGCTGAAGAACAGCGTGCAGCCCGCCGACATCCATGACCGCGCCGGAGCTGAAATCCTGCTATCAGACCTGCGGCATCTGTTTCCCGCGATCAAGTTGATGTGGGCTGACACCGCTTATCGTGGTTTGCGCGACTGGCTCCAGAAGGCCCTCGGTTGGAGATTATTAATCCCGCAGCATCGGTGGACCGGGGGCATCTGGATGCGGGCTGACGCGGAGCCGCCAATCCGACCGAGTGGCTTTCACGTGCTCGCACGCAGATGGGTGGTGGAACGGACCATCGGTTGGCTGACCACCAATCGGCGGTTGGCGAAGGACTACGAACGCTTGGTCGAGACTGGCGAGATGCTGCTCTATCTCGCCATGAGCCGCATCCTGCTGCGCCGTCTCACGCGAAAGGAAAGATAATTGCTCACCAGCCTCTTAG
>DASTOW010000247.1:0-2320 GCA_035762425.1 Hyphomicrobiaceae bacterium | reverse complement strand
ATCCGGACACGTCGAAAGAGTCGAAATCACTGTGACGAGGTACTAGCCGATGTTTACCTTTTTCGCGACGAGGGTGGCAGCTAAGTGATTGATAACTCATGAGGTGGGGAGTGGAGGGGCGTGTTTTGTAGGGACAGCTTTTTGCAGATGATTTCGGGCTGCTGATTGCGAATCACGAGATGGTCTGCCATTCTTCGGCAGGGACAGCTTTTGGCCAGCGGCGATGTTCCTGCGCGTCGTCAGAGCCCGCAGCGGCAGCAAGGGGATCAAGCGCGAATACGTGCGCGTGGTGGAAGCCTATCGGGACGCCGCCGGCAAGACGCAGCATCGCACCATCATCAATCTCGGCCGCAGGGACGTGCTGGCGGCGCATCTCGATCTCGGCAAGCTGCGCCGTCTGCTGCATGGCGAGAGCAGCGGTGATGATCGCGTTGCCCGCGCGGATGTCGGCGCGGTGGGGGCATGGGACTGGGGGCCGATGCTGGCGGCGCGGCAGGTGTGGAACGAGCTCGGCCTCGACACGATGCTCGACCAGCTGATGCGGCGCGCGCGCAGCGAGGCGGTGCAGTTGAGCGATCGGGCACTGGTGCTGGTGGCCAATCGGCTGACGGCGCCGGGCAGCGAGCATGCGCTGGCGCGGTGGCTGGAGAGCGACTTCGTGTGCGATCGTCGGGGCCGGCGCTTTGTCGCCGCCTGGCGCCAGGATGCGGCGCGCCGGGCGAGCCGAACGCCGCGGGTGCGGGTTGAGATGCACCAGCTCAAGCACTGGTATCGCACGCTCGATCAACTGCTCGCCTGCAAGGAGCGGCTGGAGCAGATGCTGTTTCTGCGGCTGCGCGACTTGTTCTCGCTGCAGGTCGACATGGTGTTCTATGATCTGACCTCGACCTATTTCGAGGGTCACGGGCCGCCCGGCCTTGCGGCCCATGGCCACAGCCGTGACGACAAGCCGCGCAACCGGCAGGTTCTGGTCGGCCTGGTGATGGTCGACGGATGGCCGCTCGCACATCACGTGTTCGAGGGCAATTGGCGCGACGCCAAGACCGTTCCCGAGGTTGTTGGCGATCTCGAGCGGCGCTTCGGTCTGGCGCGGATCGTGTTCGTCGGCGATCGCGGCATGGTGACGAGCCACAACCTCGATGTCGTGCGCGCGGGCGGGCACGGCTACATCGTCGGCCGCAATCGCCGCCGCAGTGGCGAGGTGTTCGACTATATCCAGAGCGCGACCGGGCCATGGATCGAATGCCCGGTCGGCATCACGGCGCGCGAGAGGGCGATCCCTCCGAAGACGCTGGTTCAGGAGGTGCCTTCCCGGCAGCCGGGCGTGCGTGTGTTCGTGGTGCATTCCGAAGAACGCCAGGCGTTCGAGCGCACGCAATGCCTCAAGGCCATGGAGCGTGTGCGAAGCAGGCTCGAAAAGCTCGCGCGCCGTGTCGCCAATGGTCGGCTCAAGGCAGCCGAGAAGATCGGCGCTGCCGCTGCCCGCATCCTCGCCCGCAATCACGGGCATCGTTATTATGACTGGCGCTTCGAGCAGGGAGCCTTTCGGTTCTTCGAGCACCCGGTCCACTTCACGCGCGAGCAAGCCTACCAAGGCAAGTACGTCATCCAGACCGAGGAACCCAATCTCTCCGCCGTCGAGGCGGTGCGACGCTATAAGGACCTGGCCGACGTCGAACGCGCCTTCGGCAGCCTCAAGGACGTCATCGACATGCGGCCGATCTATCATCGCACCGATGATCGCGTGCAGGCCCACATCCTCGTCGCCGCGCTGTCCTTCCTGCTGCACCGCGGGATCGAGAAGAAGCTCAAGGCGGCCGGTCTCGATCTCTCCGCCACCGAAGCCCTGACCGCACTCAAATGCGTGCGCGTCGTCGACATCGATCTCGGTGACGGATCAACCAAGCGAGCCGTCACCAAACCCACCCAGCGCGCCGCCGCAGTGCTGCGCGCCCTCGCCATCCGTGAACTCGATCCGCCTTTGCCGCCACAGCAAGGACACACCGTCATGTAGTGACAATTCCAAAATTGCCCTCAGCAAAATCAATGGCTTATAAGACAAAAAGGTAAACATGGGCTAGGCGGCGCCCTTGAGCGTCGCACCTTCGATCACGACGCCGGCGGTGACGTACTTCCACAAGGCGACCAGCAGCTTGCGCGCCAGTGCGACGATCGCGACCTTGCGATGGGCTTGCGCATGGAACCAGCGCGTCAGGGCCGACCCCGGTTGATGGCGCAGCCAGAGCCAGGCGAGCTGCACCAGCTTCTTGCGCAGGCGCGCATTGCCGGCCTTGGACACGCCCTGCTCATGCGCGACCGC
>DASTOW010000246.1:0-32529 GCA_035762425.1 Hyphomicrobiaceae bacterium | reverse complement strand
AAATGATGAGGTAGGCGCGCAGGCCAAGCTTGACGGAGTGCCGTTCGGCAAGGTCGCGGATCTGGGCGAGAAGGTGGCAGGCGCCGGCGCGTGCACGCACAGCCCAGCGTTCGGCCGCCTCGCCAAGCTTGGCGCGTATGGCCTGGGATTTGCCGACGTCGAGCTTGCTCTTCTCTTGCAATGCCTCAACCCTGTCGACGCAGCTCGGCGAGCGAGTATGCTTACGTTACCGCTAGTCTCTCGGCCATGCGCAGACTGCAGAACAAGCCAATGTAGCGTCAGCTCGTGCGATCCAGCCTCGCAAACTGCCGAGGCTTCCTGAGCCCCGATGGTGGTCGGCCTCTAGAGGCCATCGCCAACACTCGCCGCGGATGCCCATTTGACTCGGCCCCCGCATGACTTGGCCCCCCGCAGCTTCAGGCCGGCTTACGCAGGCTTCCTCCGCCTTCGCCCTTTCTGTGTAAATGGATACATCTCGGTAATATCGGAGCCGGGCAAATCTGCGTCCATCTGGCTCCAGACATCAACCACCACGCTGGCGATCTCATCCGTGATGCCGGCCGCCCGCGCATTCTCCAGGTACAGGCGGATGTCCTTAAGCTGCAGCTTGGCCGTGAAGCCCGCGTCGTAGCGGCCGTGCATGATGCGGCGCGGAAACTTGTCGTCGGTGGCCGTGTTGCGGCCCGTCGATGCATTGACGATGTCCAGGATGGTCTGCATCTCGATGCCCTGCCCGGTGCCGAAGGCGATCGCCTCCGAGGTGGCCGCAAGGGCCGTCGCCGACAGGAAGTTGTTGAGCAGCTTGATGGCCTGGCCCTGGCCCGGCTGGTCGCCGGCATGGAACGGCTTGCCCATCAGGCTGATGATCGGCTTGACGCGTGCGAACGCCGGCGCGGGACAAGCCAGCATGACGGCGAGTGTCGCCTTGTCGGCGCCCGCCGTTCCGCCCGAAACCGGCGCGTCGATAAATTCAATGCCGGCCGCGCTGAGAGTGGCGGCCACGGCTTGCGCCGCCTTGATGCCGATCGTGGACGTGTCGATCACCGTCTTGACGCGTCTCGGCGCGGTGGCAGCAATCTCCTTCGCCACCGCCTGGCTGACGGCGCCGTCGGGCAGGGACAGGATGATGATGTCGGCCTGCCTGGCAACCTCGGCATTGCTCTTGGCAACGGTGCTGCCGGGCGGTGCGCGCTCGGTGCTCACGGCATCGGCGACAAGCACCGGGTAGCCGCCTTCGACCAAATGCCGGCTCATGCGGTGGCCCATGCTGCCAACGCCGATCCAGCCGATAGTTTCCTTCATGTCTTGCTCCATGCTGTTGCGTTGGCAGGCGCAACAGCCAAAGGCCTATCGCGCCGATCCTCGAAAGGTCAGCCAGGCGCAATTGGGCTAGGCCTATTGCGCCTACCAATAATTACGCCGGCGGCTGGGCGATCACATCCTCGTAACGGTGCCGCTTGGTGATCAGGCCGGCGTGCTGGAAGATGTCGACGGTGGCCTCCCAGGCAGGCTTGGTGATCTCGACGTGCGGCGTCCAGTTGCCGAGCTTCTGATAGGTGGCAATGGTCGAGGTGAGAACGGAGGGGTCGATGTCGGGGAAGAAGGACGCCTCGGCCTTGGCGACCTCGGCAGCCGGGGTGGCGATCAGCCAGGCGCGCGCCTTGCGGTAGGCGGCCATGAAGCGCTTGGCCATGTCGGTCGCCAGCCACTCGCGGGTGGCGGCGAGGCTCGAGAAGGCGCACGGGCCGATCGCATCGGCGAGCGAGGTGACGATGTGGCCGGCGCCATCGTGCTGAAGCTGCTGCGGCGCTGGTCCCTGCAGATGAATGAAGTCGCCCTCGCCCTTGCGGAACGCGGCGATCATCTTGTCGGTCGAGCCGGCGTCGATCGCGGTGATGTCCTTGAAATTGACGCCGCGCTTGAAGCAGGCGTACTTGAACATGGCCATCGGCTGCGCGCCATGATCGACCAGCACGGTCTTGCCTTGCAGCTTGTCCCAGGCGAAGGCGGGATCGGGGCTGCGGCCGGTCAGGAAGAAGCCGTCCTTCTCGTTGATTTGGGCAAAGTGCACGGCGGGCGGTGTCTTGCCCTGCTCGAGCGGTGTGAAACCCTGGCTCGGCGCCGACTGGGCCACATGCACCGACCCATCCAGCAGGCCGGCGATGGCCGACTTGCCCGGCGCCGAAACCGAATGCTTGGCGTCAAGCCCCTGCTCCTTCAAAAAACCGCCAGCCATAGTGGCGATGAGGGGAGAATAGAACGCGGAAAAGCGCGTGAACTCGATGCCAATCTGGTCACTCAAAGCGGCCTCCTTGCATGCGGTTCTGCCCGTCTACGACGTCTTGTGCCGCTATTGTAGTCAAAAATGCAGCGCTGGCGCTTCAAGTCATCTCGATCCCGCATCAACGTGGCTGCGCCTCCTCGAACATGCGGGCCAGGGCCGACGAGATCTGCGCCGCAAAACGGCTCACCGCGACCGGCAGCGAGCGGCCGCGCAGCTGGCCTAGATACAGTATGCCGGGCGGTACATCGCGGTCATCGATCGGGCGGCTGACATCGTCGCCGCCTTTGGGTGCCGATGCGATGCCGATCGGGATCTGGAAACAAATCGTGGTGTCCTGACGTGCGTAGTGGCGCAGGAATTCGAAGCTGTCCGATTCGATGGCCGGCTGCAGCTTGATGGAGGAGCGCAGCACGGCCGTGTCGAGAACGCTGCGCACGCCGTACAGGTGCGTCGGAATAGCGATCGGGTAGCGCATGCAGTCGCGCAGCCGTACCGGACCCGCTTTGGCAAGCGGATGGCCCTTGCACATCATGGCATGGATCGGCTGCTGCACCGCCAGCAGCGTCTCGAACGCCGACAGACGCACCGGCTCGAACACCAGCGCCAGGTCGGCGGTGTGGTCGACCAGCGCCTGCTCGGCAGCCTCCCGGTCGCGCCGGTAGACGCGGAAGGTCACGGCCGGATGCTCGCGGCGGTAAAGCGCGATCTGTTGGGGAAGGAATACCGGCAGCACCGCCTGCGAGCAGGCGATGGCGATGTGGCCGCGGCGCACACCTGACAGGTCGGCAATCTGCGAGCGCACCCGCTCCATGTCCGACAGCTGCGAGCGCACATGTTGGATCAGTATTTCGCCGGCGGTGGAGAGGCGAACGCCCCTCGGCAGCCGCTCAAAGATGGGCACGCCGAGCTCCTGCTCCATGGCCAGGATGCGGCGGTTGAGGGCGGTGGAGGTGATGGCCAGCGCTTCGGCCGCCTTGCGGATGGAGCCGGCCCGCACCACGGCATCGATGTATCGCAACGGCATGAGATGGCGCACCGGCACCCTCCAGTGCTGCAATTTTTGCAGCGGCTTGCTGCATATCTAGCAGGAGACAGGGACGCTCGCACTTGCACAATAAGCGCTTAAGAGCCGGCCGAATCGGGTTGGGGGCCGTGCCGAAAATTTGGGCAGCACAATTCCGTCAGGTCCGCGCATGAACCGGAAATCGTCACGACGCAGCTTCCTGAAGTCCACATCCGCGGTCGCAGCGGCAGCCGCCTTGCCGGCGCCGGCGGTCTGGTCCCCGGCCAAGGCGCAGGCCCGCCAGGAAACGATCCTGGCCGTTACCGAATACGGCCCGAACAACTTCGACATCCACGGCGTCGGCACCAACCGTCCGGGCTACGAGGTGTCCTGGAACTGCTACGACCGACTGATGTCGCACGCCAAGAAGACGCTGCCGGACGGCTCCTCATCCTATGACCGCGACACGTTCATTCCCGAGCTGGCCGAGGAGTGGAACCTCACCGACACTTCGGTGACGTTTAAGCTGCGCAAGGATGCCAGGTTCCACGACGGCACCGCCATCACGGCCAGGGACGTCAAGTGGTCGTTCGACCGGGCGGTGACGGTGGGCGGCTTCCCGACTTTCCAGATGAAGGCGGGCTCGCTGGAAAAGCCGGAGCAGTTCGTTGTTGTCGACGACCGCACCTTGCGCGTCGACTTCATTCGCAAGGACAACCTGACCATGCCGGACCTGGCCGTGATCGTGCCGGCCGTCTACCACTCCGAGCTGGTCAAGAAAAGCGCCACCGACAAGGATCCTTGGGGTCTAGAGTACACCAAGACCAACATCGCAGGCGGCGGCGCCTACAAGGTGACGCGCTGGCAGGCCGGCACCGAGGTGGTGTTTGAACGCAACGAAGACTGGAAGAGCGGGCCGCTGCCGAAGGCCAAGCGCATCGTCTGGCGGCAGGTGCCCTCTGCCGGCAACCGCCGCGCACTGATGGAGCGCGGTGACGCCGACATCTCCTTTGATCTGCCGAATAAGGACTTCGCCGAGCTGAAGCAGACCGGCAAGGTGAATGTCGTCACCAACCTGATCGGCAACGGCATCGGCTACATCGGCATGAATTGCAAGAACCCGCCCTTCAACAACGTGAAGGTGCGCCAAGCCGTGGCCTACGCCATTCCCTACCAGAAGATCATGGATGCGGTGCTGTTTGGTCTTGCAGGTCCCATGTACGGCGGCACGCGCGGGCACACCCAGGTCGCTTGGCCCCAGCCGCACCCCTACACCACCGACATGGCCAGGGCCAAGGCACTGATGACCGAGGCCGGCTACGCGGAAGGCTTCGAGACCACTTTGTCGTTCGATCTCGGGTTCGCGGTGGTCAACGAGCCCTTGTGCGTGCTGGTGCAGGAAAGCCTTGCCCAGATCGGTATCAAGGTGACCATCAACAAGGTGCCGGGCTCCAACTGGCGTGCCGAACTCCTGAAGAAGGAGATGCCGTTGATCTCCAACTTCTTCTCGGGCTGGCTCGACTATCCGGAGTACTTCTTCTTCTGGTGCTATCACGGCCAGAACGCCGTCTTCAACACGATGAGCTACCAGGACAAGGACATGGACGCGCTGATCGACGCGGCGCGCAAGGCGGCAGCCGAGGGCGACACGGCCGCCTACCAGACGAGCGTGAAGGGCTTCGTCGACAAATCGTTTGCCGAGGTGCCGCGCATCCCGCTGTTCCAGCCGACGCTCAGCGCCGCCCTGCAGAAGAACATCTCCGGCTACACCTACTGGTTCCATCGACAGCTCGACTATCGCTCGCTCGTCAAGGCCTAGACGTGGCCGCGACCTGCAGGAGGATGCGGCATGCTGAGCATGACGCTGAAGCGCCTGGCGATCGCCCTGCCAAGTCTGGTGGGCGTGGTGATTGTCACCTTCGTGCTGACGCGCGCGCTGCCGGGTGATCCGGCCGCCTACTTTGCCGGGCCTGCTGCCACCAAGGAGGCCATCGAGCAGATCCGTTCGCGCCTCGGGCTCGACCGGCCCCTGCCGCTGCAATTCGTGCGCTATGTCAGCGATCTGGCGCGAGGCGATCTCGGCGTCTCGCTGACAACGGGACAGCCGGTGGCGGCCGAGATCCGCACGCGCTTGCCAGCCTCCGCCGAGCTGACGCTGCTGGGCCTGATCGTATCGATGTCGATCGCGGTGCCGCTCGGCATCTTGGCAGCCACCACACCCGGCTCGTTCATCGATCATGCGTGCCGGGTACTGACAACAGCCGGCGTGTCGCTGCCGGTGTTCTTCACCGGCCTGATCCTGGTCTACGTGTTCTACTACCTGCTCGGCTGGGCGCCCGCGCCGCTCGGCCGCCTCGACATCTTCTTCAGCGCGCCGCCGCAGGTCACTGGCTTCTATCTAATCGACAGTGCGATCGCCGGCGACGGCGCGGTGTTGCTCGCCAGCTTGAAGCAGCTGATCCTGCCGGCCCTGACGCTTGCCATCTTCTCGCTGGCGCCGATCGCGCGCATGACGCGCGCCTCCATGCTGGCGGTACTGGCCTCCGACTTCGTCCGCACGGCGCGGGCCAGCGGACTGGCGCCGTTCACGGTGATCGTCACCTACGCCTTCCGCAACGCCATGCTGCCGGTGGTGACCACGCTCGGCATGGTGTTCTCGTTCCTGCTGGGCGCCAACGTGCTGGTCGAGAAGGTGTTCGCCTGGCCCGGCATCGGCTCCTACGCGGTCGAGGCGCTGATCGCCTCGGACTTCGCTCCGGTGCAGGGTTTCGTGCTGACCATGGCCATCATGTACGTGGCGCTCAATCTGCTGATCGATCTGCTGTACGGACTGATCGACCCGCGCGTGAGGCTTGAGGCATGACCGACATCGCCGCCGGCAAACCTCAAGCGCACGCGACGGGCCTGGTCGCGACCATCAGCCACATTCGCTACGTGCTGGGCGACAACCGGGTCACGGCGTTCGCCTTTGGCTTGTTCGTGCTGATCGTGCTGGCAGCCCTGTTCGGGCCGCTCATCGTTCCCTACGATGCGCTCGCCAGCAACACCTCGGTCGCCCTGAGGCCGCCGTCGTTGTCGCACTGGTTCGGCACCGATCAGCTCGGCCGCGACGTATTCAGCCGCGTGATCGTTGCCACCCGGCTCGACTTGCTCATTGCCATCGCTTCGGTGGCGCTGGTGTTCCTGATGGGCGGGCTGGCCGGAGTTGCCGCCGGATTCTTCGGCGGCTGGACCGACCGCATTGTCGGCCGCATCGCCGACACCATCATGGCCTTCCCGCTATTCGTACTGGCGATGGGCATCGTGGCGGCGCTCGGCAACACGGTGCAGAACATCGTGCTGGCGACCGCCATCGTCAATTTTCCGCTCTATGCCCGTGTTGCGCGCGCCGAGGCCAACGTGCGCCGCGAGGCCGGCTTCGTGCAGGCGGCGCGGCTGTCGGGCAACGGCGAATGGCGCATCCTGCTCGGGCACATCCTGCCCAACATCATGCCGATCATGATCGTGCAGATGTCGCTGACGATGGGCTACGCCATCCTGAACGCCGCCGGCCTGTCGTTCATCGGACTGGGCGTGCGGCCGCCGACGCCGGAGTGGGGCATCATGGTCGCCGAGGGTGCGGCCTTCATGGTGTCGGGAGAATGGTGGATCGCGTTCTTCCCCGGCTTGGCGCTGATGGTGGCCGTGTTCTGCTTCAACCTGCTGGGCGATGGCCTGCGCGACATCGTCGACCCGCAACGGCGCACCTGATGGGCATGCTATGACGGCACCGGCGCTGCTCGAAGTCCGCGACCTGACCGTCGAGTTCTCGACGCGGCGCGGTGTGGTGCAAGCGGTGCGCCACGTCGATATCGCGGTGGCCAAGGGCGAGACGCTGGCGATCGTCGGTGAGTCGGGGTCGGGCAAGTCGGTTACCTCCTTCGCGGTGATGCGCATCCTCGACCGCGCCGGCCGCATCGCCGAAGGCTCGGTCAGGTTTTCTGGCATCGACCTTGGCGGTGCCGACGAGGCCAAGATGCGTGACCTGCGCGGCCGGGAGATCTCCATGATCTTCCAGAACCCGCGCGCGGCCCTGAACCCGATCCGCAAGGTTGGCCAGCAGATCGAGGACGTGCTGCGCCAGCATGCGCAAGCCGCCAGCGATGCCGCCGCCAAGGCCATCGCCATCCTGGAGCAGGTGAAAATCGCGCGGCCCAAGGAGCGCTATCACGCCTATCCGTTTGAGCTGTCGGGCGGCATGTGCCAGCGCGTGGTGATCGCCCTGGCGTTGGCATGCCGGCCGCAGCTGCTGATTGCCGACGAACCCACCACCGGCCTCGACGTGACGACGCAGAAGGCGGTCATGGACCTGGTGGTCGAGTTGACGCGCGAGCGCGGCATGTCGAGCATCCTGATCACGCATGATCTGGGGCTTGCCGCCACCTACTGCGACCGCGTGGTGGTCATGCAAAACGGCCGCGTGGTCGAGACGGCGCAGTCCAAGCAGATCTTCACCTCCCCCGCGCACGCCTACACGCGCAAGCTGATGCGCGCGACGCCGCGTTCGGGCGTGACGCTGCGCGAGCTGCTGCCTGAGGAGCGTTTGAACGGCGAGACGCCGCATAGCGTCAAGTCGCCAGCCAAGTTGAACGGCGCTTGCAAGGCGGCCGGTGCCAATCGTGCACCCTTGCTGGTGGTGGAGAAGCTCGTCAAGGAATACCCGCGCAAAGGCCTCACCAGGTCTTGGTTCGGCAACCTGCTCGGCCGCAATCAGCCACCAGCCGAGCAGCTGCCGACCGTCCGCGCGGTCGACGGCATTAGCTTTAGCGTGCATCGCGGCGAGAGCGTCGGCCTGGTGGGCGAATCGGGCTGCGGTAAGTCCACCACCTCGACCATGGTAATGCGGCTGATCGACCAATCGGACGGCAGCATCAATTTCGACGGCCAGGATATCGGCGCCATCCCGGCCAAGAAATTTGCGCGCCTGCCATTGCGCAAGCGCATCCAGATGGTGTTCCAGGACCCAACCGACAGCCTCAATCCGCGCTTCACGGCCGCGCGTGCCATCGCCGATCCCATCCTGCGCCTGGGCGATATTCGCGGCCGCCAGGCCGTGCGCTCGCGGTGCGAGGCACTGGCGCGGCAGGTGGGGCTGCCGCTCGAGCTGCTCGATCGCTTTCCCCACCAGCTGTCCGGCGGGCAGAAGGCACGCGTCGGTATCGCGCGGGCCATCGCGCTCGATCCCGATCTGGTGATTCTGGACGAGCCGACGGCGGCGCTCGATGTGTCCGTGCAGGCGGTGGTGCTCAATCTGCTGCAGGATCTGAAGGAGCAGCTCGGGATGAGCTACCTGTTCGTCTCGCACGACCTCAACGTGGTGCGCCTGCTGTGTGATAGGGTGATCGTGATGCAGGCGGGACGCATCGTCGAGGAAGGACCGACCGAGCGGGTGCTGTTCGCGCCGGAGGCGCAGTACACGCGCGACCTGCTGGCCGCCATCCCGCATCCGCCGGTGTGAGGTGGGTCATGCCGCAGGTTCGCGGAGCCAAACGTCTGGGACCAGGGTCTAGACGTGGCAAACGCTGCGGCGGTCTGCGCGGTGCGTTCGGGACGAAATGACAGGAGGAGGAAGTCGTGGACCAGAGCCTGGACCAGTACATCGAGTTAGCCGCCAAGGCGCTTGACCTGCCGATCGAGCCGGACTGGCTGCCGGCCATCAAGGCCAACCTCGAGGTGACGCTGCGGCTCGGCAAGGAGGTGGCGAGTTTGGCCCTGCCGGACGCGGCAGAGCCGGCATGCGTATTCGAGGCCTGATCCGGTGAATGCCTGGGCAACATCGGGCGAGATCGCGCAGGCCGTACGCGGCGGCCAGGCGAGCGCGGTTGCCATTGCCGAGGCGGCGCTGGCGCGCATCGCCGAGCGGGACGGCCGCATCAACGCCTTCACGGCGGTGACGCGCGAGCGTGCGCTGGCCAAGGCCCAAGCGCTTGATGCCGCCCGTGCGCGCGGCGAGCCGCTCGGTGCGCTGGCCGGCGTGCCATTCGCCGTCAAGAACCTGTTCGACGTGGCTGGCCTCGCCACGCTGGCTGGGTCCAAGATCAACCGCGAGCATGCGCCCGCCACCGCCGACGCGACCCTGATCGCGCGCCTGGAGGCAGCCGGTGCGGTGCTGGTGGGCGCGCTCAACATGGGCGAATACGCCTACGACTTCACCGGCGAGAACGTGCACGACGGGCCCTCGCGCAATCCGCACGACACGAGCCGCATGACCGGTGGCTCGTCGGGTGGCTGCGGCGGCGCGGTGGCCGGCGGCCTGGTGCCGATCGCGCTCGGCTCGGACACCAACGGCTCGATCCGCGTGCCAGCATCGCTGTGTGGCCTGTTCGGCCTCAAGCCGACCTACGGCCGTCTGTCGCGTGCGCGCACGTTCCCATTCGTGGCGAGCCTCGATCACCTGGGGCCGCTGGCTCGCTCAACGCGCGACCTGGCGCTCGCCTACGATGCCATGCAGGGCCACGATGCCGACGACCCGGTGTGCGCGAGGCGCTCGATCGAGCCGGCGTTGCCTTGCCTAGCGCGCGGCACGGCGGGTTTGCGCATCGCCGTGGCCGGCGGATATTTCAAGCGCGGCGCATTTGCGCAAGCTTTGCAAGCCGTCGATCGCATCGCCAAGGCGCTGGACACCACCCACGTGGTGGAGCTGCCCGAGGCTGCAAGAGCGCGTGCGGCCGCCTACGTGATCACGGCTACGGAGGGGGCCGCCCTGCATCTCGACCGGCTGCGTACGCGCGCCGACGACTTCGACCCGACGGTGCGCGACCGCCTGCTCGCCGGCGCGATGCTGCCGGCCTCGCTGGCGGTGCAGGCGCACAAGTTCCGCCGCTGGTATCGCGACCAGGTGGCAAAGATCTTCGACCGGGTCGATGCCATTCTCGCTCCTGCCACGCCCTGCACGGCGCCGGAGCTTGGGCAGAAGATGCTGGTGCTCGACGGCGTGGCCATGCCGCTGCGCCCCAACATCGGCCTCTACACGCAGCCGATCTCGTTCATCGGCTTGCCGGTGGTGGCGGTGCCTGTACCGCTGGGGCCGCTGCCGATCGGCGTGCAGATCATCGCCGCGCCGTGGCGCGAGGATGTGGCGCTGCGCATCGCCCAGGCCCTGGAAACGGCCGCAGTCGTGCAAGCGCCGCGTCCGCAGCAGTGGAAGGATGCTTGAGCCATGCAGATCGACCAGCCCGAGGTGGTGGCGGAGGTGCGCGAGGCGTTCGAGCGCTACGAGCAGGCACTGGTGAGCAACGACGTAGCGGCGCTGGACGGCTTGTTTCGCGATGATTGCCGCACGCTGCGCTATGGCGTGGGCGAGAACCTGTACGGGTACGCGGCGATCAAGGCGTTCCGCGCCGCCCGCTCGCCCGTCGGCCTGGCTCGCCGGCGCTCGCAGACGGTCATCACGACCTATGGCCGGGACTTTGCCGTGGCCTCGACACTGTTCCATCGCACGCCCGGCAAGGTCGGGCGGCAGATGCAGACCTGGGTGCGTTTTGCGGAAGGCTGGCGCGTGGTCGCCGCGCACGTGAGCGTCATCGATGCCCCCGCACAATCGTAACGCCATGGTGGGGACCCGACGCGCGAGGCTTGGCGAGAGTGCCCCGATCGACATCGGCGGATTGCATGCCGCCTATGCCGGCGGGCTCGACCCCGAACGCGTGGTCGAACAGGTGTTCGCGGCCATCGCCCGGGTGGGCGATCCTGGCATCTTCATCTCGCTCGCCGACCCAAAGTCGGTGCGCAAGGCTGCACAGCAGCTTGGCCGCTTCGATCCCGTGTCCAGGCCGCTGTGGGGCATTCCGTTCGCGGTGAAGGACAACATCGACGTAGCGGGCCTGCCGACCACGGCGGCCGCACCGGCGTTTGCCTATACGCCGAACGCCAACGCGCATGTGGTGGCGCGCCTGCTTGCCGCCGGCGCGCTGATGATCGGCAAGACCAACCTCGACCAGTTCGCCACCGGCCTGGTCGGCGTGCGCACGCCCTATCCCGTGCCGCTCAATGCCCTCGATCCCGACATCGTGCCGGGTGGGTCGAGCTCGGGTTCCGCAGTGGCGGTGGCGCACGGACTGGTGGCGTTCGCGCTTGGCACCGACACGGCGGGCTCGGGGCGTGTGCCGGCCGGGCTCAACAACATCGTCGGGCTCAAACCGTCGCTCGGTGCCGTATCGACGCGCGGCGTCGTGCCGGCCTGTCGCACGCTCGACTGCGTCTCGGTGTTCGCGCTGACCGTGGACGACGCCTGGCGCGCCTACGACGTGATGACCGGCTACGACGCGGCCGATCCGTTCTCGCGACCGATCGAGCTTGGTAACCTGCGCGAGCCCGCGCCGCACCTGACCATCGGCGTGCCGCGGCCGGCGGACCTGCGCTTCTTCGGCGATGCGCAGGCCAAGTCCGCATGGGCCGCCAGCATAGAGGTGTTGCAGCGTCTCGGTGCGCGCTTGGCCGACGTCGACATGACGCCGTTCTTCGACACCGCGGCCCTGCTTTACGAAGGCGCGTGGGTGGCCGAACGCTATGCCGCCATCCGGCCGGTCATGGAGCAGCATCGCCAGGACGTGCACCCCGTGACGCTGCAGATCATCGGCCAGGCCACCGCCTTCTCGGCCGCCGACGCATTCGCCGGCATCTACCGTGTGGCCGAGCTGCGGCGGGCGGTCGAGCCGGTGTTGCGCGGCTTGGATGCCCTGGCGGTGCCGACCGCGCCCTGCCTGCCCACGCTGGCCGACGTCCGCGCCGACCCGCTCGGGCCGAACGCCCGGCTTGGCACCTACACGAATTTCGTCAATCTGCTGGATATGGCCGGTATCGCCGTGCCGGGACCATGCCGCACCGACGGTCGCGCGACGGGCGTCACATTCCTTGGCGCGCGCGGACAGGATGCAGCGCTGGCCAGCCTGGGCCGAGCCTTCCATGCGGTCGCGGCCAAGAGTATGGGAGCCACCCGCCGTGCACTGCCAGCGAGTGCGGCGCTGCGGCCGGCCGCACCGGCAGGCTATTGCGAACTGGCGGTGGTCGGCGCGCACCTGTCCGGCATGGCGCTCAACCACGAGCTGCGCGCGCTCGGGGCAATGTTCTTGCGTGCCGTGGAGACCGAGCCGTCCTATCAGCTCTATGCGCTGCCGGGTGGACCGCCGGCGCGGCCGGGCCTCGTGCGCGTGGCGGCCGGTGCCGGCCGGCGCATCGCAACCGAGGTGTGGGCGCTGCCCGTCGAAGGCTTCGGCCGCTTCGTGGCCGGCATTCCTGCGCCGCTCGGCATCGGCACACTCCTGCTCGCCGACGGCACCAGGCCCAAGGGCTTCCTGTGCGAGGCCGAGGCCGTGCGCGACGGCAGGGACATTTCATCCTACGGCGGCTGGCGCACCTTCATGACCGCGCAGGCCCAATAAGAGTGCGCTACGGCCGGCGTGCCAGACGCACGCCCTCGCCCGCCGGAGCAAGCGAAATCTCCAGGATCAGCTTCTTGCGCACGGCGTCCTCGAAGCTGGTCGAGCTGTCGGCAGTGACCACGAAGCTGCCCGGACCGCCGATGATGTCGCGCTCGAAGGCGTCCTCCAGATTGTAGAGCATCGGACGGCCGCTGCAGCCCTGATCGCGACAGGCGATGGCGAGGCCGTTGATGACGATGCCATGCGCCAGCGCCTCGGCGCGCGCCACCGGGATCGGCATGCCGCTCCAGCTGTTGGCGCTGTCGCCGGACAGGTCGATCACCTTGCGCTCACCTTTGATGTCGTTGCCTTCGATCAGGCGCGTGGCGGCGGCCAGGGCGCTGCCGATGGCGTTGCCGCCGTGGGCGCGGCGCGGATGCTGCATCAAGGTGGCGCCGAACGCCTGCGCGCTCGCTAGTCCGTCAATGATGGTCCACGGCACCACGACGTCCTGCCACTGGTCGTTGCCCCACTCGACGTAGGTGAGCGCGATCCGCCGGTAGGCGCCGCTCGAGATGGCGCGCTGCACCTCCGGGTGCACCAGGGCGTTGGCATAGCCCTGGCGCTGGAATGCCAGCTCGGTGCTGTCGATGGAGCCTGATGCATCGGCCAGCAGCACCAGCTCGAGATCGACCTTGGTTTCGGCCTGCACCGGCAGGCAGGTAATCGTCAAACCGACGACCATTGCCAGGACGAGTGCCACCGCCAGCAAGATTGCTTTACGCATGGTCCCCCTCGCGTTCTGCCGCCTCAGCTTGGCAGAGCCAGCTGGCGCCGTCGATGCCAGACTGCGTGCTATTCTAGACCTTGAACTCTTCCATCTTGGCAAAGGCCGTGCGGAGCGCGTCGGACCAGGCGCCCGACAGCTTGCGGAAATATTCGTCGGCCTGCTCGATGCGCTTTTCGCGCCGGACATCGAGCGAGTCGCGCTCGTAGATCAGCAGGTCGATCGGCAGCCCGACCGACAGGTTCGAGCGCAGGGTCGAATCAAAGGACAGCAGCACCATCTTGGCCGCCTCGCCCAGGCGCATGCTGGGCTGCGCCACCCGATCCAGGATGGGCTTGCCATACTTGTGCTCGCCGATCTGGAAGAACGGCGTGTCGTCGGTGGCCTCGATGAAGTTGCCTTCGGGATAGATCATGAACAGGCGCGGCGCCTCGGCGCCGATCTGGCCGCCCAGGATGAAGGTGGCATTGAACCCGGAGTTGGTATCCTCCAGCGCCGACCCGTCGACGCGGCGCACCTCGCGCACCGCATCGCCCACCAGCCGCGCCGCGCGGTAGAGCGAAGCGACCGTGAAGAGCGTGCTTTGCCCCTCCAAGGGCTCCTGGACGAGCTGTTCGTTGAGCAGGCTCACCACCGATTGAGTGACCGACAGGTTGCCCGCGCACAGCAGCACGATCACGCGCTCGCCAGGTTGGCGCCAGTAGTACAATTTGCGGTACTGGGCGACGTTGGCGGTGCCGGCGCTGGTGCGCGTGTCGGCCGCAAACACCAGGCCGCGATCGAGCCGCAGCGCGACGCAGTAGGTCATGGCTTGGTCCTCATTGCTGGGCGTTCTGCTCGCGCACGTCGACGGAAACGTCGAGCAATTCGTGTTGGCCGCCGCGGCGCGAGCCGACCACGGGCGCGGCGCCGCCCGCATCGAGGCCGACAGCAAGGCGGACATAGCGCTCGGTTGGGCAAATGCGGTTGGCGACGTCGAAGGCGACCCAGCCGAGGCCCTCCACCCAGGCTTCCGTCCAGGCGTGGTGTGCCTCCGACCGGCTCTGTTCACCGAGCACGAGGTAGCCGGTCACGTAGCGGGTCGGCACGCCGAGCGTGCGCGCTGCCGAGATGAAGATGTGGGCGTGGTCTTGGCACACGCCCTTGCCATCGGCCAGCGCCTCGGCGGCGCCGGTGTGGGCGTCCGTGCTGCCGAGCACGTAGTCGACGCGGTCGCGCACGATGCCGGCCAGCGCATGCAGCGTGTCGAGCAGGTCCTGGCCCTTGGCCGAGGCGGCGAGGTCGCGAATGGCGGCATCGGGCTTGGTTTGGGTCGTCTCACGCAGGAACACGCGGCACGGCGATGTGTTGGGCAGCCCGGCGACGACGCCGCTACAGTCGGTGGTCTCGACCGTGCCGCTGGCTTCGATCACCACCTCCTGGTGCGGCGTGTTGATGGTGGTGACCTGCACGATGTTGCCGAAACCGTCCTTGAATTGCAGGACGGGGCCGAAGCCCGGCGTATGCACCTGCCAGTCGAGCACGCGCTGGCCATTGAAGGAGAGGGGCGTCAGGCGCAGGCTCTGGATCGCGTAGCCGACCGGCTCCGCGTAGGCATAGCGAGTAACGTGTCGGATAGAAATGAGCATGGGCGCGAGGTTGTTGGTCCGCGTCAGTCGGTGAAATGGTACGTCCTCGAGATCTCATTGCCCAGGCGGTTGTTGCGGGCGATGAACTCGGCCAGGAATTCGTGCAGGCCTGACTGGAAAATGGCGCTCATGTCGCCCTCCGCCAGCAGACCTCGCGTCTCGTGTGCCAGCGACTGGCAGCCATTGCTGCTGCCGTAGAAGCCGCCGAGCTGGTCCAGCGCCGACACGATCTCCTCATAGCTGGAATGCAGCGAGCGCGGCATTTGCCGGTTGAGGATCAGATAGTCGGCGATCTGCCAGGGCTTGTAGCTGTCCTTGTACACCCACCGGTAGCTGCGGTGCGCCGATACCGAGCGCAGGATGGCCGCCCACTGCACGCTGTCGATCTCGCCGCCGACGATCTCGTTGTGGGGCAGCAGCACGTAGTACTTCACGTCGAGGATGCGCGCGGTGTTGTCGGCCCGCTCCAGGAAGGTGCCGAGCTGGCTGAAATAGAAGGTGTCATTGCGCAGGATGGTGTTGAGCAGAGTGCCGCGGAACAGCGCCGAGCGCTCCTTGATCCAGTCGAACAGCCTGGGCAGCTCGTTGGAGCCGATCTTGGTGCGGTCCATGCTGGAGAATTCCAACCAGGCGCTGTTCAGGCTCTCCCACATCTCGCGCGTGAGCGCGGTGCGCTGGGCGCGGGCGTTGCGCCGACCGGTGGCGAGGCTGGAATAGACGCTCGAGGGGTTGTCCGGATCAAACAGCATGTAGTTGACGACATCGCGCGTGTCGTAGGCGCCGTATTTGGACAGATAGCCCTTCTCGCTGCCAGCGCTGCGTAGCGTCGAATACCACTCGTTGTCCTGGCCGTCGCCCTCGCGCGGCAGTAAGGCAATGCGGTAGCCGACCTCCAGAAGGCGCGCGATGTTCTCGGCGCGCTCGATGTAGCGCGACATCCAGAACAGATCGTTGGCGGAGCGGCCTAGCATGAGCTGCCCCGCATGGAGGTGCCCCCTCCCCCCTGGTGGGGAAGAAACGGGACGGGGGCTATTGCGGCGCACCGGCGGTGCAGGCTGCCCCCACCCCTAAGCCCTCCCCACCAGTGGGAGAGGCAGCCGCGCAGTGCTGTTGGCGCCGTCATCGTCCTAGTCCTGCAAGACCCAGGTGTCCTTGGTGCCGCCGCCCTGGCTGGAGTTGACCACCAGGGAGCCTTCGCGCAGCGCGACCCGGGTCAGGCCGCCGGGCGTGAGGCGGACGCGGTCGCCGATCAGCACGAAGGGCCGCAGGTCGAGATGCCGCTCTGCGATGCCGCTCTCGACCAGCGTCGGGCAGGTGGAGAGGGCGAGGGTCGGCTGGGCGATGTAGCGATCGGGACGCCCCTTGACCAGCATGGCGAACATCTCGATCTCGTCCTTGCTGGCTGCAGGCCCCACCAGCATGCCGTAGCCGCCCGAGCCGTGCACCTGCTTGACCACCAGCTCGGGCAGATGTTCCAGCACGTACTTCAAGTCGTCGGGCTTGCGGCACACGTAGGTCGGCACGTTTTTGAGAATGGGCGGCCTGCCGGTGTAGAACTCGATGATGTCCGGCATGTAGGTGTAGATCGACTTGTCGTCGGCGATGCCGGCCCCGGGTGCGTTGACAATGGTCAGGCGTCCGGCGCGGTAGACCTCGAAAATGCCAGGCACGCCGAGCAACGAGTCCTTCTGGAAGATCAGAGGGTCGAGGAAGGCATCGTCGACCCGCCGATAGACCACGTCGACCTGCTTCAGGCCCTGCGTGGTCTTCATCTGCAGTGTACCGTCGATGACGACGAGGTCCTGGCCCTCGACCAGCTCCACGCCCATCTGGTCGGCCAGGAAGGAGTGCTCGAAATAAGCGCTATTGTAGATGCCGGGCGTCAGCACGACCACTGTGGGCTCACGGTCGAGGCCCTCGGGCGCGACGCTCTCCAGCGTGATGCGCAAATTCTCCGGATAGTCCTCGACGGCCGCCACGCGGTTGCGGCTGAACAGCTCCGGGAACATGTGCATCATGGCTTCCCGGTTCTCCAGCATGTAGGAGACGCCGGAGGGAGTGCGCGTGTTGTCCTCGAGCACGAAGAACTCGTTCTCGGACGTGCGCACGATGTCGATGCCGATGATGTGCGAGTAAATGCCGCGGGCGGGCTCGACGCACATCATCTCCGGCACGAATGCTGCGTTCTGGATGATGAGCTCGGCCGGCACGCGCCCCGCGCGGATGATCTCCTGGCGGTGGTAGATGTCGTACATGAAGGCGTTGAGCGCGCGCACGCGCTGCTCGATGCCGGCCGCCAGCCTGCGCCATTCGGCTGCCGACAGGATGCGCGGGATGATATCAAAGGGGATCAGGCGCTCGGTTGCCGCCTCATCGCCGTAGACGGCGAAGGTGATACCGGTGCGGCGGAATAGCGCCTCGGCCTCGCCGCGCTTGCGCTTGAGATCGTCGATCTTCTGGGTCTGCAGCCACTGATGCACGGACAAATAGGGCTCGCGGACCCCGCCGCCTGCACCATTCATTTCGTCGAATGCAGCTGCCAACCCACCCCCCGTGCGTATGCGCGTGCCTCTGCAAGCCTTGGGCAACGTCGACGCTAGCCAGGATAAGGCCAATAGTTTCAGTTGACTACGCTATGGCCATTAAAAAAGCACTGCTTATCCGCAGGGCAGAGTGCCCGCCGGGCAGGCAGCGCGCGGGCGCGGCTCAGGCCAGACCTCGTGTGGCGCTGCAGCCATGACACGCGCCCGATCACCGGCATTTGACCAATCGTGGCGCGCGCTGCCGCAATTTCACCCCGAGATGGGGTCACCTCATCGCGCCATAACAAACATATGGAGCGATGATCATGCGACGAGTGAACTGGCACGCCTTGTAGCGCTGCAGCCCGCTGTGTTCGCGATCTTCGCTTGATGTCGCGCGGCGGTTTTGGGCCGCGATAGCAGGCGGCTCTCCAAAATTCAGCATCGATGCCAATGCAATCGGCGGCGCGGATGCGCCGTCCGGAGGAGAACATGTTCAAGATATTGACGTTATCGCCGACAGGCGAGGATGCGAGTTCGTCCAAGAGTTGGCTTGGCCGCACCCTGGCGGCGGTGGTGGCCGAGTGGAGCGCCCGGCGCGCGATCAAGACACTGGCGCGCATGGATGAGCGGATGCTGCGGGATATCGGCATCAACCGCGACCAGATCTGGTACGTGGCCCGGCACGGTCGCGAAGCAACGCGGCGGTCCCTGGACCAGCGGCCCGATTATACGCGCTGGTCATAATGGCGCGGGGATGAAGCCCCTCATGCCTATCCCGGCATGAGGGGCCCGCGCTTGTCGGGACTTCAGCTGTTGCGCATCAGATCGGCCGGCGAGATCAGCACCGAGAACTGCTCGCACCAGATGATCACGCTCTGATACTTGGCAAGGTCGGTGCCTGCCGGAATGGCGTAACGTTGGCTGCCCTTGAAAGAGCGCAGCCGGCCGAGATCGACGAACTTCTGTCCTTGCAGGTCGCCCGAGGCGCGGATCTGAGCCTTCGCCACCAGGTAGACGTGGAACTTGGGGCCGGGGCCGACCTCGAAGTCCTCACCCAGGAATACGCTGTCCTCCCGCACCGACGCGCTGCCCTTGCCCCAGTGGATGGGATCGCTCGGGTTGGCGTGGATGAACGTGCCGTTCGCGAGCACGGCATGGGCGCGGTCGGCCGTGGAGAGCTGCTCGGCTGCTGGCGCGGGCGGAAAAACAAAGGGAAACAGGAAGAAGCCGAGCGCGACGCCGAAGCCGGTGCCGAGCACGGCGCCGACAACGAAGATGGCAAGCGAGCGAAGCATGGGGGCGGTCTCCGTCGCGGCTGCAGGCCATCCTTGCCGGCGACAACCCAGATACGTGCGCGCCCAGCGGGGCATTACAGCGTGTGTGACAGCGCCGCCCGCTCTTGACAGGCGGAGCCCCCGCCAGTCTAGTGAACGAACGTTCACTCACTAGGAAGGCGTCGCACCGCATGGCTCAGGCAAAGCTCGCGTCGCGTCCGCGCCTCGAAGATCAAACACGCTGGCGCATCCTGGCGGCTGCGGCCGAGCGGTTCGCCGACCAGGGCTATGCGGCGACCTCCATCCGCGACATCGCGCGCGAGGTCGGCGTCACAGTTGGCGCCATTTATGTGCACTTTCCGTCCAAGGACCGTCTGGTTGTGGCGGTGTCGGAGGAGGGCATCGGCCGCATCGGGCGGGCGGTCGACGCGGCCATCGCCGGCCTGGATGATCCTTGGGACCGGCTGGCGGCGGCCATGCGCGCGCACCTTGAGGTGCTGCTGTCGAACGCCGCCTTCGCCCGCGTGATCGTGCGCGTGACGCCGGCCGAAGTGCCGGATGCGGCGCGTGATCTGCGCCAGCTCCGCGACGGCTATGAGGATCGCTTCCGGCGCCTGGTTGATGCCCTCGATGTGGCGCCGGGCACCGATCGCACGCTTCTGCGCTTGATGCTGCTCGGCGCGCTCAACCACACGCAGACCTGGCACAGGCGCGGGGCCGGTCGCGCCGACGCAGCCGGCCTCGCCCATCAGTTCGTCACGACACTGCGCCACGGCGCGGCTCAGCCGGAGTAGCCAATGACAAGGGGCAGCCCTGTGCACCCGCCCAAGGTGCTCGTCACCAAGATCGGTCTCGACGGACATGATCGCGGCAGCCGGGTGGTGGCGGCCTTCCTGCGCGATGCCGGCATGGACGTGCTGTACACGCCGCCGTGGCAGGAGATCGCCCAGGTGATCCGGCTGGCCGAGGAGGAGGATGTCGACGTGATCGGGATTTCCTCACTCGCTACCGATCATCTGCTGGTGCCGAAGCTGATCAAGGCGCTGAAGAAGGCGCAGCTGGAGTACATTCCCGTGGTGGTCGGCGGCATCGTTCCCGACGACGATGAGAAGAAGCTCATCAAGGCTGGCGTGCGGCACGTGTTCCATCCCGGCGCATCGCGCGAGGAGATCGTGTCCAGGGTTTTTGAGCTGGCCGGCGAGGCGCGTTCCGCCAAGGCGGGAGAGCTGCTGGCATGACGACGTTCGCGCGCGAGTGGAATGCGGCGCTGGCTCTGGTGCTGGTGGCTGCTGCCATTTTGCTCGCGAGCGGCCACACAGTGGCAGCGGCAGGCGCCTTGGCCTTGGCGGTGCTGGCGGTGATCGCCCGTTGGATCGCAATGCGCCGGCAGAATCGCAGCTTCTATGGACAGCACAAGAGCGCCCGCTGAAGCGAGCCGATGCGAGGGAGGATTGAGTATGGCCAAGCGTGCGAAATCGGGTGGCGCCGCCAAACCCGTGCCGCTGCCGTTGTCCGGCTTCGATGAGGCGCGCGGGCGCTGGCGGGCACAGGTGCAAGCGGGGCTCGGCGGCAAGGCCAATCCGCGCAACCGCTCCGGCATCGAGGTGCAGCCCATCTACACGCCAGAGGACTGGCCCGATGATGGGAGCAGCACGCGCTACATGCAGGCGCTGGGCTTCCCCGGCCAGCTGCCCATGACGCGCGGCATCTATCCGACCATGCATCGCGGGCGCACCTGGACGCAGCGCCAGCTGATCGGGCTCGGCGTGCCCGGGGACTACAACGTCCGCCTCAAGAGCATCCTGGCGCACGGCGGCACCGCCATCTCGCTGATCCCATGCAACTCGGTGTATCGCGGCTACGACGCCGACGCAGTTCCCCCAGAAATCCTCGGCACCTGCGGCGTCACCGTGAACACAGTCGAAGACATGACGGTTTGCCTCGATGGCATCCCAATCGGCGATATCTCCACCGCGCTCAACGATCCTTCGCCCTTCACCCTGCTGGCGCTTGAGCTGGCAGTGGCCAAGCGACGGGGCATCTCCTGGCAGCGCCTGTCCGGCACATCCAACCAGTCGGACTACCTCTCGCACTTCGTCGCCAACCATATGTTCTTCCGGCTGGCGCTGCCGGGAGCGCGCCGTGTGCTCCTTGATCACATCGCCTTCTGCCGCCAGCACGTGCCGCAGTGGAACGCCTTGTCCATCGTCGGCCAACACATGCAGCAGGCCGGAGCCACGCCGGCCGAGGCGATGGGGCTGACGCTGTCGTCGGCCATCCAGTATGCCGATGATTGCCTGGCGCGGGGCTGGGATCCGGACCAGTTCCTGCCGCGCTTCACGTTCTTCTTCGACATCTCGATCAGCTTCTTTGAGGAAGTGGCAAAGTTTCGCGCTGGCCGGCGCATCTGGGCGCGCCTTGCCCGCGAGCGCTTCGGCGCCAAGGACGCCCGCTCCTGGCGCTTCAAGTTCCACGGCCAGACCTCAGGCGTGGACCTGACGCGCGAGCAGCCGCTCAACAACATCGCGCGCGTGACGGCGCAGGCCATGGCCGGCATCTTCGGCGGGCTGCAGTCGTTGCACACGGATGCCTACGATGAGGTGCTGTCGGTCCCGACCGAGAAGGCGGCCCGCATCGCCGTGTCGACGCAGAACATCCTGAAGGAGGAAGCCTACCTGACCGACGTGATCGATCCGCTCGGTGGCTCCTACTACGTGGAGAAGCTGACCGACCAGATGGAGGAAAGGATCCTCGGGGTGATCGCCCGCATCGATGAGGCGGGCGGAATGTATGCGGCGGTCGAGACAGGCCTTGCCCAGCGCATCTGCGGGGAGTCGGCGCTGGCCTTCCAGGAGCGTGTCGACGGCGGTGCGCAGACGGTGGTCGGCGTCAACAAGTACCGCGTACCGGCGGAGGAGGAGATGCAGCGTGTGGCGCTGAAACCCCCGCCGCGCAAGACGATTGACGCGCAGTTGCAGCGCCTTAAGCGTTTCAAGGCCAAGCGCAGCCAAGCCGGCGTACAGCGCGCCATCGAGGCGCTGACCCGCGCCGCAGAAAGCAAGGACGGCAACGTCTACGAGATGGCGGTCGAGGCGGCTTCAGCCGACGTCACGCACGGCGAGATCTGCGCCACCCTGCGCAAGGTGTACGGCTTCGGCCACCCGCTGATCGTGCCCTAGTCTAGCCTATTGCTTGAACGACGCACTTTGCTGGGACGACGCTCATTGCTTGACCGCGCATGCGCGGGCATGGCCGGGCTTGTGCGCCATGCATCCCTTAATTCGCTCCGGGGCGTGCCGATGCTTTGATCCTCGGACAACAGCGTCAAGCCCGGTCGAGGCCGAGGGCGACGCGGAAGCGGTGGGCGATGTTGGTGCCATCTTTCTCGGGCAGCTTCCAGGGGTCCTCGGTAACGGCGATCTTGGCAACGGCCAGCACCGGGCCCGGCGTTTCGAACAGGAACCTGGCCAGCTCGGCGACGGCGCCGTGCTCGGTTGCCGTCATGGTCTGGCCGATGCCGAAGCCTTTGGCGACAGCGGCGAGATCCGTGCGGCTGGAGGTGAGACCGCGCTGGCGGCCGGTCTCGCCGAACTTCTCGTTGTCGAGCACCAGGATGGACAAGTTGTTGGGAGCCTGATCTGCGACCACAGCCAGACAGCCGATGCCCATCATGATCTCGCCGTCGCCGGTCACGCATGTGACGCGGCGATCGGGTTGCGCCAGGGCGATGCCGAGCGCGGTCGGCAGGGCGAGGCCCATGCCGCCCCAGGAATAAAGGTATTCGGGGCTGTCGCCGGCGGCAAAGCAATCCCACGTCGCACTGCCCAGACCCGGCACGATCAACGTCTTGCCGCGCTTGGCCAGCAGGTCGGCCATGAATGGGCGACGCTGGATCTTGTTCGGTGTCGCGCTCATTTCTGTCCGAACCCCTTGGCGCCGATCACACGCTGGCTGATCAGCACGGCGGCGCTGACGCGGCTGTTGAAGGCGATGTCGGCCGCAGCGATGAAGGTCTCGGCGACCTCGGCTGGCTTGTCGACGGAAAAGCAGCGCACGCCGACGGCCTCCAGCGCCGGCTTGACGGCTTGGCCCATTGGCACCTGCCAGGGATTGAACTCGCCCCACTGCCCGCGCATGGTCACCAGCATCAGGCACGGTGCGCGCAATGCGGTCGGCAACCCCAGCGCGTTGATGCAATTGCCGACGCCGGAGGACTGCATGGCGATCATGGCGCGCTTGCCCCCGAGCCAGCAGCCGGTGGCGATGCCGATGCCCTCCTCCTCGGTCGACAGCGTGACGAGGCGCAGGCCGCGATCGGCCTCGACCATCTTGAGGAGGGGCGTAAGGCCCCCGTCGGGAACCGTGCATACGACCTCGATATCCCGCGCCTTCATGTCGCGGAATACGGCGTCGGACCAACCATCGGGGGAAGCTGACACGCGCAACTCTCTATCGGCCTTCACAGCACGCCATGCGCGAGGGGGTGCCGGTTGCGGCATCGCGCCCATCTCCTGCATGCGCAGGACGAACAAGGCCTGCAGAGGCGCATCGATGTCAAGCCTGTTGTTGGTGACGGCGGCACCGGGCGCATCGGTGAAGCAAAAGCAAGAAAGCCGAGCCATGCCTGGCCCGGCCCCATGTATTGTCCGAAGCTCGAGCAGCTAGGCGATGCGCGCCAGTTGCTGCACCGACTGCAGGTGGCCAAGCTCGCGCACGCGGGCGGTGAACGTGGCCTGCAGCGGCTCGTCGATATCGTACACGCTCTTGGTGACGATCTCGCCGTAGGGCGAAGGGAAGATGAACTTGTCGAAACCTTCGCCGCCCTCGATGTAGTCGAACAGCCGGCCCCTGCGCTCGTTGACGTAATACACCATCAGCTTGCCGACGTTTTCCTTGAACTCGATGCGATCGATGGCTGCATAGAGGGATTCGTCAGACACCAGGAAGGCGAGGCGGCGGCGGATGTGGTTGATCAGCGCCAGTTCGCGCTCGCTGCTTAGCAGCCGCTGGCCGAGTTGGTGCAGATTGATCTGCGTGTTCTTGCCTTCCGGATCGTTGCGCAGCTTTTGCGCGGCCGGCAGCACCAGCGCTTCGTCAAAGGCAGCCTTCAGCAGCGGCCCGTAGTAGCGATCGATGGTGCCCTTGCGCACGTGCTTGAGGCCGGCCCTTTGCAAGAAGAAGCGGCAGAACTCGTCGGAGGGCGAGCTGGTCTCCTCGACCAGCGCCGTGCGCAGACGCTTCTTGACAAGGCGCACGTGCGCCATCTCGGCGATCTTGTCGGGATCGAAGGTGGCCTTGGTTACGTGCACCAGCGTCTCCAGCACCTCATCAGAGACGCCGTTGCGCCAGACGCTCTCAAGATCGAGCGTGAGGAAGGGATCGTCGTCCATCACGTTGGGCTGGGCGGAGTCCACGAAGAACTCGAACACGATGCCGTTGGTGAGGATGCCGAGCTTGGTAGTGGACACCGCGTTGCAGTAGGCGCGCAGCTCGGTGCGCGCCTCCGCCAGATCGGTGCCGACCTTCTTTGCGGCGATGGCAATGACCGGCGATCCATCGCGCAGCACCGCCAAGTCGACGCGGTTGGGCTCCTTGGGATCGGCGTTGGCCGTGTGCTGCGGATAGACCTCGTACGGATTGGAATAGTCGTATCCGAACAGGCCGACGATCGGCAGCACCAGATACAGCTTGGTGCTCTCCTCGTTGCCGCACGCGCTCATCAGGCCCACCGACCGCTTCGCCACGGAGCAAAGGCCAGCGCGCAACTCGTTCAGAGCGTTCATCGATAGATCCCCCGTCGAAACGCAGAAAAGGTCCCGAATCAATTTCCCGACACACAATTTAGAGCATGATCCGAGATACAATCGAAGCGGCCCGCCGCAGTTGGCAGGGGAGAGACGAGGCGATGCAACTATCCGCTACGCGGCGGACAGCTTCTCCATTTCAGCCAGAATCGCCTTGCCCATCTCGGCGGTGCCCGATTTTCTCATATTTGGCTGCATGATATCGGTTGTTCTGAAACCTTGCGCGAGGGTGCCGGCAATCGCGTTGTCGATCAGATCGGCCTCTTTGATCAATCCACAGGAATATCTCAGCGCCATGCCGTAGCTGGCGATAGCGGCGATCGGATTGGCAAGACCCTTGCCTGCGATGTCGGGTGCTGAACCGTGCACCGGCTCGTACAGGGCCTTGCGATGGCCGCTCTTGGGGTCGGGGGCTCCGAGGGAAGCGGACGGCAACATGCCGATCGAACCGGTCAGCATGGCTGCCTCGTCCGACAGCATGTCGCCGAACAGGTTGTCGCAGACGATGACGTCGAACTGCTTGGGATTGCGCACCAGCTGCATGGCGCAGGCGTCGGCCAGGATGTGCTGCAACTCGACGTCCTTGGCTTCCTTGGCGTGCACTTCGGTGACGACCTGATTCCACAGCACGCCGGTCTTCATGACGTTGCGCTTCTCGGCCGAGTGCACCTTGTTCTTGCGCTTGCGGGCAAGGTCGAAGGCGACGCGGGCGATGCGTTCGATCTCGTGGGTGGTGTAGATGGTCGTGTCGACGGCGCGCTTCTGCCCGTTCTCCAGCGTGACGATTTCCTTCGGCTCGCCGAAGTAGGTGCCGCCAGTCAGTTCGCGCAGGATGAGGATGTCGAGACCCTCGACGTACTCGCGGCGCAGCGATGAGGCTTCGGCCAGCGCCGGATAGCAGATGGCCGGGCGCAGGTTGGCGAACAGGTCGAGCTCCCTGCGCAACTTGAGCAGGCCGGCCTCGGGACGGATGTCGAAGGCGACCTTGTCCCACTTCGGCCCACCGACGGCGCCGAAGATAATGGCATCGGCCGCCCGCGCCTCGGCCAGCGTCTCGCTGCTGAGCGGGGCGCCGTGCTTGTCGATGGATGCGCCCCCGACCAGGCCGGTCTTGGTGGTGAACTGGGCCTTGCTCTTCTTATTGAGGAAGGCAATCACCTTCTCCACTTCTGCCATCACCTCGGGACCGATGCCGTCACCGGGCAGCAACAGTAGGGAGTGGGTGGTCATGGCACGACCTTTCCTTGGCATGGGCTGTCGGGGTGCCCGGTGGGCGGGCAATTGCTAGCTTGGGCAGGGCTAAGGCGCAAGAAGTGGCCGGAAAAGGCCATCCGCCACAGGCAATGCAGCCGTGCAATTGCCGTGTTTTGGCCTCATGCTATCCTACATGCGGGAGTTAGCACGTCAGGTACCGAGGGGAGACTGAAATGCGCGCCAAGTTGCCACTGGCACTCAGCATGATTGTGATCTGGACCGCAGCCACGTGGGCCGACGACAAGAGCGATTGTCGGGATGGCAGGAATGCGGACCTGAAGATCAGGGGGTGCTCGGCGCTTATCAAGACCGATGCCAAGGACGCGATGGCCTTCTACAACCGCGGTTCCGCCTACCAGACCAAGGGCGACGTCGACAAGGCCATCACCGACTTTGACGCGGCCATCGGGCTGAAGCCCGACTATGCGGCGGCCTATGAGAACCGGGCCCGCGCCCATGTTGCCAAGGGCGACTATACGCGCGCCGTCGCCGACGTGACCAAGGCGGGCGAACTCGCGCCCAAGGTGGCCGTGCGGCCGAAGGCGGTCCCCTCGGCGACGACAAAGGTTGTTCCGTCGACGACCAAGGCCGAGAAGGCCGTGGCAAAGCAGACCGTTGCCGCCCAAACAAGCCAGACGGCGGTGGTCGCTGCTGAGAAGCAGCAGGCGGCCGAGCCCGTCATGAAAGCTGCGCCGAAGACGCCGGACTGGCCCTCCTGGGCCCCCAAGCAGCAGGAGTCGCAGGGTAACTGAACGGGGCGGTGTGTCGACGCCGTGCGCGCTCAGTGCGGCCGGTTACGGCCGCTTGCCGAGCAGCACGTCCTTGGCCTCGTTGATCTTGGCGGCAAGAAAGGTCGAGCCGCCCCGGTCCGGATGCAGCTTCATCATCAGTTCGCGGTGCGCGCGGCGGATGTCCTCGTCGCTCGCGCCCGAGCCGACGCCTAGGATGTCAAGCGCCTGCTCACGGGTCATGGTGCCGCCGGCAGTGCGCTCGCCGTCGCCGCGTGCCATGTCCTCCCGCCAGGATGGATGCGCGTGATCGAGGTAGGTCTCCAAGATCTGCGCCGACTGCGGATCGGCAAAGCGACAGTCCTGCCAGAGATGCGCCATCTCGACGGGGGCCAGGCTCTCCAGGTCGCGGCCGGCGAAGAAGCCCTTCAGCACGCGGCCCTGGATGCGGCCGGTATCGTGGTCGAGCTCGACCTCCAGGTGATCGGTGACGATGCGAGAGGTCTGGCCGGGTGACTTGTGCGCCGGCCCCGACAGGCCCCACGGCAAGCCGCCGCCCCACAGCAGCCAGGTGCCAACGGCTGCAAGCGACATGGCATAGCCGGCAAGGCCGCGAAACAGCAGAATGCCCGCCCCGGCCAGGGCAACAGTGCCTGCAGCGATGCGGACGCGGCGCGCCATGGCGGCGGGGTTAGCGAGCGTGAAGCCGCGCATGGCCACAAGCACCAGCAGCAAGGCCGCGAGTCCCAGGAGCAGGTACTGCATGGGATGCGCCAATGCCTCCTACTTGAGCTGCTGCAGCAGCCGTCGCGCACCGCCACCTGACGTGCGGCTGCTCAGCGCCTCGAGCGCCTGGCGGCCGCCGGCGGCATAGACGGCAACCGCCGCGAGCAGGTCGCGCAGCTGCGCCGCGGAGCCGGCATCGAAGGCGCAATAGGCGCCTCGCGTTAGGCGGGCGATCTCGCGGAAGGCATGCTCAGCGCGCGTGTCCGAGCCTTCCTGGAAGAGGAACACCGGCACACCCAGGAGCGCCAACTCGCCGGCGCGCCCGCACAGGTCGTCGACCTCCTCCTCCATGGCGTCGCCGACGTAGACCAGGGCATTGACGGGCTTGGCCGCCGCCTCCTTGCGCGCGTGGCTGAGCACCTTGCCGATCTGCGTATAGCCTCCAGCGCACGTGACGCGGGTCATCAAGGCGGCCAGCGCATCGGGATCGGACACCCACTTGGAGGCCCGGCACTCGCCGGCACCTCGGAAGTACACGAGCTGCACGTCGAGACCGCCCACCGCTTTCACGGCGTTGAACATGTCGGCCTGCAGGGCGAGCGCCATGTCCCAGGTCGGCTGGCGGCTCATGGTCGCATCCATGGCAAACAACAGCCGTCCGCGGCCCGTGCCAATGCGCGCACCGAGCTCTTTCATACGCCGGACGAAATCGGCCACCTGTGCATCGGAGGCGGCCTTGGCCGGCGGTTGCTTGCCGGTCTCGCTCGGCAGCCTGGCCGAGGTCGAGCCCGCCGCAGAATCTACGGCCGGTCCGCGCCCAGGCGTCCCGATGTCCGTCTTGCTCTTGTCGTTGCCGCTGGCCATGTGCGTGACCTGTCGGAGCCTTCCGGCCCAATGCTGCATACTGTAGCGCAAATAAAGATGGCGTTTCCCCCGGCGACCGGCAATGTGCCGCGACCATGAACCTGCTGCTGCTCGCCCTCGTTCCCGCCTGCTTTGCCCTCAATCCCGTGATCGGCCGCGCCATGAGCCAGGCCTTCGGGCCGGCCTCGCTGTCGGTGACGCGCTGGGCGCTTTCCGGTCTCCTGATAGCGGTGCTGGCTGCCTGGCGCGGTGGTGCAGAACGCTGGCAGGCGTCGACCGGTTTGTATGTGCGCCTGGTCGTGCTGGGGGCGCTCGGCATGGGTTTTTGCGCCTATGCGGCATTCGCTGCCGCGCGCACCACTGAGGCAACCAACGTCGGCCTCATCTATGCGTGCACCACGACGCTGGTGGCGAGCTACGAGATTGCTGCCGGGCGCCAGCGCGCCAACTGGAGCCTGCTGGCCGGCATCGGCGCCTGTCTGGCCGGGGTGGCCGTCATCCTGACGCGCGGACATCCGCAGGCGCTGCTCAATCTCACCTTCTCCACGGGCGATCTATGGGCCGCAGCCGGTACGATCGTGTTTGCAGGCTACACGCTTGCCTTGCGCCGCACGCCTGTGGTCCTGACGCCGCTGGCACAATTCGTTGTCATGAGCATCGGCGCCACCCTGGCCCTGCTGCCGTTCTCGACCGAGGAAGTGGCACGCGCCGGATTTCCGCCCATCACGTTCGCCACGCTGCCGTGGCTGGCGATCCTGGTGTTCGTGGCCGGCATCGGTGCGTTCCTCGGCTACACCCTTGCATTGATGCGCAATGGGCCGGTGCTGACGGCGGCGTCGATCAGCCTAACGCCGGTTTACGCGGCCGGGTTGGCAATCTGGCTGATCGGTGAGCGGCTCGCCTGGTATCACGCCGCAGCGCTTGCGTTGGTGGTGGGCGGCCTGCTGCTGATCAACCGGGGGCAGGGCCGGTAGCCGAAGTCTTGCCAGCAAGCGCGATCGCACTCTAGACCGCGCCCGCCCGAGTCGATTGCACGTCCTTTTGCCACTCGCCGGAGACGCAGATGCCGGCACGCTGCAGTTCGTGCCAGGCGCTGCGAATGGCCGACTGGTTGACGCGCTCGCCAAAAACGACCATGCGCGCCGTCTGCACCAGTATTGCGATGTCCAAGGTGAGTGATGCGTTCTTCACGTACCACACGTCGAGCGCGGCCTTGTCGGCCGGGGACACCTTGCGGCCAGCCTTGACCTGTGCCCACCCCGTCAGGCCGGGCCGTACCAGCAGTCGCGCCGCATAGGCAGCCGATTGATCGGCCGGCAGTAGCGGACGCGGCCCTATGAAGGACATCTCCCCTACCAATATATTGAGTACCTGGGGTAGCTCATCGATGCGCAGGCGGCGCAACGCGCGGCCAATGCGGGAGGCGCGCCGGGTATCGGGTACGGGCCGCCCTTCGGCATCGTGGGCAGCGCTCATGGTGCGCAATTTGTAAAGCCTGAACTGGCGACCGCCGAGACCCGGCCGCTGCTGCCAAAACACCACCGGCCAGCCTACGTCGAGCACGACCAGCAAGCTGGCGAACCCCATCAGTGGCGCCATCACCAGCAGCAGCACGAGTGCGCCGACAAAGTCGAGCGCACGCTTTATCTTCCAGTACGGCCGTCGCGCCATGGCGGCCAGTTCGGCATCGGCGATGGAGAAAGCTACCGGATCGCCGCGCGCCGAGACGGAGGGCTCCGTGGCTTGCGGGGGGCCGTGCAGTCCCAGCCGTTCGGCGATGAACTCGAGGCGAATGCCGGACGACTGCTCGACGCTCAGCAGGGCCGTGCGTTCAGCCTCGGGCAACCGGTCGAAGGCTGTGGTGACCACAATGCGATTGACGGCCACGCCGTGAGCTTCGAGATCGCGCAGCGTCGCGGCGACCTGATCGGGCGTTCCCAATACCTCGTATTGGTTCACGATGCGGCCCGAATGCTCCGGATTGTGAACGAGCAGGCCGGCAATGCGCACGCGCTCGGGCGCGAACTCGGCAACCGATCGCAGATAAAGCTCGGTCAACCGCGACAGTCCGACGACCAGCACAGTCTCGGCCGCCTGCGAGGGTCGCGGCGTCGCCACCAGCTGCGCCGGCTTGGCGCGGGCTGCGTGCCGCAGTCGCATCAGCACGCGCACACCGATCAGAGAGATGACCATCAGCAGCGCCTGCAGGACCGGTACGGCGCGGGCAACCTCTTCAAGGCGGTTGTATCCGAAGGCCAATGCCACGGCCGCCAGGATGGTAAGGAAGATGGCCGCCAGCAGGCGCAGGTAATCCCGCATGACCGTAAAGCGCCAGATCGTGCGGCTGATACCCAAGGCGGGGAAGATCACGGCCGTCCCGAGCACGGCAAAAACGAGGTAGGGCGCTAGCGCCGACAGCCGCGCCAGCGAGGGCTCGAAATTGTCGCGTAGCAACAGCGCAAGAATGCCGGCGATCGCGGTCAGGGCGCAATCCACCAACAGTAAGCGCAGTCGGCGCATCAAGCCCTCCCGCGGCATCGAGCGCCGCATGACTTGCTAGGTTGCGTTCTCATCGCCACTGCCGCGACCCCGAGATCCGGTACCCGTACCGCCGCTTGGTTTGCGCCAGGCGTCCGGCCATTCGATCCCCTTGCCCCACCGTTCCCCGCCGAGCGCAGGGCTACCTACTGGCCCGGGCTCGGACGTTGCAGGGACGCGACGCATACCCGGTTCGTACCGGACAGCGTCCGACTCCGTAGGCTCGCCGTCCAAATGAGTATGTCCGGCGGGCGGGGTCAATAGCGCACAGCAGAATGCTACCAGAGTCATCATGGTCGCTGTGCGCAACGGATAGTCGAACAGCGAGTGGGCCAGGATGAGACCGATCGCCATGCTCGCCGCGCGTGCCAGCAGCAGGTCGACACTGCGTGTGCCCCAGTTTGCCGCGCGCCAAACACGCAGCGTCCGCCGCAGGATCCAGATGCTGCATAGCGCCGCCACCACGGCACCAGGCAGACCGGCCTCCAGCCACAGTTCGAGAATGTCGTTGTGCGCGTGGTTGGCGAAGGTATTGGCCATCAGATCGGGCGTCTTCTCGAATGTCGGATAGACGATAGTGAATGTGCCCATGCCCGAGCCGACCGGAAAGAACGCCAGCGCCGCCTCGATTGTGGTGCGCGCGAAGGCAATTCTGGCGTCGGCCAGTGGATCGTCGGCAAAGCGCTCAAGAACGCGATAGAGGCCAAGCTGGACCAGCAGGAGCGCGGTCAGGATGGCCAAACCCAGCAGCAACGCCGAGCTCGACCGGCAGCTGGCGGCGGAGGTGCAGACCATCAAGGCGTCCTTCAAAGCCGCCTATTAGTCCTCGCTCAATCAGGAAACCGAGATGCGCAAGCGCATCGACACGCTGAAGGACGAGGCGCTGGATCTGCAGAAGCGCAGCATTCAGTACAACATCCTCAAGCGCGAGGCCGAAACCAACCGATCGCTCTATGACGGGCTGCTGCAGCGCTACAAGGAAGTCGATGTCGCCGGCGGCGTGGGCGCCAACAACGTGTTCGTGGTCGATAGGGCCGAGGTGCCGGGGCAACCGTCCTCGCCGGTGCTTTCGCAGGCCCTGTTGATTGCCTTCGGGCTAGGCCTGGGCGCCGGCGTCGCTGCAGCTTTCGTGCTCGAGCGCCTGGACGACACGGTCAAGACCGCGGACGAGGTTGGTCGCGTGGCGGGACTTCCCACCATTGGCATCATTCCCAAGATCGCCAGCAATACGGCGGTCGAGGCGGAGCTGTCCGACCCGGGCTCGGGGCTGTCGGAGGCGTACCGCTCGCTTTGCACGGCGCTGCAGTTCTCGACCGAAAGCGGACTACCAAAGACACTGGTCGTCACCAGCGCGGGTCCAGCGGAGGGCAAGTCGATCACTTCGCTGGCCGTTCCCCGACACTTTGCGACCATGGGATTGAAGGTGTTGCTGGTCGACGCCGACCTGCGCAACCCCTCGCTGCACACCAAGCTCGGCCTGGACTGCTCGGTCGGATTGAGCAACGTGTTGACCGGAGCCAGCACGCCGCCGGAGACGTTCCAGGCGACAGCGATCGGCAACCTCGCCTTCATGGCGTCCGGCCCGCTGCCGCCGAACGCGGCTGACCTGCTGGCCAGCTCTCGCCTGCTGTCGCTATTGTCCGTGGGGCTTGAGGTGTTCGATTTGATCCTCCTCGACGGACCGCCGGTGATGGGACTGGCCGATGCCCCGCTGCT
>DASTOW010000245.1:0-8457 GCA_035762425.1 Hyphomicrobiaceae bacterium | reverse complement strand
GGTCATGCCGGCCTTGCGCGCGGCCGCGGTGTGGCTCGCGATGCAGTATGCGCAGCCGTTGCTGACGCTGACGGCGAGGTAGATCATCTCCTTGACGAGCGGATCGAGGGCGCCCGGCGCCATCGTCGCCTTGAGGCTGGCCCAGGTCCGCTTGAGCAGCGCCGGGTCCCTGGCGAGGTACTTCCAGAAGTTGTTCACGTCCGGCACGTTGCGCGACGCCTTGATGTCGTCGAACACCCTACGCACCTCTCGCGAGGCCTTGCTATAGTCCACGGGCTTCTGCTTGCTCATACTCTCTCTCCAAGCTGCATGGCCGGCAGCTTAGATCGGTTCCGACGCCACCGGAACCGCGCCGCCCTCCTGCGCCTTTGCCTGTTGATCAGCCGGCGATGTATCCGCTGGAACAGCGCCGCTCCTTCGCATGCGCAAAGCTGTGCACCGGCGAGGGACCGACCATTGCCGGCTCCTTCGCTCGCCACGGCAAGCAAAGCGGAGGAACGTGTCATGACAACATGGCTACCCACCGGCAGCAAACATCTTGCATCGGCAAACAGTGAACCAAGCCCATCCCGACGCGCGGCACGCAGTGCGACCTCCCTTCTAAGGGATGTCCTGTCGATCTTCAGCCGGGCGCGCGTCGCGGCCAGCTACTATGAAGACCTAAAGCCGCTGTCGCAGGCAGATCTCGCCCAGAAGGGCCTGACGCGATCCGACTTGCCGAGGGCCGCCTTTCGCAAGCTCACCGGGCAGCCCTGATGCACAGGATCACGGGCGCCGTCGCGACAGTCCCCAGATCGAAGCGCTCGCGGCGGCGCCGTGCGTTTTCGCAAAGTCGTACGCACGCAGGCCCTGCACAATGCGCCGACGGAATCATCCGTCATCCGCGTTATCACTGGATTGGGCGAGCGGAGAGCGTGTCATGACCACATGGCCACCGACCACCAGCCGTCTGAGATTTTATGACTTCAGAATTTCCAGACAGGCTTTTGCAGACGTACGCGCGCGATGGCGGACCGCCGCGCGCAATGTTGGGGACATACTGTCAATTTGCTCGCGCGGACTGATCGCGGCACACCACTACCAGCGGCTGAAGTCAAAGTCGGACGCCGATCTGGCAGCCGATGGCCTGCAGCGCGGCGACGTGCCAAGGTCGGTGTTCGAGAAGCTGACGGAAAAATCCTGATCTGAAGACGCAGCGCTCCTTGCCCTTGCGCAAGGAGCGCTACTCGCACATCAAATGTCGACGCTGGCGGCCAGGGCATTGGCCTGGATGAACTCGCGGCGCGGCTCGACGATGTCGCCCATCAGGCGGGAGAAGATCTCGTCGGCGTCGCCGCCGGCATCGATCTTGACTTGCAAGAGAGTGCGCGCGTTGCGGTCGAGCGTCGTCTCCCACAACTGCTCGGGGTTCATCTCGCCCAGACCCTTGTAGCGCTGCATGGAGATGCCCTTGCGACCGACCTCGTAGACGGCGTCCAGGAGCGTGCGCGGTCCGAACACCGGCGTCTCGGTGTCCTTGCGCTTGAGCTTGGCCGGCGTGTCGTAGATTTCCTCCAGGTGCGCATGCCGCTCGTTGAGGCGGCGCGCCTCGAGCGAGCCAATAAGGGCGCGGTCCAGCGTGTGCGTCTCGGTCACCCCCCGCACCTCGCGGCGGAACACGTAGCCCTCGTTGCCAAAGCGGCCGCTCCAGCCGCGCTCGGTCTCATCCGCGATCGCGTCGAGCCGCGCGGCGATGCGCTCGGCCGCCTTGCCGGCCTGGTCAGCCGATTGCAGCAGGTTTGCATTGAAGATACCGCCGATGGCAGCCTGCTCGACCACATAGCGCGCGTAGCGGGAATGCACGTCATCGATCACCTTGGCGGTGCGGCGCGCCTGCTCGACGATGTCACGCAGATCGCGGCCAGCGCGCACCTCGCCGCTGCCCAGGCCGAGGCTCGCCTCCTCAAGGCCGGCGGCAATCAAGTAATCCTCGAATGCAGGCTGGTCCTTGAGATAGGTCTCCGACTTGCCCTTTGTGACCTTGTAGAGCGGCGGCTGGGCGATATAGAGGTGCCCCTTCTCGATCAGCTCCGGCATCTGCCGGTAGAAGAACGTCAGCAGCAGCGTGCGGATGTGGGCGCCGTCGACGTCGGCGTCCGTCATGATGATGATCTTGTGGTAGCGCAGCTTCGACAGGTCGAAGTCGTCGCGACCGATGCCGGTGCCGAGCGCCGTGATTAGCGTGCCGATCTCCTGGCTGGACAGCATCTTGTCGAAACGCGCGCGCTCCACGTTCAGGATCTTGCCGCGCAGCGGCAGCACAGCCTGGAACTCGCGGTTGCGGCCCTGCTTGGCTGAGCCGCCGGCGGAGTCACCCTCGACGATGAACATCTCGGTGTTGGCTGGATCGCGGTCCTGGCACTCGGCAAGCTTGCCTGGCAGCGAGTTGATGTCGAGCGCACCCTTGCGCCGCGTCAGCTCACGTGCCTTGCGCGCCGCCTCGCGCGCGGCGGCCGCCTCCACCACCTTGGTAATGATGATCTTGCCTTCCTTGGGATGCTCCTCAAACCAGGCAGCAAGCTGATCCCCGACCAGGCTCTCGACCACCGTCTTGACCTCGGAAGACACCAGCTTGTCTTTGGTCTGGCTGGAGAACTTGGGGTCCGGCACCTTGACCGACAGCACCGCGGTCATACCTTCGCGCGCGTCGTCGCCGGTAAGCGACACCTTCTCTTTCTTGGCGATGCCCGTCTCGTCGGCGTACTTATTGATGACGCGCGTCAGCGCAGCGCGAAAGCCGGCCAGATGCGTGCCACCGTCGCGCTGCGGAATGTTGTTGGTGAAGCACAACACGTGCTCGTGGTAGGCGTCGTTCCACCACAAAGCCACCTCGACGCCGGTGCCGTCCTTGTCGCCGCCCAGCATGATCGGCGCATCGAGCAGCGCCGCCTTTGATCGGTCGATGTAGCGCACGAACTCGCCGAGACCGCCGTTGTACTGCAGCACCTCACTCTTCTGGTCGGCGTGCCGCTCGTCCTTCAGGACGACGCGCACACCCGAGTTTAGGAACGCCAGCTCGCGCAGGCGATGCTCAAGGGTGGCATAGTCGAACTCAGTGACGTTGTGGAACGTCTCGGTGCTGGGCCAGAAGGTCACCTCGGTGCCGCGCTTGTCGCCGGCATCGCCCATCACCTTGAGCGGCGCCTCGGTGACGCCGTTGCGGAAACGGACGAAGTGCTCCTTGCCGTCGCGCCAGATTTTGAGCTCGAGCACCGTCGACAGCGCGTTCACCACCGACACGCCGACGCCGTGCAGACCGCCCGACACTTTGTAGGGATTGTCGTCCTCGCCTTCGCCGAACTTGCCGCCGGCATGCAGCTGGGTCATCACCACCTCGGCGGCGGAGATACCTTCCTCGGGATGCATGCCGGTGGGGATGCCGCGGCCGTTGTCGCGCACGGTGCACGAGCCGTCAGCGTTCAGGGTAACGGTCACTTCGTCGGCGAATCCGGCCAGCGCCTCGTCGATGGCGTTGTCGACCACCTCGTAGACCATGTGGTGCAGACCCGAGCCGTCATCGGTGTCGCCGATGTACATGCCGGGCCGCTTGCGAACGGCATCCAGTCCCTTCAAGACCTTGATCTTCTCCGCGCCGTAGCTGTCGGCGCCGGCAGGCTTCCTGGCGGGCTTCGCGCTCATGTCGGTGAGTGTCCTAGGGGGTGCTTTTTGGCTGGCCTGGAAGATACACCAAAAGGCCGGCGAAGGCACGCCAAAAGGTTGGCCACTAATGCCTAAAAAGATAATTATATTCAATAGCTTATGGCGCACATCCGGTGCGGCTGGAAGCCTCAGTCCAGACGGGTGATGCGGCCATCCTCGACACGATGGTTTTGGGCCCTGTTCGCCAATGCGTGGAAGGCCTCGATGTCGGTGCCGGACATCCACACCTGGGCGCCCAAGGCGACGATTTCGTCGAACAGGGCGGCGCGGCGCTCAGGGTCCAAATGCGCCGCGATTTCGTCCAACAACAGGATCGGGGCCGCCCCATTGCGCCGCTGGCGCACGAGGTCGGCGTGAGCCAGCACCAGGCCGATCAGCAGTGCCTTCTGCTCACCGGTCGAGCACACCTTGGCCGGCATCTCCTTCGGCCCGTGTCCGACCATCAGATCGGAACGATGCGGACCTTCCAGGGCGCGGCCGGCAGCGCGATCGCGTTCGCGACCGGCGGCCAACGTCCGCAAATAGTCATCCTCGACATCGATCGCCGGGCGGCTCGCCAAGTCCGTCTCCAGCGTGCCGGATAGCGCCAACTCGGCCCACGGGAAGACGCTGCCGGCCGGCACGCTCCGGCGCGCGTCAATCGCCGCCTGCACCTCGGCAACTGCGGCTGCCCGCGCAGCAGCAATCGCCACGCCCGTCTCGGCCATGATGCGCTCGAAGCCGTGAAAGCGCGAGGCATCGTGCACATCCTCTGCCAACAGACGATTGCGCTGCTGCATAGCCCGCTCGAACTGGCCAACGCGCGGCCGGTAGCCGGGGTCGAAACAGGCGATCAATCGATCAAGGAAGCGGCGGCGTTCGGATGCTGATCCGGTGAACAGGCCATCCATGGCCGGCGTCAACCACACCATCTCCACATAGTCGGCGAGCGCGCCGGAGCCCGACTGGTCCTCGCCGTCGATGCGCACGATGCGACCGCTGCGCCGGCTGGTCTCGGAGCTGGCCGAACCGCCGGTGCCAATGTCGACACCGCCGTGCCGTGTGCGCAGGTGCGCGGCCACCGCCCATCCGGCTTGGCCGACTTTGGCCAGCTCCTGATAGGGGGCACCGCGCAGGCCCTGACCGGATGCGAGCAACGAGAGCGCCTCCAGCAGATTGGTCTTGCCGGAGCCGTTCGGCCCGCACAGCACGACGGGTTGCGGTCCCACGGTGAGGGACAGGCCGGTGTAGTTGCGGAAGGCCGTGAGCTGCAGTCGCTCGACCCACGAACTTGCAACAGCCGTGTCGGCTACGGCTTTCTCCGCAGCATTGGCATGTCGGGCATTGGCCATCTAGGTAGGGGCGTCCGGAGCGTCGCTCACACGCGCATCGGCATCAGCACGTAGAGCGCGCCCTCGTCGCTGACGTCCTTGACCATGGTGGGCGAGCCCGGATCGGCCAGCTGGAACTGGGCCGAGTCGCTCTCGAGCTGACCGGCGATGTCGAGCAGATAGCGCGCGTTGAAGCCGATCTCCAGCGGCGCCGCCTCGTACTCGACGCCGATCTCCTCGGTGGCGCTGCCGCCTTCGGGATTGTTGACCGACAGCACCAGCTTGTTGCGATTGAGGTTGAGTTTGACCGCACGCCCACGCTCGCTGGCGATGGTCGAGACGCGGTCGACCGCGCTCTTGAACTCCTCGTTGGAAACCTTCAGCACCTTGTCGTTGCCCTTCGGGATCACGCGCGCGTAGTCCGGGAAGGTGCCGTCGATCAGCTTGGAGGTGAGCGTGATGGTACCGATCTCGAAGCGCACCTTCGCGCTCGACACGCCGACCGACACGGTTGCCTGGCTGTCCTCGATCAGGCGATGCAGCTCGTGCACGGTCTTGCGCGGCAGGATGATGCCGGGCATGCCGGCGGCGCCCGCCGGCAGAGGCAGCTCAGCCTGCGCAAGCCGATGACCATCGGTAGCCACGGCGCGCAAGGTCGCATCCTTGCCGCGCGTCGCCGCATGCAGGTAGATGCCGTTGAGGTAGTAGCGTGTCTCCTCAGTGGAGATGGCAAAGCGCGTCTTGTCGATCAGGCGCTTGAGATCATTGGCAGCGATTTCGAACTTGTGGTTCAGCTCGCCTGCCGCCAGATCGGGAAAATCCTCCGGCGGCAAAGTTTGCAGGGCAAAGCGTGCTTGACCCGAGGTGATCGTCAGCCGCTCCTTCTCGACGTCGCGCTTGATCTCGACTTCGGCGCCGTCAGGCAGCTTGCGCACGATGTCATGCAGGATGTGCGCGGGCACCGTAACCGCACCCGGCTGCGACACGTCGGCCGGCGCCTGCTCCTGCACCTCGCGCTCGAGGTCGGTGGCCTTGAATTGCAGGGCATTGCTCGACGCCTTGAGCAGCACATTCGAAAGAATGGGAATGGTCGTGCGCCGCTCGACCACGCTCGTGACGTGACCGAGTGCCCGCATCAACTCACCGCGCTCAATCACCAGCTTCATGCTTCGCCTCAGCCTCGACGGATAAACTGTGTGCATGCAACCGGCGCCGCCGATGGCGCCAAGCATCGCAGATTGTTCGCCAAAGCGAAAAACCCGTGGAACCGATTGGGAGATTCGCAGACGCAGTCAAGGTGGACCGCGACGCCCTGCTTGGCAAGGGCTGGCCAAGGCCGCCCCCGGGCATTTTCGCCGGCTTGTGCAGCCCAAACGATGTGCAGCGAGCCGCGCGTCTACACTGCTCGCGCCGGCTGCATTGTTGTGCGGCTGCGCGCCATCGACAGACAAAGTTCCTTTGCCCTCCGACGCCTGCGGATTTGCAAGAACGCTTGTCGTGCCCGCATTTTGGCCCGCACGCCTGCAGCAGGAATCCCGGGGACTAGCCCCGGGATGAGCGCTGAACAGCGGTGACCTAGCGGCTGAGCTGCCGCTTAAGTTCCTCAATCTCGTCCTTGAGGCGCGGGTTCTCACCCACCTCACGATCGATCTTGCGGATCGCGTGCAGCACCGTGGTGTGATCGCGATTGCCAAACCGGCGACCGATCTCGGGCAGCGAGCGCGAGGTCAGGTGCTTCGCAAGATACATGCCGACCTGACGCGGGCGCACGACGGACCGATGCCGGCGGTCCGAGAGGATATCCTGTTTGGACACGGCGTAATGCCGCGAGACGATGCGCAGGATGTCCTCGATCTTGATGCGGCGCGGCTCGATGCCCTGCACGAGATCGCGGATGATGGTCTCGGCAATATCGAGCGTGACCGGAGCCCGCATCAGCTGCCAGGTCAAGTAGAGGCGGTTGATGGCCCCTTCAAGCTCGCGGCCGCTTTCCGTCAGCCGGTCTGCCAGCAGTTCCACGACGTCGCCGGGGATGCTGAAGGATGGGTCGGTTGAGCGCTTCTCCTGGGTACGCTTCTCCAGGATCTGCAGCCGCAGCGCCGGATCGAGCGAGCTGATCTCGGTGATCAGACCACGCTGCAGACGCGAGCGCATGCGATCGTTGAGACCATCGAGCTGTCCCGGCGGACGGGCCGAGGCCACCACCACCTGCCGGCCGCCGTCGAGCAACGAATTGATGATGTGCTCGAACTCTTGCTCGGTCTTCTCGCCGCGCATGAACTCCAAATCGTCGATCAGCAGGATGTCGATGGAGCGGAATTTCTCCTTGAAGGCCAGCCCATCCTGGGCCTTGATCGCCTCGACGAACTGATAGCGGAAGCGCTCCGCCGTCAGGTAGAGCACCTGCGCCTTGGGCGTGCGGCGCTTCACCTCCCAGGCGATGGCATGCTGGAGATGGGTTTTGCCGAGGCCGACCGAGGAATGCAGGTAGAGCGGATTGAAGCCGCGATCTTCCGCCAGTACGGTCTCCGCGACCTGGGTCGCCGCGGCATGCGCCAGCCGGTTGGCCGGTCCGACCACGAAGCTTTCGAACGTATAGCGCGGGTCGAGCGGCGAGCCCTCGAAGCCGTTGACATGCGTGCGCCCCATCATCACGCCCGGACCCGGGCTGACGGCAACGCGCCGCACCTCGGGTGCGCCCGTCTCCGCATGCGCAGCCTGATGGCGCGGCGCCGCAGTCGCGCTAGCCGCTACCGGCCGGCCGTTGGCCAAGCCTGGCTGGCGCAGGGCGAGGTCGACGCGCTCGGCGCCTTCGAACTCGGCCGCGCAGCACTCCAACAGGTCGTCGGCGTAGTGCGACTGAATCCAGCTCTTTAGGAATTTGACGGGCACGGTGGCGCGCACCACGCGACCATCGAAACTGTCGAACTCCATCGCCGCAAACCAGCTCGTATAGATATCCTCACCGAGCCGCGCCCGCAGCATGGCGCGCACCTTGTCTCCCTTTCCGGCGCATGACTTGGGTGCCATCTCCGCTTTGCCGCCGCTTTCGACAGGCTCGGATGCCACGATCTGCGCTTGATCGATGCTTTGGATGCTTTGCATGTTTGAACCCCCGCACATAACTGTTCGTTGCCGCTTTGTGGGCTAAACCTCCATCTCACGTCCGTACGCAGGAACACCCCAGGCGCGAGTACCGCTTTACTCACTCGACGCAACACACACTTACTCAAACAGGACGCCGGTCACCCCTGCGTCCAGGGCAACCCTTTGGCCTTCCAGCCGCTGAGCTGCCCCCTGTGTCGGTGCGGATCGAGTGGCCCCTCGAAACCGTCCGCCACGTTGCGGCAGCGCGAATAGCCCGCTGCCACCATCGCTTCGGCCGCCTTGAGACTGCGGGCGCCGGAGCGACAAATGAAAAAAATCTCAGTTCCCTTGTCGGCACCCA
>DASTOW010000244.1:0-6218 GCA_035762425.1 Hyphomicrobiaceae bacterium | reverse complement strand
CTGGGGCGAGGCGAACGGCGCGGACGGGTTGTTCCTCGACGTCACCGGCGCCGCGCATCTGTTCGGAGGCGAGGAGAGGTTGCTGGCCGATCTGCTTGGCCGCCTGAAGCGGTTCGGCCTGCCGGCGCGGCTCGCCATTGCCGATACGCCCGGAGCCGCCTGGGCTCTCTCCCACTTCCATCGCTCGCCCATGGTTGTCCTGCCTTCGGGGCAAGAAACAGCAGCCCTTGCGCCTTTGCCCGTCGAGGCGCTGCGCCTTTCCACCGACACCCGGGCAACCCTGCGGCGGCTGGGTTTCAAGCGGGTCGGCGCGCTGATCGACAACCCGCGCGCACCTTTTGCGGCACGCTTTCCGGCCGAGCTTCTCCGGCGTCTCGACCAGGCCTTCGGCCGGCTGCCCGAGGCGCTCGCCTTCATTGCACCTCCCCCTGCTTACCACTGCCTGCGTCAGCTGCTCGAGCCGATCTGCATGCAAGAGGCGATCGTTGAGGGTGCATCCCGTCTCATGCAGGATATCGTTGCCGACCTCGTACGCGACGGAGTGGGTGCCCGCAACCTGCGACTTGCCCTTTACCGCATCGACGGCGAGGTGGTGACACTCGATATCGGCCTGACGGTGCCAACCCGCAGCCCCGAGCATGTCGCGCGTCTCGTCCATCTCAGGCTCGAACGCATCGTCGAGACCATCGACGCCGGCTTCGGCTTCGAGGCGCTGAGCCTCACCGTCACGGTTGCCGAACGCATGGAGCCCAAGCAGGCAGAGCTTGCCGCGACTGTTGACGGCGTCGACAAAAACGAACGTTGCGCCGCCCTCGTCGACGGCCTAAGGCAGCGGCTCGGACCCGGCAGCGTGCGGCAGCTCAAACCTGTCGCAAGCCACCTGCCCGAACGGGCCGAAGCTGCATGTGCGCCGGCAGAAACGACACTGTCTTGGCCCCCGCCGCCTGCGCATCGGTTGCGTCCCGCACTCCTGCTTCCCCGTGCCGAGCCGGCCGAAGTCACCGCTCTCGTGCCGGACGGTCCGCCGCGACGGTTTCTCTGGCGCGGCGTGTTGCATGCCGTCACCCGCGCGCAGGGCCCCGAACGCATTGCCAGCGAATGGTGGCGAACCAGCGCGGACCAGCCGACGCGCGACTACTTTGTGGTCGAGAACGATGCCGGACGCCGCTTCTGGCTCTACCGCGAGGGATTGTACGAGCGTGAGACGGCGACGCCACGCTGGTTCGTACACGGGCTGTTTGCGTGACAGGAAATCGCATGACCGCCTACGCCGAGCTTGCTGTCACCACCAACTTCTCCTTCCTGCGCGGGGCTTCGCACCCGCAAGAGATGGTGGCGGCTGCCGAACAACTTGGTCTTACCGCTATCGGCATTGCCGACCGCAACAGCTTCGCCGGCGTGGTGCGGGCTTTCGACCATTGGCGAAAGCGCAAGGCGGTCAAGCTGCTGGTCGGCACGCGCCTGGTCACGACGGATGGGTTTGAGGTCCTCGCCTACCCCATCGATCGCCTGGCCTATGGCCGCCTCTGCCGCCTCCTGACGCGAGGCAACACCAAAACCAAGAGCGGCCAGAAGGGCGAATGCCAGCTCACCTTCGCGGACATCTTGTCGGCCAGCGAAGGTCAGATGCTGATCGTCCTGCCGCCGGATGTGCTTACGTCCACCTTCAGCGAACGCCTGGCGGCGCTCGCCTGCACCGCGCCGGGTCGCACGTTTCTTGCCGGGGTGCATCGCCATCGTGGAGATGAACCGCGCCGACTGGGGTTGCTCGATGATCTCGGCAGGCGCACGAAAGCGCCGCTGGTCGCCGTCAACGACGTGCTCTACCACACGCCGGAGCGGCGCCCCCTTGCCGACGTGGTCATTTGCATCCGCGAGAAATGCACCATCGCCGAGGCAGGCTTCAAGCTGTCGGTCAATGCCGAGCGGCATCTCAAGCCGCCCGCGGAAATGGCCCGTCTGTTTGCCGCCTTCCCGGATGCGATCGCCCGCACCATCGAGATCACCAAGGCCTGCCAGTTCTCGCTCGGCGACCTCAGGAACGAGTACCCCGACGAACCTGTGCCGCCAGGCAAGACGGCCCAGCAGCATCTGGAATACCTGGCATGGCAAGGCGCGCGCAGGCGCTATCCGGATGGCATCCCGCGGGATATCAGCGATACCCTGGTCGAGGAGCTGGCGATGATCGCCAGGCTCGATTACGCACGCTACTTCCTGACCGTGCATGACGTGGTCGCCTTTGCGCGCAACCTGCCCGAACCGATCCTCTGTCAGGGGCGTGGCTCTGCGGCCAACAGCGTCGTGTGCTATTGCCTCGGCATCACCCAGGTCAATCCCGCCACGATCAAGCTGTTGTTTGCCCGCTTCATCTCGGAGAAGCGCGGCGAGCCGCCCGATATCGACGTCGATTTCGAGCACGATCGGCGCGAGGAGGTGATCCAGCACATCTATCAGCGTTATGGGCGGCATCGCGCCGCCATCTGCGCCACCGTCATCCACTACCGCTCGCGGCGGGCCATCCGCGAGGTCGGCAAGGCGATGGGTCTGACGCCGGACGTGACCGCCGCGCTCGCCAAGACCGTGTGGGGCTACGGCGACGAACTCCCCGATGCCTACGTCCGCCAGGCCGGCCTTGACCCGGACAACCCGGTGATCGGACAAGCCGTCGCACTGGCCAACGCGCTCACCGGTTTTCCGCGGCATCTCTCCCAGCACGTCGGCGGCTTCATACTGACGCGCGGGCGCCTCGACGAGACGGTGCCCGTCTGCCATGCCGCCATGGATGAGCGCACCTTCATCGAATGGGACAAGGACGACATCGATACGCTGCATCTCATGAAGGTCGACGTGCTAGCGCTCGGCATGCTGAGCTGCCTGCGGCGCGGCCTTGACCTGCTGAAGACGCACTATCGCATCGATCACTCGCTCGCTTCGATCCTGTTGGCCGAAACAAACCAGGGAGAGGATGCGAAACAAGTCTACGCGATGCTCTCACAAGCCGACTCGGTCGGCGTGTTCCAGGTCGAGAGCCGTGCGCAGATGTCGATGCTGCCGCGGCTGCAACCTCGGAAATTCTATGACCTCGTGATCGAGGTGGCGATCGTGCGCCCGGGGCCCATCCAGGGCGATATGGTGCATCCTTACCTGCGCCGGCGCGACGGCATCGATCCCGTCTACTACCCCTCCCCCGATCCCAAGCACGGGCCTGCCGATGAACTGGAGAAAGTGCTGAGCCGAACGCTTGGCGTCCCCCTGTTTCAGGAGCAGGCCATGCAGATCGCCATCGATGCCGCCAAATTCACGCCCGACGAGGCCGACGGGCTGCGGCGAGCCATGGCCACCTTTCGTCACAACGGCAACGTGCACCTCTTCCGCGACAAGTTCATGGACGGCATGACGAGCCGCGGCTACGCGCACGATTTCGCCGAGCGCTGCTTCAAGCAGATCGAAGGCTTCGGCGAGTATGGCTTCCCCGAGAGCCATGCGGCGAGTTTCGCGCTGCTCGTCTACGTCTCGGCCTGGATCAAATGTCTCTATCCCGACGTGTTCTGTGCCGCCATCCTTAACAGCCAACCGATGGGGTTCTACCAGGCCGCCCAGCTGGTACGTGATGCACGCCAGCACGGCGTCGAGGTGCTGGAGGCGGATGTCAATCGCAGCGACTGGGATTGCACGCTGGAGCCGGCCTCGGCCGGCAGCCGACATCGCTTCGCCGTCCGGCTCGGCTTCCGGCAGATCCAGGGCCTGGGCGAAGAGGAACTAAAGCAGCTGATGTCGGCGCGCGGCAACGGCTATGCCGGCATAGAGCGGCTGGCTGCGGTCGCAGGCGTCTCGCGCTTCACCATCGAGCGTCTCGCCGAGGCCGATGCCTTCCGCTCGCTGGGCCTCGACCGAAGGGCGGCATTGTGGGCGGCGCGGCGGCTCGATGCGATCGGCGTGAAGAAAGCCAACGCCGGGCAAGGGGCGTCAACCGATGCGCATTTGCCGCTGCCGCTGCTCGCCCCGCACATGGGCGATGAGCTTTTCCCGGAACCGGAGGTTGCTCTGCCCACCATGCCGCTCAGCGAGCACGTGGCAGAGGATTACCTGGCGACCGGCCTGTCACTGAAGGAGCATCCCGTCAGCTTCTTTCGTGAGCGCCTTACGCGGCAGGGCGTCATGCGCAACATCGATCACCGCAGCGAAGCTCTACCGCAGAATCGCAGGATCACGGTCGCGGGCCTGGTCCTGACGCGGCAGATGCCGGGAGCCAAAGGCGTCGTCTTCATGACGCTCGAGGACGAAACCGACATCGCCAACATCATCGTCTGGCCGAAGGTGTTTGCCAGGAATCGCCGCGTGGTGATGACCTCGCGGCTGGTGGCCGTGCGCGGACGCCTGCAGCGCGCGGGCATCGTCGTGCATGTTCTCGCAGAAAGCTTCATCGATCTCAGCGCGCAGCTTAACCGCCTGCGCGACGGCGATCTCTTTGCCGAGACGAGCCGCGACGGCCTGCAGGCCAGCCAAGCCGACCTGCCTCTGCTCAAAAGCCGCGATTTCCATTGAACCGGAGCGACACCCACCGGTGTCAGTGCGGACAGCCCTCCGCAACTTGATCGCATTCACGACGGGCCTTGACCGAACCGATCGAAGATGCCGGTGGCGCCCTGAAGATGGCCTGCAGCGGCAGCACACAATGCACCACCGTGCCGCGCAGCGCCGAGCTGATCGTCATGCCGCCGCCGAACTGCGCCAACCGCATGCGCATGCTCGCCAAACCCACGCCGGCCCGCACCTGCGCAGGCTCGGCCTTGCTCTTGGCCAGCCCGTTATCCGTGACAACGACATGCAGGTGATTGCCGTGCGCCCGACAGCGCACCATCACCTGCGTTGCCTCGGCGTGCCGATGCACATTGGTCAGCGCCTCCTGGACGATGCGCAGGATGGCCTTCTGCGCCGGCGACACCAGCCGATCGATGCTGCCGTCGCTGTCGAAGCGAACAGATAGGTCGGTACGGCGCGCAAAACCTTCGCAATAGCGGCGCAGGGTAAGCTCCAGCCCCTCGTTCTCAAGATCGGGCGGATGCAGCAGGTAGGTCGAGACGCGCAGCTCCTGCATCGCGCTGGCAACCGACAGCTCGATATCGTTCAGGATCTCCTGGGCGGCCGCATCGCCCTTCAAGCGCGACTTGAGCCGCATCAGGTTGAGATCCACCCCGACCAGATGCTGCACCGTGGAGTCGTGCAGCTCCTCGGAAATCAGCTGGCGCTCGCTCTCCCGCGAAGCCAAAAGCCTGCTGCGCAGATCCCTTGCCGCCAACTCCGCCTCGTAGGCGTGCGTGACGTCCTCGCTGACGAACAGCATCTGCGCATCGTCGGCCTTCTTGAACCGGCTAGCGCTGATGCGGAACCAGTGCACGGCACCGTTGCACGGCAGCTCGGCGATGGCGCTGACACTGTCGGCCGCACCCGACAGAAACGCCGACCAATGCCTGCTGATGCCGCGCGAGGTTGACCGGCCGAGAATGCCGCCCATCACCTTGAGCAGATTACCGCTGGTATTGCGCTGACCATCGACGGCGGCCAGCCACAGCTTGAAAGACTCGCTCAGAAAGACGACTTCGCCCGCTTCATCCAGGAGCGCCAGCTGGGCAGGCGTCCCCTGGAATTGCCGAAGCGACGCGCAATCAAATGCTGCGCCCTCGTCGCGCTCTTTGCGCACGAACATTGTGAATGGCTCCACCTCTACCTCCTCGGAGCTGAGATGGTTGCTGTTTGCAATGTCGCGATCTACGACGCCGTGTCAAGAAGGTGAAATAAGAATTGATTAACACTGACGAAAATCACTTCAAAATGCTCGAACTGCGCATCGCTCAAGTTTGCCATCGCGCCGCTCGCGGCCCCGATTGCCTATGCCTGGATGATGTTATTGCGGATGGCGTAGCGCACCAATGCCGCCGTGGAATTGAGATTCAACTTGCGGTGCGCCGCCGCGCGATGGGTCTCCACCGTCTTGACGCTCAAGTTCAAGATCGAGGCGATCTTCTTGTTGCTGTGACCCTCTGCGATCAGCTGCACAACGGAACGTTCGCGCGCGGTCAGCGGACAATCGTTGCCCTTGGTCAGGAAGGACTGCAACAGCGTCTCCGACACCATACCGGTGAAGAACGGTTTGTGCTCCGCCACCGTCTCGACCGCCGTCAGCAGCAGCCGCTTGGCATCAGACTTCAGCAAGTAGC
>DASTOW010000243.1:0-19332 GCA_035762425.1 Hyphomicrobiaceae bacterium | reverse complement strand
GCCGGGCCAGTTGCGCGGCGGCGAGCACACCGACTACGGCCTGCTGACCATCCTCAACGGCGAGAACGTGCCGGGCGGCCTGCAAGTGCAGACCCGCTCCGGCACCTGGATCGACGTCGAGACCGATCCCGACACCTTCGTCGTCAACATCGGTGATTTGCTGATGCGCTGGACCAACGACCGCTGGGTGTCCAACGTGCACCGCGTGGCAACGCCGCCTGCACATGCCGCCGGCAAGAAGCGCCTGTCGATGGCCTTCTTCCACCATCCGAACTACGACGCGCTGATCGAGTGCATCGCCCCGCCCGGCGAGGGCAAATATCCCCCGGTGCGGTCGGGCGAATACCGAGATCTCAAGTACCGCCAGACGCGCCTCATGGAAACCAAGGCGAACTGAACGTGGCCTGCCGCTGCAATAACGGAGCGGCCGCAAGGGCCGCTCCTGGTGTTGCTGATCCCGAAGCTGGCGTTAGCTAAAATATCCGCGATCCAGAACCGAGCACTGGTCCCGGGTCTGAGCTCGCGCCCAGCCCGGGATGACAGTTACGACGGCTTGGCCGTGTCGGCCTCACCGCGCAGGCGGTAGAGGTTCTGCAGCAGGGCGTCGAAGCCGGCCGCGCCACCCGTGTGCAGGTCGATGCGGCCAACCTTCTCGACCAGCTTCTCCAACGCCTCCAGCTCCTTCAGGCGCAGCAGCAGAGGGTTGTCCTCCATCAGCCGCGCCGTGTTGAGCAGCGAGCGCGTCGCCGCCGTCTCCTCCTGACGGCGGATCAGGTTCGCCTTGGCGGTGCGCTCCGCCTCGACGACCTTGTTCAGCAGCTCGCGCACGTCGCCCGGCAGGATGACGTCCTTGACGCCGATCTCGCCGATCTCGACACCGAGGTCGCCCGCCCGCGCCGATACGAACGCGCGGATCTCGCGATCGATCGTGTCGCGCGCGGCCAGGATCTCGTCGAGGGTGCGCACCGCCACCGCCTCGCGAATCGCGAACTGCACCAGACGGTAGACCGTGTTGGCGACGTCACCCGACGCCAACACCGCCTTCTGCGGATCGACGACACGCGTGAACGCGGTCAGCGTTACGCGGATGCCGACGCGATCCTTGGTCAAGATCTCCTGTGCCGTCACCTCGAGCGGCGTTGGACGCGTATCGACCTTCTGGATGCGCACCGTACGGCCCACCGCCCAGAAGGCATGCCGGCCGGGCGCCAGACGCTCGGTGAGCTGACCATCCAGAAACAGGAGACCTACCTCGTGTGCCTCGACCACGCCGTGCACGACCAGCGGCATGCGCGACAGGTCGAGCCGGTCGAGGTGCCGCTTGGCGACGCGCGCGTCCGTGCCGGCGTCGATGCGATCGACGTCGACCTTGGTGATCGTCTTCCAGAATGCCCGCGTCGCGTTCGGGTTGACGAGGTGCTTGGCCTCGCCGTCGAACGACACGATGGCAACCTCGCTGGCGCCGGTGCGCACGATCTCGAAGTGCTCATTGGCAACCTCGGCATGCGTCTTGGCCAGCAGCAGCGCCTTGTCGGCCGCGATCTCCGCGCGCACCACCTTCACCACCTCGGCCGCCAGTCGGCCACGGTATGTGAACGTCGTGAACCGGCCGGGGCCAAGCAGGCGCTCGAACCGGCCATCGCGCGTCAGGAAGGCGCGCTCGTCATCCTTGACCACCACCGTGAATTTGAACAGCACGACACAATCTCCAGGTTCTTCAATGTTTTCGCATTCTCATTGCACGCACGACTTGCGCAAGGCAGGTCGCCGGCTGCCGCCCACGTCGAGGACCACGGGCCAGCGCTTCAGTCGCGTGCTACAGGCCGTCAGGTGCGGCTGCGTCCGCGTCGTTCCACAGGAACAAACGCGCCGGTGCCGAACCGTCGGACCGGCAGCCCGCAACGGTATCCGCGCTGGCGCAAAGCGCCTCGGCGTTTGCTCAACCGGCCGCATCGCGGCCGCAGCCTCGATGTCAGCAGGAGGAGCCGGGAAGCAGCCGGCTTCCCGAGTTTTGGTCTCGCTTAAAAGGCGAGTGCTCTCTACGAGCGGTCGACATGGGATTCGAACCCATTACAGTCAGATCCAAAATCTGATGCTCTACCATTGAGCTAGTCGTGTGGAGAAGCCAAAGGGAATCGAACCCTCCTCCTTCCGGTTGCCCGGCTGCTCAGCCACTGAGCTATGGCCTCGGGAGCGGTCAAGACGCGGAACACACGTGCCGCAAGGCGGTGCGCGCCAGCCGGGACTGAACGAGCCCGAACACAAGGCGTCAAAAACGCGAGGCGGCTGATAGGAGCCGATTCAGGCGGAATTAAAGCGAGCCCGCACGTTCCTCTGCGTTCAGAAGATCGCGTGGCTCGCCGCGCCCTATGAGGGAATGTATTGGCCGCCGTTGGCGTCGATGCAGGAGCCGGTGATGAAGCCGGCGTCGTCGGCGGCCAGGAATGTCACGCAGCGCGCGATCTCCTCCGCGGTGCCGAGCCGGCCGACCGGGATCAGCGGAATGATCTTGGTGTCGAGCACGTCCTTCGGCACCGCCTGCACCATTTCCGTATTGATGTAGCCCGGCGCGATCACGTTGACGGTGATATTCTTGGCGGCGCCTTCCTGAGCCACCGCCTTGGAGAAGCCGATCATGCCGGCCTTGGCGGCCGAGTAGTTGGCCTGACCCATCTGTCCCTTACGGCCGTTGATGGACGAGATGTTGATGATGCGGCCGAAGCTGCGCGAGCGCATGCCCTCGATGACGAGCCGGGTCATGTTGAAGACGGAGTCGAGATCGGTGCGGATCACCGCGTCCCAGTTGTCCTTGGTCATGCGATGCAGCATGGCATCACGCGTGATGCCGGCGTTGTTGACCAGCACATCGATGGGCCCGAGGTCACGCGTGATGCGCGTCACGCCGTCCTGGCAGGCGGCGTAGTCACCCACGTCCCACCTGTAGACGGGGATACCGGTTTCGGCCTGGAACTGCCTGGCCGCTGCGTCGTTGCCGGCGTAGTTGGCCGCCACGCGGAAGCCCTTGTACTTGAGGGCGGTGGAAATCGCGTGCCCGATACCGCGCGTACCTCCGGTAACGACTGCAACTCGAGCCATTTGGCCTTTCCTCCCCTACGGTTACGTTGACGCGTTAAGGTAAAATAAATCCCCGGCCGGGTGCACCCGGCCAGGGATATCTTATAGCCAGGGCTCGAAAAGACGGTTAATCGCGCTCAACGCACATGGCGACGCCCATACCGCCGCCGATGCACAAGGTGGCGATGCCCTTTTTGGCGTCGCGGCGCTTCATTTCGTAGAGCAGGGTGGTGAGCACGCGTGCGCCCGAGGCGCCGATCGGATGGCCGATGGCGATGGCGCCGCCGTTGACGTTGACCTTTTCGGTATCCCAGCCGAGGCCCTTGTTGACGGCGCAGGCCTGGGCGGCGAAGGCCTCGTTGGCCTCGATGAGGTCGAGGTCCTTGACGGTCCAGCCGGCCTTTTCGAGCGCCTTCTTGGAGGCGGGGATGGGGCCTGTGCCCATGATCGATGGATCGACGCCGGCGTGCGCCCAGGACACGATGCGGGCGAGCGGCTTGATATCGCGCTTCTTGGCCTCCTCCAACGTCATCAGGACCACGGCGGCGGCGCCGTCGTTGATGCCGCTGGCATTGGCGGCGGTCACCGTGCCTTCCTTGTCGAAAGCCGGTTTAAGTTTGCCAATGCCCTCCATGGTCACGCCGTCCTTGATGTACTCGTCCTCGGCGAACACGGTCTCGCCCTTGCGCGTCTTGATGACGACCGGGGCGATCTCGTCCTTGAACTTGCCGGCCTTTTTGGCGGCTTCCGCTTTGTTCTGCGAGGCGACGGCGAAGCGGTCCTGCTCTTCGCGCGTGATCTGCCACTGGCGGGCGACGTTCTCGGCGGTGTTGCCCATGTGATAGCCGTTGAAGGCGTCCCACAGGCCGTCTTTGATCATGCTGTCGATGAACTTGACGTCGCCCATCTTGGTGCCGTCGCGCATGTGCGAGCAGTGCGGCGCCTGGCTCATGCTTTCCTGGCCGCCGGCCACCACGATCTTCGATGAGCCGGACTGAATCTGCTGGGCGCCAAGCGCCACCGCGCGCAAGCCCGAGCCGCACAGCTGGTTCATGCCCCAGGCCGGCGCATCGACCGGGATGCCGGCATTGATGGAGGCCTGCCGCGCCGGGTTCTGGCCGGCACCCGCTGCCAGGATCTGGCCCATGATGACTTCCGACACGTCGCCGGGCTCGACCCGGGCCCTCTCCAGCGCCGCCTTGATGGCCACTTTGCCCAGCTCATGCGCCGGCTGGCTGGCGAGCGCGCCGTTAAACGCCCCTACGGGTGTACGCGCCGCACTGGCAATGACGATCGTCTCTGCATCCTTGCTCATGGTAAGCTCCAGCGTTGGTGGCGTCGGGCGCCTGGTCCGGCTGGACCCAGTGCGGCCACATGCGGGCGACTCTTAACGAAACCGGTACGATAGTGGCCATCGATTGCACCTGCAATCGCAACGCAACAAACGTCTGGTATTAATCAGAGTCGGCATGCTACTCTTTGGCGCAGTCAGTCTAGCGGCCGATCGACGCTCATGCTCAATAAGATGGACTCGCCCGCCGAAAAAAACGACCCGGCAGCCGACAAAAAGGAACCGGTCGTCATCAAGAAGTACGCCAACCGGCGGCTGTACAATACTGAGACCAGCACATACGTCACCCTCGATGATCTAGCCGCGATGGTCAAATCCGGCCGGGATTTTGTGGTGTTCGACGCCAAGACTGGTGACGACCTGACCCATGCGGTGCTGACCCAGATCATCGTCGAGCAGGAGAACCGCACCGGCGGGCAGACCCTGCTGCCGATCCCATTCCTGCGCCAGCTGATCCGCTTCTACGGCGACAGCGTCGAGCGCATGGTGCCGAGCTACCTGCAGGTAAGCCTCGAGACGCTGGCCAAGGAACAGGAGCGCTTCCGCAAGCAGTTCACGGGTGCGTTCACGCCAGCTGGAGCGTTTGAAGTCTACCAGGAGCAGGCGCGCAAGAACCTGGCCATGTTCGAGCAGGCCATGTCGATGTTCAGCCCGTTCAGCCAGGCTGCCAAGTCGGCGGCGGAACCGGGCAAACCCAGCGATGAGCCGAAGGCCAAGTCCCCGGCGGCGGCTGGTGGGCCAAAGGGCGGCGATGATATCGCCGACCTCAAGGCACAACTCGCCAGCATGCAGGCGCAGCTTGAGAAGCTGTCGCGCGAGCGCGAGTAAAGTCGGCCATCGCTATTGGCCATTGCTATTGGCAGGTGAGCGGCCGCATGTGCAATGCGGCCGCACGCGTGTCTAGCCTCAGTCGACGCCGCCAATGGCGAGGTCGCGGCGCGCCACGCGGATGCCGATCGTGAAGCCGGCAACGACGTCGATCAGCGAACCGACCAGCACGAAGAAGAAGGTCGAGGTCGCGGCTGCGTTCACCACCAGGAACTCCACCATGCAGATGATGAACACCAGCATCGACAGGCCATGGTCGATCAGCGACACCGAAGTCGTGTAGGTGGCTTTGACCAACTCGGCGAACAAGAACAGCATGGTCACCAGGATGATCAGGTCACCGCGCGTGAAGACCCACTCCGCGCCCTTGATCATCGGCACTTTGAACAGCGGCGACGCGAAAAATTGGGTTGCCTCTCCGCCGCTGAACATCACCAGCAGATTATACAGAATGAGCGGGATGGCCATCAGCGGCAGCGCCCGGAGCGTCATCGTTCAACCTCCAATGCGGTAGGGAGCGATCCGGTACCGCGCGTCTGTTAACGCTGAAAGTCTAGCACGCCGGGCGAACGGCGCCAGCGGCTGCGGGCCACACCCGCGGCCACACTAAAGCCACGCTTGCGGCAACGGGCTTACGCCTCGTCCTTGAGTTGCAGGACTTGCCGGCCGCGATATTTGCCGGTCTTGAGGTCGATGTGATGCGGACGCCGCCGCTCACCCGATTCCTTGTCCTCGACGTAGGTCGGCGCCTGCAGCGCGTCGGCCGAGCGGCGACTTCCACGCTTCATGCGCGACGTTTTCTTCCTCGGAACTGCCATCGCACCCTCGCATTTATCAGGAAAATCAGGCCGCCAATCGCGCTGGCGCGCACGCTCGGGCGGCCCGCCCGCACCTCGCAGGCCCAAAGGTCGCGGGGCTTATAGCGGCATTTCTGGCACATGGCCAGTGGCTTGCGAGTGGCTTGCGAGTGGCTTGCGTGGGGCTAGCGCCGGGTCTGGACGCAGTTGGCATTGCCGGGGCTTGCCATCATGCGCGCATGAATGGTGGTGGCCAGCCGCAGCATGCCTGGCCCAGGGGCGCCGGCCCTGCGTTCGATCGGGTTTGGCAGCGACACCGCGAGCAGAGCCGCCTGGCTCGGCGTGAGGGCGGAGGCCGACTTGCCGAAGTGATAGCGCGCCGCCGCCTCGGCCCCGAACACGCCAGGACCCCATTCGGCGATGTTCAGGTAGATTTCCAGGATGCGCGGTTTCGACCAAGCCAGCTCGATGGCGAATGTGAGCGGGAATTCCAGCGCCTTGCGGACATAACTCTTGGATGGCCACAGAAACAGGTTCTTGACCACCTGCATGGAGATGGTGCTGCCGCCGCGCGGGACGCCGTCGCGGGCGCGCTCGATGGCCTCCTCGATCTCGCCCCAGTCGACGCCGTGGTGCCGGCAGAAGCGGCCGTCCTCTGAGGTTATGACGGCGCGCTGCAGGTAGGGTGAAATGCGACTGAGCGGTAGCCAGCGCTGGTCGATGCGCGTGCCGGTCAGCCACTGGCCGAGCATCAGCGTCGAGGCGGGCGGGTTGACCCAACGATAGAGCACGATCAGCACGAGCACGAGGCAGGCGAGCGAACCCAGCGTGAGCACGGCGAGCCGGAAGGCGCGGCGCAGAAGCGGCGTAATGTCGGCTGGCAATGGCCGCGATGGTGCGGCTGCATCGATCGCATCGGCGCGCCACGCAACGGCCGTTGCGGCGGTGGCCCCAGATGCGGCGGCGAGGCCCGCATCGCCAGCATGGGTTGGCGCCGCGATGGTCGGCTGTGCCGCCTCGGGCGGGCGCGGCGGCGCCTCAAACACTGGCACGTCGAGCGGCGCCTTGATGGCCTCCAGTTCAACGGGCAGCACGGAGGGGATGCGGTCGCGCAAGGGCTGCTCGGCCGGGCCTTCGGTCGGTGCCTCGGCGGCCGGAGCGTCGGGCGTCGGCTCCTCGCCAGGCACATGCTCTGGCCATGGCGCCTCGGTCGGCATCTCCAGCGTGGGCGATGTCGCCAGAAGCGCGGCCGCCACGTGCGCCACGCGCGTCGCCTCGGTTGCAGTTTGCTGGGCCTGAGAGGCGTCTGGCGCTGGTTCGACGAGGGCGGGCTCGTCGATCGTCGGCAGCTCGGCAGGTGCCTGCTCAGGCCAGGGCGCCTCGCCGCGAGCCTCCACCATAGGTACGGTTGGGTCTTGCGACCATGGGGGGTCAGAGCGGACCTGCTCGGCGCGTGGCTGGTGCCGGGCAGGCTCTTCTTCAGCAACGGGCTCGTTGACCGCGATCGGCGCGCCTGGCGGTTCGTCCGCACAGGGGTGGTCGTGCGGGTCGGCGAGTGCCGGCCCGACGTCCGGCGTCTCGGCCACCGCATCGATGGGGCTGTCGAGGCCAATCGACTGGGCAGGGGCTGCGTGGTCCGCACCGATCAGCTCGGCATCGGTTGCCGGTTCGGGGTCCGGCTCGACCTCGGGCTGCCATGCCAAGGCGGCCTCGACTGCCGGCTCCCCATCGGGCACGTCTGCTGGAGCGATGCAAGGCTCGCCGCTGAAGCTCGCCCTGTCGGGAAGCCCTGGCGCCGGCAGGGCAAAATCCGGGCCCCCCGCGTTGTCGTCCTGTAGGACCAACCGATCAGGGGGATTCGGCTCGGGCCCCTCTTGCTTGGCATGGGCGTCCGCTCCGGTGCCGTGGCCCCGCGGGTGCTCGGCAGGCCCAAGCGCTGCATCGTCGCACAGCGCATCGGGGCAATGAGCCTCGTCCGCCACCGGCGCCTCGCCTTCCCCGTTCGCTTTGTCTTTCACGCCAGCCACCGGACCCGCTAGATAACCGGAGCAAGTATCATGTGATGCCGCACCGGCGAACCGCCGCCGTTAGATATGGTGGAAACATGGCCTTCAGCCAACGGCTCGCCGACACGGCGGCCCTGGTCGAGACGCGTTTGGCAGAGCTTTGCGACGGCCTGGCGGCGTGCGCTACCCCGCCCCGGCTGTTGGCGGCCATGCGCCATGCCGCGCTCGGCGGCGGCAAGCGCATCCGTCCCTTCCTGTTGATTGAATGTGCCGGTTTGTTTGGGCTGCAACCTGCCGCGGCTCTGAACGCGGCGGCCGCGCTCGAGTGCGTGCATTGCTATTCGCTCGTGCACGACGACCTGCCGGCCATGGACAATGATGAGCTGCGGCGCGGCCGGCCAACCGTGCACAAGGCCTTTGACGAATGGACCGCGATCCTGGCCGGCGATGCTCTGCTTACGCTTGCGTTCGAGGTGCTGGCGCGCGCCGACACGCACCCTGACGCCGCCATCCGCGCCGAGCTGGCGCTGGGGTTGGCGCGCGCATCGGGGGCTGCTGGTATGGTCGGTGGCCAATGCCTGGACCTTGAGGCCGACAAACTTGGCCAGCCGTCACGGCCGACGCTTGCCGACGTGCGGCGCCTGCAGGCGATGAAGACGGGTGCGCTCATCCGCTATGCCTGCGAGGCCGGTGCATTGCTCGGCGTGGGCAATGGCGATCAGCATCGCGCGCTCTCGATCTATGGCGAGCGGGTCGGCCGAGCCTTCCAGATCGCCGACGACTTGCTCGATGTCTCAGGCGCGGCCGCAACCGTCGGCAAGGCGACCGGCAAGGATGCTGGCAAAGCGACGCTGGTGTCGCTGATGGGTGTGGAGGCCGCGAAGGCGGAGCTGGTGCAGCTCGAGGCGGAGGCATTTGCCGCGCTGCAACCCTTCGGCGCGCGCGCCGAGGTGCTGCGTGAGGCGGCGGCCTTCGTGGTGCGCCGCGACGCGTGAGCGATCAAAACTCGACGTCGAGCTCCTCCAGCTCGGCCGGCTCCTCGCGCGCGGCGGCGACCCATGTCTGCATGGCTGGCCAGCGCATGATCGCCCGGCAGTAGGCGGTGCACTGTGCGTCGATTTTCACGTCGTAGGTGATGAAGCGCGTGCACACCGGCGCGTACATGGCGTCGGCCATGGTCAGCTTGCCGAACAGGTAGGGCCCGCCATACCTCGACAGGCATGCGCGCCAGATGGTCGTGACGCGGTCGATGTCGGCCTGCGCGCCGGCCCACACCTTGAAGCCCGCATGCTGCGCCTTCAGGTTCATGGGCAGCGCCGAGCGCAGATTGTAAAAGCCCGAATGCATCTCGCCGCTGATTGCCCGGCAATGGGCGCGCGCTGCGCGGTCGCTCGGCAGCAGTCCGGCATTGGGGTAGGCCTCGGCCAGATACTCGGCGATCGCCAGCGTATCCCACACCTTGACGCCGTCGACGGTCAGACACGGCACCAGAAACGACGGCGACAGCAGCAGCAGCTCGGCGCGCGCCGAGGGATCGTCCAGCGACACCACCTCCTCGTCGAAGTCGAGGCCGGCCAGCTTGCACAAAAGCCATCCCCGCAGGCACCAGGACGAGTAGTTCTTGCTGCTGATCGAGAGGGTGGCCTTGGCCATCGCGGCGTTTCCCCAGTCCAGTTCAAGCGTCCGGCTCAAGCGTCCGGTTCAAGCGTCTGGTTCGAAAGTTGCATCGCAGGAGTGGGACCGGCGAGCCGAACCGCCGTGCAACATTCGTTCCAGCACATACATTTGGGGGCATCCACTCAGTCCATGCTCTACCTCGCCTACCAGACCCATGCCGACATCATGGTGCCCGTGCGTGCCATGGCCCAGGCGGGTTTGAGCGCGCTGGGACCGCTGGCCGCCGCTCAGGAGCTGAGCTTCCTGCGCAACCTCACCGCCGCCTACGAGCTGATTGCGCGCACCGGGTTGACGCACTCGCGCCCCGCCTACGGCATCGACAAGGTCACCGTCGGCAACCGCGAGGTGGCGGTCAGCGAGCAGATGGTGATGACGACCCCCTTCGGCACGCTGCTGCGCTTCCGCAAGGACGTTGCGATCGCTCAACCGAAGGTGCTGGTGGTGGCGCCGCTGTCCGGTCACTTTGCCACGCTGTTGCGCAGTCTAGTGCGGACCATGCTGCCCGAGCACGACGTGTGCATAACCGATTGGCACAATGCCCGAGAAGCAAGCAGCGACGGCGGGCGCTTCGGCTTTGAGGATTACGTCGAGCACATCATCAAATTTCTCGAGAGGATGGGGCCTGGCGTGCACGTCGTGGCTGTCTGTCAGCCCTGTGTGCAGGTACTGGCGGCGGCCGCCGTGATGGCTGAGGCCAAGCATCCGAGCCAACCGCGCAGCATGACGCTGATGGCAGGTCCAATCGACACACGCGTCAACCCGACCAAGGTCAACCAGCTTGCCATGAGCAAGCCGATCGACTGGTTCGAGCGCAATTTGATCGCTCGCGTGCCGGCCCGCTATGCCGGGGCGGGGCGTCGCGTCTATCCGGGCTTCGTGCAGCTGTCGGCCTTTATGGCGATGAACCTCGACCGACATCGCAAGGCACACATCGAGCTTTATGAGCACCTGGCCAACGGCCGCCCGGACAAGGCCAAGCCCACCATCGACTTCTACGACGAATATTTCGCGGTGCTTGACCTCACCGCCGAGTTCTACCTGGAGACGGTGCAGTGGGTGTTCCAGGAGATGCGGCTCGCCAAGGGCGAGCTGACCTACCGCGGCCGCAGGGTCGATGCCAGTGCTATCCGCCGCACCGCGCTGCTGACCGTGGAGGGCGAGCGCGACGACATTTGCGCGCTCGGCCAGACCGCGGCGGCGCACGAGCTGTGCAGCAAGCTCAAGCCCTACATGAAGCGGCATCACCTGCAGGCCGGCGTCGGCCACTACGGCGTGTTCAGCGGCCGGCGCTGGGAGGAGCAGGTCTATCCGATCGTGCGCAACCTGATTCTGTCGAGCGAATGACGGTTCAGCCCGGTCCTCAGGTCCCGCGCACCGCACGCCAGACGCGATAGCGGCCGGTCTCAGCGATGCTGGCGGCGCCGGCGAAGTGCTGTGCCAGCATGCGCTCGAGCGGCACGCGGCGCTGCACCACCATCTGCAGGGTGCCACCGTGTGTGAGACGCGAGGGTGCGTCCGCCACCAGCCGGGCGAGGTGGGCGTGGTCCTCGGCGATGCCTTCATGCAGGGGCGGGTTGGAGAGAATGGCGGCATAGGTCGCCTCGCCGGCGTCGCCGAGGCGGGTTCCGGCAAAGATGCGGGCACCTGGCACATTCTCCCGCGCCGCTTCCAGCGCCACCGCATCAGTGTCGATCAGATCCAGCGTGAGGTCGGGCTGCTGTGCCTGGGCCGCGGCGCCGATGATGCCGGAGCCGCAGCCGTAGTCGAGCACACGCCCTCCAGACGGCAGAGGCGGCAGGTTGGCCAGCAGCAGCGCCGTACCCTCATCGATGCGGCCGTCGGCGAAAACGCCGGGGTAGCTCACCCAGTGGCGCGATGTGCCGCCGACCATGGCCCGGGTCACTCGACGCCATTTGCTGAGGGCAGCACGAAGTGCAGAGGTGTCATTGGGCCGGCGCACGGCCAGCACGCGTCCGTGTCCGCGCGTGGCCAGCGTATCGACGCTGCCGCACAACTCCTCCAGCATGCGGGCCGCCGAGCGAATGCCTTCATCATTGCCGCCGTAGACGATCAGCCGACCACCCTCGACGAGCGCGCTGAGGCAGGCATGCGCCGCCATTTCCTGTTCGTCCTTGGCCTTCGGCAGGCGCAGCAACGCCATATCGCATGTGGTTGCGGCCGGCCATGCTGAGGCCTGGTGCGCACGCGCAACACGCCGGTTCCAGACCGCAACGTCGATGCCGCGCTGCGCCAGCAGCGCCGGCAGGTCGCCGGCCTGATACGCAAGCAGCGCCCGACCGCGCACCTCCATGTCGTCGAGGCTGCGCCGGATCAGCTGATCGGCCGCGCCTTCCGGATCATTGCGCCAGTTGCTCATGATTGAGGCTTCACTGAATGAGCAGCGGGGTCTCGTTCACATAACGTTGTTCGAATGCCTCCCGCACGAGGAAGTCCGCCACGTCGGCACGTGTGACCGAGCCTGCCTGCCAGTGTTTGCGGTCGGCCAGCACGCGCATGCGTCCGCTGGCTGCGCCGCCGGTGAGCAGGCCGGGCCGGGCAATGGTCCACACCAGCCCGCTGGCTCGGATCATCTGCTCCTGCACGTCCTTGTCATCGTAGATGCGTTTCAGGACCAGCGGGAACATCAGGGCATCGTACAGCAAGCCTCCGTGTCCGCGACTGTCACCGGCTCCCAGCCCCGTGACGGCAACAAGCCGGCGCACCTCGGCAGCCCGCATGGCGTCGATCAGGATGCGCGTCGCCTTGGAGAAGACGGTTGTGCCGGCCAGCACGGCCATCGCCGTCTTGGGTGCGCCGATCGTCTGAATGACCGCATGCGCGCCAGTCACTGCGTCGGCGATGGCCGCGGCATCAAGGGCATCGCCTGTGATCTTGATGAGCCTATCATCATCGATGGCGATGTGGCCGGCGCCACGCGCAAACGCTCGCACATCGTGGCCGGCGGCAAGCGCGCATTTCACCGTCTCGAGGCCGATGCCCTGGCTGGCGCCGATCACGAGCAGAGTGGCCATCGCTTATCCGAGTTCTGCCTTGATCTTTTCCGCGTTGGCCGTAAGCACCTCGGGCTTTTCCATCTTGGCAGTATGCGGGCCTAGCGCAATGCCTTCCCAGCGCGGCAGCACATGGAAGTGGAGATGGAACACCACCTGTCCGCCGGCCGGCTCGTTGAACTGTTGCAGCGTGATGCCGTCGGCCTCGAATGCCTTCATGACGGCGTTGGCCACCTTCTGCACCGTCTTCATGCAAGCGGCGAGCTGGTTTGGGTTGGCGTCGAGCACGTTGCGCGCAGGCGTCTTGGGGATCACCAGCGTGTGCCCTTGACAGCGAGGCATGATGTCCATGATCGCCACCGTATCTGCATCCTCGTACACCTTCTGCGCTGGCAGCTCGCCGCGCAGAATTTTTGCGAACACATTGTTGGTATCGTAGCCCGGCATAAGGGTCTCCCGCGCGAGGAACACGTCGCCGTCTCATCCATGGCAATGGCATGAGTGCGCGTCAAGCGCTCAGATGACGACACATCACACGAGATGGCGGGGTCAGATCGTGTGGCTCGCTCGTCTCAGTTCTTGCGCAGGTCGCGCACACAGGTTCGCCATCACGCGTCTTCGATGCTCATTGTCTTGCGATAGGGACCGAGCTCGGTGAGCTGTGCGCCTGCCGCATCGACGTACGCACGCTCGCGCTGCAGGTAGTCGGCGATGGCGCGGCGCAGGCCGCGATGCGCGATGAAGTGGGCGGAATAGGTCTTGGTTGGCAGGTAGCCGCGCGCGAGCTTGTGCTCACCCTGCGCACCAGCCTCGACGCGGGCAAGCCGGTTCTGAATGGCAAACTCGATGGCCTGGTAGTAGCACACCTCGAAATGTAGGCAGGGATGCTGCTCGACGGCACCCCAGTAGCGGCCGTACAGACAATCGCCGCCGATCATGTTGAGCGCGCCGGCGATCGGCCGGTGGCCGCGCTTGACCATCACCAGCAGACAGCGCTCGGGCATGGCCGCGCCGAGCAGCGAGAAGAACTTGCGGTTAAGGTAGGGCCGACCCCACTTGCGCGAGCCCGTATCCATGTAAAAGGCGAAGAACGCGTCCCAGTATGCTTCCGTGATGTCGCGGCCAGTCACCCACTCGACCGTCAGGCCACTGCTCAGCGCCTGCTCGCGCTCCTTGCGTACCGTCTTGCGCTTGCGCGAGGCAAGCGAGCCCAGGAAATCCTCGAACGTGGCGTAGTCGTCGTTCGGCCAGTGGAATTGTTGATCGGTGCGCTGCAGGTAGCCGAGGTGGCCGAGCCTGGTCCATTCGCCTTCGGTGAGGAACGTGATGTTTGCACCCGACAGCCCGTCACGCTCCACCAGCGTGGCCGCGGCCGCCGCCAGCGCAGCCTCCCGCTCGGCGGCATTGGCGCCTGGCCGGGCCAGCAGCCGTCGGCCCGGCACCGGCGTGAACGGCACGGCGATCTGCAGCTTGGGGTAATAGCGACCGCCGGCCTGGGTGTAGGCGTCCGCCCAGGAGTGGTCGAACACGTACTCACCCTGGCTGTGCGACTTGAGATAGGCAGGCGCGCAGGCGGCCACGCTGCCGCAGTCGCTCCTGAGCACCAGATGCCGTGGCGTCCAGCCGGTGCGTCCGCCGACCGTGCCGGCCTCTTCCAGGGCGGCGAGGAAGGCATGGGCCAGAAACGGGTTGAAGGTGGTGGGATCCGGATTGGCGCAAGCGTCCCAGTCCGCCGCTGTCACGTCGGCGATGCGCGGCACGATCTCGACACGCGTCTCGGATGCGGGAGTTCTGGCTGCTGGCAAAGTTTCGGGTCTCATGGACGGCTGGCAAAGACCAAAGGACCACAGCCGGGCACGGGAGGCAACGTCGCGGGTGCCGCGGTCGCCGAGGTACCGGTGCGGCGTCAAGTCTGGGCCCCGTTACAGCCATCACGGCTTTGTGCTTAAAGGGTTCGCAGCAAAGCCCGCTCGCTAGCCATTGGCGGTGGCTTGGCTGTAACGGTGCAGCCTTGGCGTGCGTATTGGGGAGCAGTTGCTGCGTGCCGGATCAGACTTCTCACTGGACGGAGCTGATGCGGGCTGCCAACCGCGGCGATGCGCATGCCTATCGTCGCGTGCTCGAGGGCTTGGCGCCGATCCTGCGAGGGCTGGTGAAGCGCGGCTTTGCCCGATACGGGCTGGGTCCGGAAGAGGTCGAGGATGTGGTGCAGGAGACACTGCTGGCTGTGCATCTGAAGCGCCAGACCTGGGACGAGCGACAGCCGCTGCTGCCTTGGGTGCGGGCCATCGCGCAAAACAAGCTCATCGACAATCTACGCCGCCGCGGCCGCCGCGTGCATGTGCCGATCGACGACATCGGCGATGCGCTGGCCGTTGACGACGAGCCGGCCATCAGCAATGGCGTCGACGCCGAGCGCATTCTTGCGAGCCTGAACGGACGCCAGCGCCAGATCGTGCAAGCCATCTCCATCGAAGGCGCCAGCGCGCGCCAGGTGGCTGATCGGCTCGGCATGACGGAAGGCGCAGTGCGCGTAGCACTGCATCGCGCGCTGAAGTCGATTGCAGGAGCGTTGCGAAGTGCCTGACATGAAGACCGATGCTCTGATCCGCACTCTTGCCGAGGATGGCGCGACGCGTCGCCCGTCCCTGGCGCGGCGCCTGACGCTTGCGCTGCTGATAGGCGGTTCGCTGGCGGCCGGGTTGTTTGCGACCACCCTTGGAGTTCGCCCGGACATTGGCGCGGCCCTGCACACCTGGCCTTTCGTATTCAAGATCGCGATCGCACTGCTGGCCTACGCGCTCGCGCTGTGGGCTTGCGCACGGCTGGCGAGCCCGCAGGTCGGCGTGCGTGACACGCTGGCCGGCCTCATCGCCGCACCGGTGCTGCTGGCCGCGGCGGTCGGCTACGAGTTGCTGACGGTGGCGCCGGACGCGTGGTTGACGCGCGCCGTCGGCAGCAACGCCCGGGTCTGCCTGGTGGCCATCCCGCTGCTGTCGCTGGCACCTCTGGCTGGCGCGCTAGCGGCCCTGCGGGTGGGCGCGCCGCAATCACCCAGCACGGCCGGAGCCGTCACCGGGCTGATGGCCGGCACCTTTGCCGCGACGCTCTACGCCGTGCATTGCCCGGACGACTCAGCGTTGTTTGTCGCCCTCTGGTACAGCCTGGCGGTGGCGATCGTGGCCGTGCTCGGCGCCATCGCTGGCAGTCGCGTCCTGCAGTGGTGATGGTGCCGATGATCCGCTCTCAAAATGGGTTAATGTAGTTCAGGATCGCGATCTGGCGCAGAAGCACCTTGCGGATGACGTGGGCCGGCTTGATGTGCGCGGTGAAGATCGCCGCCGTACCCGTGCTACCGGCCGGCAGCCGCTTGGCGAATTCTGCGTCATTGAGCCTGATGCGCACGACGAAGGGGGCGGCCTCTATCTGCTTGGGCGCTACCGCCCAACCCGAGGTCTGCGTCTGACCGGTGGCGATCGCCTGCAGGACGCTTTCAACCTTGCCCGTATAGATCCTGCCCGGCGCGAACTTGAATGTCACCTCGACGGGCTGGCCCGCTGCAACATAGCGCGCGCCGATCTGTGCGATCTCCACCCCGATGATGGTTTCGGAGGTGTCGATGAAGGCCATGGTCGGTGTGAGGGGCAGTGATGCAACGCGTGCGCCTTTCCTGAGCGCCAGGTTGGTGACGTAGCCGTCGGCTGGCGCCCGCACCACGGTCTTGTCCAGGTTCCACCGCGCGCCCTGCACCTGCGCCTTCAGCTGGTCGACCTCGGCCTGACGCTGCTCGACGTCGAATCCGCGCCCGGTGCCCGTCGACTTCAGCTCCTGCATTTGCGACAGGCGCAACTCCTGGAATTTGAGCTGGGCCGCGAGCGTGTTGAGCTGCGACTCGAACGGTACAGGATCGATGCGAAACAGCACCTCGCCGGCCTTGAGTGGGGTATTGGCCTGCACCGGCACATCCAGCACCTCGCCGGCGACATCTGGCACGATCGCTACCGAATTGCGCACCACAATCGCCGGACCCTGCGGCGCTCCCCAGCCCATCGGAATGAACAAGCCGAACAGCAGCAGCGCCAGCACGAGCGCCGGCGAAACCTTCCAGAACAGATTGAATGGAACGATCTTGAGCTTCACCAGCACGAACAGGAGGGCGAGATAGACATTGAACAGGGCAACGATCATCGGCCAGCCTCGCCCGACTTGAGCGCAGGGACATCGACATAGGCCCACACCAGCGCGACCGGCCACAGCACGAAGCCGAGCAACAGCGCCACCCAGCCCGCGACGGTGACTGCCTGTGCCCAGGGATGCTTGCGCTCCTTGGCGATCATGCCGGGCAGCATGGCCATGATGACCACGACGGCGATGGCGCTGGCGACAAGGATGATAAGGACGAGCCAGGCGAACAGATCGAGCATGCTCATCGCATCACCGTTGCGTCCTCGTGTGCTGATAGCCGTTCGCTCATGCGCGATCGCTGGCGCCGGTCACTTCACCTTTTCGAAATCACCGGGCTTCCAGCTGCGGTCGAATGCGGCCTGCTCGGGTCCGTAGATGCGGAAATAGGCGAACCAGCCCTTGTCGGGGATGGTCTTGATCCAGCGATCCTCCTTGCCGGCCGGCGCGATGGGGCCGAAATAGAGATCGACGGTCTCGCCTCCGAGGGCCATGCTGGGCGTCGTGCTCTTCAGCTCAAACAGCGAGCGCAGCGCCGCCTTGTCCTGATCCGTTTGCACCTGACTGCGCGTATGAGCGTCGTACACCGTCACGGACCAGAACAGCTTGCCGGGCACCGGCTGCGGCACGCTCAGCTTGTAGGTCTTGCCGCCGTCGAGATAGGCGCCGGTGTCGTCGCGTGCGCTGAGCCAGTACAGCGACCCTGCGCCAGCCGAGCGGCCAAACATTGCCGGTGAGGTGACGATCGCCTGGGCAAACCAGCGGTCGCGTGCTTCGAGGTCGATGCCGGCAGGGGTCTCGAATTGCGCGCTGCCGGGAACGAGGCCGACCCATTCCCACTTGCGGTCCGGCCAGTTGATCCTGTCGGGGCGTGCGCTGTCGAAGCTCGACACCAGCATCTGGTCGCGGCCCGTCTTGGCCGCGCGCTCGAGGATGGCGCGCATCCGTGCATCGGGCGCGAACGGCTTGCCCTTGTCGATGCCAAGTTCGCCAAGCAGGCCATACATGGGCAGGAAACTGGCTACCAGCGGCTCGGCGCTGATGATCCGGTGCAACGCTTCCCAGTACTGAATGTTGTCTTCCCAGCCTAGCAGCGTGGCGTCCATGGACTTGTCGCTGGTATCGACGGCCGGCAGCGCCTCGGGGTGGGCAGCGCTCGCCAGCGGGTAGATCTTGATTGAGCGTAGCCCGCGCATGGCGCTTTCGACGTCGCCAGCAGCGGGCAAGGCGCGGACGGCGATGAGGTTCTTCAGCGATCGCGTGCGGCCGACCTGGTAGCCGGCAGGAATGCTCCCCTTGTAGTCGGGCGGCACAAGCAAATGTTTGCCGCCCTTGCCGGCGTCCGGACCGGGCAGGCCCATGTCGAGCACCCAGCCTTGGTGGTGGTCGTTGACAAGTCCGATCAGTTGACCGGGCGGCAGTTCGATGACCATCGGGCCGTTCGTGACGTCGAGAACGCCAAATCCATAGGGCGTGTCGGAGTTGGCCGTGAACGCGACCTGGCGCGGGCCGACCGCGGCAATGCTGATGCCCTTGCCGTCTTCGATGCCAAGGCCTCGGGCACCAGCGAAAAGGCCCTCCGCCGATACAGTGGGATACCAGAAGCGGTAGGCGATGACGGCACGCTGGAAGTCGGCATCGTCGCGGGCGTGGTCACCCGCTGCGCGGCTTGGAAAGCCCCGCTCGAAGGTGTAGCTGGTGCCGGAAGAGCTCTGCGCGAGGCCAACCGCTACGCCGGTGAGCATGAGCGCGACTGCGCTAACGAGGATGGCTCGGGGCCTCAACATCATGGGCCTTCATCATGGGTCTTCCTGTGCTGCCCGGTTGCGCCGACCTTGCGCGCTCGCGGTTCACCACACGCGGTTCACCACAAGGGCGATGTTCACCACAAGGGCGATGCTCACCACAAGGGCGATGCTGGCGTGCTTGCCCACACCGCGTCGGGACCAATGCGCGGGGCCGCGCACCCGGCTCTTGCCAACCTCGCAGCAGTTGGGGCCACACCGCGCTAGCAGCGTTCCGAGGGGGAGAGGCGGAAGCGAAAGCAGATTCCGCGTGTGGCCCCGGCAACTATGGTGCAGCAGATAGGGGTGGCGGCGCCATCGGATGGACTACTGATCTCGCAATAATTGGGTGCCGAGGGGCACCCCAGCCATCCGGCTTTTTGCATGCGAAGATGCGGGAAAGTCCTGATCAACGGCCGCCGCCGATAGGCACAACGATGTTCAGCAGCCCTGCGTTGCCCTGCAGGCGGTTTTTCACATTGAACTCGTGCATCCAGCTGACGGAGGTACTGATCGGGGTTTGTCGACGGTGACGGAATAGGTCAGCATCGGCCCTACAGCGGATACGCGGCCCTTGAAATCGCCGAGCCGCGCGCCGGCGCCGCTGTCGCCGGTGATCTG
>DASTOW010000242.1:0-7504 GCA_035762425.1 Hyphomicrobiaceae bacterium | reverse complement strand
GCCCCATTTCGTCGCATCGACGCAAGGCCTTCGATCGGCACGGTTAAGTCCGGTGCACATCGGCGTGCACTACGGCTGCAACCTGTCCAATCCGTAATGTTCAAGGCAACGGCACGCAGAGGTTGCCACATCCAAAGCCAGGGGTGCGCCGACAGCGCACCGTTGACATCGCCGAACAGCCGCGGGCTGGATGGCCGACACCTGCCAGCAAGATCAGGAGACGAGCATGGAGATCGTTACGCCCGGTGCTGCCAACCTCGGACTGTTCATCAGCGCTGCGCTGGTGCTGCTGGTAATTCCGGGACCGGCAGTGCTGTACATCGTTGCGCGCTCGGTCGAGCAGGGGCGGCTCGCCGGCTTCGTCTCGGATCTTGGCATCCATACCGCGACGCTCGTCCACGTTGCGGCCGCAGCCCTGGGGCTGTCGGCGATCCTGGCTTCCTCGGCGGTAGCCTTTAGCGTGGTGAAGTACGCAGGCGCCGCCTACCTGATCTGGCTCGGACTGAAGAAGATCTTCGGCCGCACCGAGGTGCCCCCTGCCGACCGCGCCTTGCCGCGGCTTGGCCACGCGCGGCTGTTTCGCGACGGCTTCATCGTCAATCTGCTTAACCCCAAGACAGCGCTGTTCTTTCTTGCATTCCTGCCGCAGTTCGTGGACGTCGACCGCGGCCATGTTGCCATGCAGATTGCCGTGCTGGGGCTGATCTTCACCTGCCTCGGGTTCATCACCGACGGATGCTACGCGCTGGTCGCCGGCACGGCAGGCCAGTGGCTGAGGCGCAGCCCCACCTATCTGGAGGTCGAGCGCTATGTCAGCGGCGTGCTGTTCATCGGCCTGGGGCTGACGGCGGCGCTGGCCGGCAATCAAAAGAAATAGAGGTGCAAGTGGGTCATCGTGCGTTGACGCCATAAATTCGGCGCGGCGGCGGCGTTGCATAGGCTATAAATATCAGCGCTCGGGGGGGCCCATGTACCAGCGAATTCTTACAATGCTTGTCGCGTGCGCGTTGTCGGCCCTGGCCGGCAGTACGATTGCGCAAACCACCACCGATCCGATCATGGCGCTCGGCGGCCGCTGGGCGGGGACTGCAACCGTGACCCCTGACTCGGGTCCCAACCAAGCCTACAGCTGCGTGGGGACGTACTTCCCCGCCGACAATGGTGCGAAGCTCACGCAGAACCTGCGCTGCAAGAGCGACAGCTACCAGCTGGACGCGAGCACGCAACTGCAGATCGCGGCGGGCAAGATCACCGGCCGCTGGCAGGACAAGGTCAACAATCTCGACGGCATCATCAACGGCACGGTCAAAGCCGACGGGTTCGATATTTTGCTGACCGGTGATTTCTTCGACGCCAAGATGACGATCGCCCGCACGTCGTGCCAGCAGTCCATCACGATCGAGTTCGAGGGTGGCCTGCCGGTGAAACGCGTGGCCGCGGTTCTAAAGAAGTGTTGATCGCCTAGGTGCCCTGATCGCGAAATTCGCCGGCGTGTGCGGCGGGCTCTAACGGAATTTCGCGCTCCGAGGGACTCTGGAAGAGTTCCTCTGCTAGTGTGACCCGGATCAGAAGTCCGCTCGCGAACCAGCCGCGCGATGTGCCGGCTTCTCGATCTTCACACTGGTGCAGCGTGCACTTGGAGGAGCAGCCATGCCAGCATTCATCTGCACGGCCTGCGGCATGCAATACCCGCCGAGCGACATGCCGCCCGACGTGTGCCGCGTGTGCGAGGAGGAGCGCCAGTTCACGCCGCCCGGCGGTCAGTCCTGGACAACGCTGGAGCGGCTATCGGTCGGCCATCTCAACGGCTTCTATCAGCATGAGCCGGGCCTGATCGGCATCCGTACGCTGCCCGTGTTTGCCATCGGCCAGCGCGCGCTGCTCCTTTGCACGCCGCAAGGAAACATTCTTTGGGACTGCATCTCGCTGATCGATGACGCCACCGTCACCCTTATCAAGGGGCTGGGCGGGCTGCGCGCGATCGCCATCTCGCACCCGCACTTCTACACCACGCTGGTGGAGTGGAGTCGCGCCTTCGGCAACGTGCCGGTGCACGTGCACGCCGACGACAGCGCCTGGGTGATGCGGCCCGATCCCTGCATCCGTCCGTGGCAGGGCGAGACGATGCAGTTGCTGCCCGGCGTGACACTGATCCGCGGCGGCGGCCACTTTCCGGGCGGGTGCATGCTGCACTGGGCGGCAGGAGCCGAAGGCCGGGGGGTAGTGTGCTCGGCCGATATCGCCACGGTGAACCTCGATCGCAAGTCCTTCACCTTCATGCGCAGCTATCCCAACCACATTCCGTTGTCGGCGGCGGGCGTGCGCGCGATCGGGGCGGCGCTGGAGCCGTTCCAGTTCGATCGCGTCTACAGCCACTTCTTCGAGCGGGTGATCCTGACGGGCGCCAAGCCGATCCTGCGGGCCTCGGTCGAGCGCTATGTGGCGGCGATCAGCGGCGCCTACGACCGGGCGTGATCGGGTTCTCGTGTGCTCCGCGCTCTGCGGAGCGTCTTCCAATTGACCGCACTTGGGCTGGACCAGCAGCCAGCTTGCGCGTGTTGCGCTCAAGGTCCGTGACGCGATCCGCCTCCCGCGGAATGGACAAAAAGGTGCCATAAGCATTGCTTCCAATGCCGCGCAGCCGCGGGGTCGACTGGCGATTTCACACCGACATAGGATGCGCTCATGGGCCTCGGTCTCGCTGACGTTGCCGCCCGTCTCCCCGAGCGCCCGTTGCCAGCCATGCGGCGCATCGGCTGGGTTGCATTTGCGCTCCTTGGCGCGATGCTGGCCGCGGCACCGGCAGCGCAGGCCGAGAAGCGTGTGGCGCTGGTGGTCGGCAACTCGGCCTACCAGCATGCAGGTCGGCTCACCAATCCTGCCAACGATGCCGCCGACGTCGCCGCCGCGCTGAACAAGCTCGGGTTTCAAGTGATCGAAGGCTTCGACCTTGACAAAGCCGCCTTCGACCGCAAGGTGCGTGACTTTGCGGGCGCGCTGAAAGGCGCCGACGCCGGTGTGCTGTTCTATGCCGGCCACGGCATGCAGGTTGCAGGCGAGAACTACCTCGTTCCCATCGATGCCAAGGCCGAAGATGCCACGGCGCTGGAGTTCGAGATGCTGCGCGTGGCCATGATCCACCGCATCATGGAGCAGCAGACCCATACCAACATCCTGTTCCTCGACGCCTGCCGGGACAACCCGTTGGCGCGCAACCTTGCCCGCGGCATGGGAACGCGCTCGACGGATGTCGGCAGCGGGCTCGCCCGCATCGAGTCGGGCGTGGGTACCCTGATCAGCTTTTCGACCCAGCCCGGCAACGTGGCTCTCGACGGCGCAGGGCGCAACTCACCGTTCGCCGGCGCGCTGGTTAAGCAGCTCCACTCTTCCACCGACGACCTCGGTGCCATGCTGATCGCCGTGCGCAACGACGTGATGAAGGAGACGCAGCGCAAGCAGGTGCCGTGGGAGAATTCGGCGCTGACCGGGCGGTTCTATTTCGGCAAGGCCGGGCCCACGGCGGAGCTGCCGAAGCAGGTGTCGTTGACGACAGCTCTCAAGCCCTTGGGCAGCGACGAAGAGCGTTCGCTCAAGCCGGGGACCCCGTTCAAGGAATGTGAACAATGCCCGGAGATGGTGGTGCTGCCGGCCGGTGCATTTACGATGGGCTCGCCGGCAGGCGAGGAGGGCCGCTTCGACAACGAAGGCCCGCAGCGCAAAGTTGCGATCGGCGCGCCGTTCGCGGTGGGAAGGTTCGAAGTCACCTTTGCCGAATGGGATGCCTGCGTGGCGGCTGCCGGCTGCAAGCACAAACCCAACGATCGTGGCTGGGGGCGCGGCAAGCGGCCGGTGATCAACGTATCGTGGGAAGACATCACGAAGGACTACCTGCCGTGGCTGGCGCGCAAGACCGGCAAGACCTATCGCCTGCTCACGGAGGCGGAATGGGAATACGCGGCACGCGCCGGCACGACGACGCCCTTCTCGACCGGTACAACGATCACGGTCGAGCAGGCGAACTTTTTCAGCGGCGTAGATGCGTACCGGAAAGAGACCATCGAAGTCGGCGCGCTCCCGGCCAACGCCTTCGGCCTGCACGACATGCACGGCAACGTGTGGGAGTGGGTGCAAGACTGCTTCAAGGACGACTATACGGGGGCTGCGCCTAACGGCTCGGCGATGGCCGATGCTGCAGGCTGCCGGCGCGTCCTGCGCGGCGGCTCCTGGAGCAACGAGGCCCGCGCCCTGCGCTCGGCATCCCGGCATCGGGAGGCCTCCTATATGCGAGACGCCGACGTCGGCTTTCGGCTGGCAAGGACGCTAGGTCGCTGATCGGCGGCGCCGTGCGTGCCTGGTCGGTTGCAGCCGTTATATCGCGCCGCGCATTTTGATTGATTGCCGCGTTCATATGACCCGGGACGTAGACACCCATGGCAAAACACAGAATCTACACAATGAGCTTCGCCAGCGTTTATCCGCTGTATGTCGCGAAAGCGCAGAAGAAGGGACGCACCAAAGCCGAGGTTGATGCAGTTATTTCCTGGTTGACCGGCTATCGCCCGCAGGACCTCGACATGCAGCTGAAGAAGCAAACTGACTTTGCAACTTTCTTTGACAACGCCCCCAACATGAATCCTGCACGCAGTTTGATTAAGGGCGTCGTTTGCGGTGTCCGAGTGGAGGATATCAAGGAGCCAACCATGCGGGAAATTCGCTACCTGGATAAGCTGATCGATGAGCTGGCGAAGGGAAAGGCGATGGCCAAGATTTTGCGAAAGGAGTGACCCTGAGCAGCCGACCTGCGTCTGGCTGGTGGCTGAGCTAGCCGACTTCGGTGGCGCGCCGTTCGCTGCATCAAACGCTGCTAGGAGCCTCACGTCCCAACGCGCGGTAGATCTCGTCGACGTAGGGCGAGCTGCCGGAATGCAAGATCACGAGCATGTCTTCGGCCCGCGTCATGGCGACATAGAGCAGGGCGCGCTCGATGCCGTCGTCACGGTCCTTGAATGTCGAGGGCAGCAGGTGCGTCCACAGCAGGACGACGATGCGGAACTGCAGACCGCGCGCGCCAGGCATCGGCATGATCTTTACGGAGTTGTCGCGCAACGCGCCCTTCGCTTTGTCACCGGCCAACAGAACCGCCCGGGTGAAGCCGCTTAGCCGCTCGCAGAGCGCCTTCACATTCACTTCCGCATGCGGATGCCGCCTTGGATAGAGCACAGCGATGTCGCCGGGCTCGACACGCTGTCGGTGTCCCCGAATGCCCAGGCCGCCGAGAAGCCAGCTCTCGATCAGTGTCGCCGCGTAGCGCATCTCGCTCGCCGCATCGCCGAGGCAAACCAGCAAGGGCTCAGGCCCGGAGCGGATGGCGGTGTCCGGGTCGACCAGCGGGGCGAGCACGCTCCGCCTGCCGCGTCCGGGCTGCACGGCGAACGGGCGCGCGGCACGCAGGATCTCAGCGGTGTTGCGGTAGTTGCGATCGAGATCGAGCTTGCGGTTGATGACGCGGCCAGCGGCGTTGATGCCGGCATCGGCCCAGGTGAAATCTCGCCTGCCAAACAGCGCCTGGTTGCCGTCGCCGACGATCAGCAGGTCACCGGTTTCCGGCTCCTTGAGCGCCAGCTTGGCGCACTGGAACCAGGAGCAGGGCCAGTCCTGCGCTTCATCGATTAATACGGCGTCGTAGCGGCCACACAGGCTTGCGTCGCTTCGCAGCCGGGCAAGCAGACGCTCGCCGAAGGCATCGCCATCCTCGTCCTTGCTGAACTCGACGCCACACCGGCCCGCCCAGCTATGCAAGGTCATCGCCGTCACGGCGGGCTGGCCGGCCAGCGCCCCGGCCAGGTACTGCGCGAGCAGCTGGTTGTAGCACAACACCAGGCAGCGCCTGTCGGGGTCTTCGGCCAGCATCTTTGCACGGGCGATCAGCAGCACGGTCTTGCCGGAACCGGCCACGCCATAGACGATGCGATGTCCAGCGCCGATGTCCCGCGCATTGCGCTCCTGGCGCAGGTCCAGCACCGCAAGATCGGTCTCGCTGGTGCGAATGATGATCTGCGGATGGATCACGCTGCGCAGCACGTCGATCTGAGCTGGCGTCAATTTCGGGAACGGCCACGCAGGATCAAAGCAGGCTTTCAGCCTTGCCAGCAGGGCTTGCGGGTCGAGTGTCTCCCACTCGGCCAGTTCGTCGCGGGTGATGGTGATGCCTGGTGGGAAAAGACGCATCAGATCGGGCGCTTCGCGCTCGATCTGGCTGCGACTGATGTTGCTCAACAGCGCGATATGGCAGAAGGGGAAGATAAAGCCGCCGGCATTCGGGCCTTCGTCTCGAAGTAGAGCGCCGGCCCGAGGGTGTTTGCGGCACTCATCCATCAGCCGGAACTTGTATTGACGTGCCTGCTCAAGTGGATGCTTGGCGGCACCAAGCCCCGCAACCGTGACGCGGTCCGGGCTGATGTTACTGAGTTCGCCGAGCCGCCAGCCCTTCACTTCGATAACCAGCGTCCCGACGTCCGGGAGGATGGCGATGAAATCCGGATAGCGCCGCCTTACCACCGGCTCGTAGTAGACGAGGCAGTCGTCCGGCAGTCGGCCTAGCGCCGCAAACACGCGCTTCTCGCCGGCCGTGCAGCATGCCGGCAACGCGTCTGGGATCATCTGTGCCATGGCATGCCTGGGATGCCATTTGCTCGGGCGCCTGTCGAGCGGCCGACGCCAGTTTGCTTGATCCCGGGGGCCAGTCGGCCGCTACCCCCGCTTGGGGTAGATGATGATGGAGAGGTATTGCATGGGGGTCTCGATCAGCTCCTCGGGACCGTGGCGGGCGGTGGCATCGAAGAACAGGGCGTCGCCCGGCTGCATCAGGTAGGTGCGGTCGGCGTGTCGGTAGCGCACCTGGCCTGAGAGCATGTAGAGGAACTCGACGCCGGCGTGGCGGAAGCTGGTGTAAGGCGCCGCGTCCTTCCTGAGCGTGATGAGATAGGGCTCAACGCCGAGGTCGCCGGCCAGCGAGTGGCCAAGCAGGTCATAGAGGTGGCCGGCCTTGGTGCCGCGCCGCTCGATGCGCACGCCCGATCCCGCCTTCACGAACGAGCAGTCGCGCCGCTCCTCGGTCTCGGCGAACAGCGCGCTGATCGGCACGTTGAGGGCCTTGGCAAGTGCGTCGAGGGTGGCAAGCGAGGGCGAAATGCCGCCGTTCTCGATCTTGGACAGCATGCCGGCGGAGATGGAGGCCGCCGCGCCGAGTTCGGCGACGGTAAGGTCGAGCGACTTGCGCAGGCGGCGCACCTCGGTGCCGATGTTGGCCTCGAGGCTGCGCGGCGGGTTGCTCGGGGCGGACGAGCCGGTGGTGAGGTCGTCGTCGGCGGGGGCTGGAGACGGGCCGGTCTTTGACTTGGTGCGGGGCATGGCGGTCTCGTCGGAAGGGCAAGTGGCAAGTGGGGTCAGACCCCTCGCCTGAGCAGCCGCTTTCGCAACGAGCGGCCTGTCGAGGGGTCTGACC
>DASTOW010000241.1:0-18285 GCA_035762425.1 Hyphomicrobiaceae bacterium | reverse complement strand
AACCACGCGACCGAAGTGGACGTCGACGCGCTCTGCGACGGCAAGCAGGTCTACATCGCCGGCGTGATGGAGCACATCGAGGAGGCCGGCATCCATTCCGGCGACAGCGCCTGCTCGCTGCCGCCGCATGCGCTGGAGCCGGCCATCCTGAAACGGCTGGAGGCGCAGACGCGGGACCTGGCGCTTGCCCTCAAGGTGGTCGGCCTGATGAACGTGCAGTATGCCGTGAAGGGTCGCGACATCTACATCCTGGAGGTCAACCCGCGCGCCTCGCGCACCGTGCCGTTTGTGGCCAAGGTGATCGGCAAGCCGATCGCCGGCATTGCCGCGCGGATCATGAACGGCGAGCCGCTGGCGTCGTTCAAGCTCAAATCGGAAAAGCTGTCGCACGTGGGCGTGAAGGAGGCGGTGTTTCCGTTCGCCCGCTTCCCCGGCGTCGATACCGTGCTGGGCCCCGAGATGCGCTCGACCGGCGAGGTGATGGGCATCGATCGCGACTACGCGATGGCGTTTGCCAAAAGCCAGCTGGGCGCGGGCATCGTGCTACCCCGCAAGGGGACCGTGTTCGTGTCGGTGCGCGAGGCCGACAAGGCGGCGATCGTCGACGCCATGCGCGACCTCGTTGCGCTGGGCTTCCGTATCTTGGCGACGCGGGGGACGCGGCGTGCCCTGGCCGAGCAGGGCATTCCCTGCGATCAGGTCAACAAGGTGCTGGAGGGGCGGCCGCACATCGTCGACCTGATGAAGAACGGCGAGGTGCAGCTGGTGTTCAACACCACGGAGGGTGCCAAGGCGCTGGCCGATTCCAAGGACATACGGCGCACTGCCTTGATGAGCCACATCCCGTACTATACAACTTTAGCCGGTGCTCGTGCGGCAACCCGGGCCATCAAAGCGCTGGCGACGGGCACCCTAACAGTGGCACCGCTGCAATCCTATGTAAGCCAATCGTCCTGAGGATGATCGGGCGGGCCAGTCGGATGGGGGCTGGCCAAACCTCAAAGTCTGAGTGAGACTATTTGTCGGGTGTCGGCGTTATGGTCCGGGCCGACCCGGAGATTGTGAGCAAGGCTATGGAAAAGGTTCCGATGACCGTTGAGGGGTTCCAGAAGCTCGAGGCCGAGCTGCACCGCCTCAAGGCCGAGGAGCGTCCGCGCATCATCCAGCAGATCTCGGATGCGCGCGAGCACGGCGACCTTTCCGAGAATGCCGAATACCATGCCGCCAAGGAGGCACAGGGCCTTAACGAGGCCAAGGTCGCCGAACTGGAGGACAAGCTCGGCCGCGCGGAGGTCATCGATCCGGCCAAGCTGTCGGGCACCACCGTCAAGTTCGGCGCAACAGTGACGCTGACGGACGAAGATTCCGGCGACAAGGTCAAATACAAGATCGTCGGCGAGCACGAAGCCGACGTGAAGAACGGCAAGATCTCGGTCAACTCGCCGATCGCGCGTGCCCTAATCGGCAAGTCCAAAGGTGAAAGCACCGAGGTCACCACGCCGCGCGGCGCGCGCAGCTACGAGATCCTCAAGATCGAGTTCAAGTAGCCTCGGTTGCAGGTTGGGTGTCGTCCCAGAACGCGCGAGCGCGCTTGTTCGGGAGGCAAACATGGCGGTGACATGCCTGGGTGGATATTTTGCTGAGGCGAAATTCCGGGGATGACAAGTAACAGCTACGCTTCGGAGCGGGAACGGCGGACCTGGGCGACGCCGATCGGCACGCCGGGCTCGAACTTGACGCGGCGGATGATGAGCGTGGTCTTCACGCTCGCGACGTTGGCGGCTGCGGTCAGCTCCTCGATCACGAAATCCTGGAAGGCGGTCAGATCAGGAGCTACGCACTTGAGCAGAAAATCGGTCTCGCCGGACAGCATGTAGCACTCGCGCACCAAGGGCCAGGCCAACACCCGGTTCTCGAACGCACGCCAGTCTGCTTCCGATTGGCTGTGCAGGCCGACCATGGCAAAGGCGATCACCTCGAAGCCGACCGTCTTCTCGTCGAGTTGGGCGAAGTAACCGGCGATCATGCCGGCCTGCTCCAGCGCCCGCACGCGGCGCAGGCAGGGTGGCGGCGAGATGCCGACCTTCTCGGCCAGCTCCACATTGGTTATGCGGCCGTTGGCCTGCAGTTCCTTGAGAATGCGCCAATCGGTAGCATCGAGGCGGGCGCGCATAAGGGTAGAAGCTCCGAGGCAGGAAGACCGCGCGAGTCTGGCGCACGGCGCGAATTTGAGCAACTTTGTTTCGTGCGCGGGACAGAAAATTGTGAGCTTGGCCCGGGAAGGAACGATGGCGGACGCGCTGCAGGCTGTCGCGGGTCGACGTGGCTGGATCATCAGCGATGGCAAGGCAGGCCACGAGGCGCAGGCGCGCGGTGTAGCCGAGGCGCTCAGCCTCGACGTCGAGTTCAAGCGCGTAGCGCCCGCAACTCCGTGGAGCTGGCTGTCGCCGTGGGGGCCTGTGGCACCGTCGGAACGGTTTGGCAGTGACGCAAGCCCGTTTCATCCACCGTGGCCCGATTTCGCGTTCGCCATCGGCCGGCTGACCATTCCTTACATCCGCCGCCTGAAGCAGATGGTGGGGCTCGGCACCTATAGCGTGATCCTGCTTGATCCAAAGGTGTCGCCCAGGACGGCCGACCTGTTTTGGGTACCCGAGCACGACAAGCTGCGCGGGCCCAACGTCGTCACGACGCTGACGGGGCCGCATACCTTCTCGGCCAGCCGCCTCGCCGAGCTGCGTAGCAGGCTTCCCGCCGATATCGCCGCGCTGCCCTCACCGCGTGTTGCCGTGCTGCTGGGCGGCCCCAACGGCGACTATCGCTACACGCCGCCGCGCGTGGCGCACCTGGTATCGGCCCTACAATCGCTGGGAGCGCTGGGGGCGGGCCTGTTGATCACGGCCTCGCGCCGTACACCGCCCGAGATAACAGCCTTTGTGCGCGAGCAGATGGCCTGGCAGCCGCACCTGTTCTGGGATGGAGAGGGGGATAATCCCTATCCGCAATACCTAGCGCAGGCCGATGCCTTCGTCGTGCCGGCCGATTCCATCAACATGACAGGGGAACCGTGCGCGACGGGCAAACCCATCTACGTGTTCGAGCCGGAGGGCGGCTCGCCCAAGTTCGCCCGCTTCCACGAAGCCTTGCGTCGGCATGGCGCTACGCGCCCGCTCCCCGCCCGCTTCGCACGGCTGGAGAGCTGGAGCTATCCCCCCCTCGACGCCGGTCCTGTGATTGCAGCCGAGATCGCGCGGCGCTGGGCAAAGCGCCGACAGATGCTCGGGAACCGGTGAACGCTGGTGTCGTGGGCCTGAGCGCAGCTCAAAGCCTTGACCCACCCAGCTACTGGATGCGGATATTCGCGGGCGCGAATTGCGGGGATGATCGAAGCTTTCGCGATGACGGAAACTTATGGAACGCAAGGGTTTGGCGAACGCCGGTCGATCGATTATCTTTTCTGCGGGATTGAATCGGCGCGCATTTGCGTAGACGGGTCCGCAGGCGCCGGCCAGGCGGACATGCATGGTGGGATGAATGCTTGCGGGCGTCGCGGGGGCCTTCTCCGATAATATCGCCATCGACCTCGGCACCGCCAACACGCTGGTGCACGTGGTGGGGCGCGGCATCATCATCGACGAGCCGTCGGTGGTTGCGGTGCAGGTGCGCGGCGGTGAGCGCGTGATGCTGGCCGTCGGCCTGAAGGCCAAGGCCATGCTCGGGCGCACGCCCGAGCCGATCGAGCTGATCCGCCCCATGCGTGACGGCGTGATCGCCGATTTCATTGCCACCGAAGAGATGCTGCGCCAATTCATCCAGCGTGCCAAAACCATGCTGGGCTTCCGCCGGCCCCGCATTCTCATCTGCGTGCCGGCAGGCGCGACGCCGGTGGAGCGGCGGGCGGTGTACGAGACGGCCGTGCAGGCCGGCGCGCGCAAGGTGTACATGATCGAAGAGCCGGTGGCGGCAGCCCTGGGCGCGGGCCTGCCCATCGATGCGCCGTCGGCCTTCATGGTGGTGGACATCGGCGGCGGCACCACGGACATCGCCGTGCTGTCGTCGGGCCGCGTGATTCAGGCGCGCTCGCTCAAGGTGGCGGGCAACGCCATGGACGAGGCCATCATGCGCTATGTGCGCCGCCGGCATCACCTGGTGATCGGCGAGGCCAACGCCGAGCGCATCAAGATCGAGGCCGGCACGGCGCTGGCTCAGCCGAACGGGCGCGAGGTGGAGATTCACATCAAGGGTCGCGACCTGCGCGAGGGCCGCGCCAAGAGTGCAGTGCTCGGTCCACAGGATATGGCCGAGGCGCTATCGGCCTGCATCGGCGACATGGCCGAGTTCATCCAGCGGGCGCTCGAGGACCTGCCGCTGGAGGCTGCCGAGCAGGTGACGAAGTGGGGCATCATGCTGACCGGCGGCGGCGCGTTGCTCGACCGGCTCGACGTGGCGCTGGCGCAGCGCACGGGCGCCAAGTTCCTGCTGCCCGATACGCCCATGCACTGCGTGATCCGCGGTAGCGCCGCCATCCTCGAGACGCTGCCCGAGCGCGAACACCTGCTGATCAGCCCATAACCGGCGGTTGCATCCTCGATGGCTGCGTGACGCGAAACACCACGCAGAACCGTGGGCAGCCGGTGCCGGCAAGCTTTCTGGAAAAGTTTGTGCTCGGCAGGGATTTAAGCGGGCCTGCCGGTAAGCGATGGCATGAGGTCCTCTATAGGACTTCTGTTGAAGGTTAGCGCCCGGGGTGTTAACCTTAGCTGACTGAATATTTTTTTGAGGGATCAAGCAGGCTGTCTGGCATGGCAGCGCTTCCACACATACGGGGGCACTGATGCGGGTTTCCGCTTGGTGCGCGTGAGGAGACGAATGCAGAATTATTATGAGGTGCTTGGTGTCACACCCGAAGCCGACGAGGGTGTCATCAAGGGCGCGTATCACGGTTTGGCCAAGGCGTTTCATCCGGACGTCAATGTGGGTAACGCGCTGGCCGAACGGCGCTTCAAAGAGATCAGTCAGGCCTACGACACCCTGAGAGATCCCAAGACCAGGGCGGCCTACGAACTGGGCCTGGCACATCAACGCAAGACGACGCGGCGGCGCATAAGCGCGGCGGCGATGACGGGATTTGCCACTTCCATGTTCTCCACGATCGTCATCTCGTTCGTGATGATCTGGTTTCTCACCGATGCCAGCAGGCATGGTCCGCCCGACAAAGACAAAGGCGTGATGCGGCCCAAAACAATCATGAGCACGCCGCAAAAGGATAGCACTCACACGCAAGTCGATAATTTGGTCCGGCCCTCTGAAATAGGCGCTCAACCATGACAGTGACCTACCAGCCAATATTGGTGCTCCTCTCCGTAGGCGTGGCGATTATTGGATCGCTCACGGCGCTGGCTCTGACGGCGCTATCAAACATCGAAGATACCACCCCAGGTCAGAAGACCTTTGCCTTGGTCAGCGGCGGACTGATCATGGGTGCCACCATCTGGTCGATGCATTTCGTGGCGATGATGGCGGTCGATTTCCCGGTGCTCGTGACCTACAACGCGGCCGAGACATTCAGTTCGATAGGCATAGCGATCGGCGCCACCGGAACCGGCCTTTTCTTCGCCAGCAGCCGCCCGCTCGGCTGGCCCAGCATTCCGCTGGGCGGCGTTCTCATGGGGCTTGGCATCGCCGGCATGCACTATCTTGGCATGAGCGCGATACGCGGCTGCGGTCTCGACTACGACTACAACCTGGTTGCGACCTCGATCGGGATGGCGATCGTCGCGTCAATGGCCGCCCTCTGGTTCGCTTTTCATAAGCGCTCGGTTGCCATGACCGTCGCGGGCGGGATCGTGCAGGGGCTGGCCATCGCTTCGATGCACTACACGGGCATGGCCGCAACGTACTTTTTGCCCATGGGAGCCGAAATCGAGATCATTCCGCCGATCTTGAGTCAGAGCAATATGGCCTACATGATCGCGTGCGGCATCGTTCTCATGTCGGTCGTGAACCTCGCGTTCGTTGCCCTGATGACAAGGGAGCCCGCCTGACGGGGCAACCAGCGACGGCAGCGACGTCGACAACAAGTTGCCGCCGTCGCATCTAGCCGCCGATGCATCTAGCCGCCGTCGCATCTGTATGGCGCGTAATGTTCATGCTTGGATGCAAGCCGACGTGCTTGCATCACGAACGCTCATCACCCCCTTGGGTCAGTCCGCCAGCAGGGCGTCGAGCTTGCCGTCCCGCTCTAGCGCGTGCAGCTCGTCGCTGCCGCCCACGTGCGTGTCGCCGACCCAGATTTGCGGCACGGTCGTGCGGCCGCCGGCCTTCTCGACGAGCGCCTCGCGCGCCTGCCAGTCGCCGCTCACGTTGATCTCTTCGAACGCCACGCCCTTCTTGGCCAGCAGACGCCTGGCCATCAGGCAATAGGGGCAGAAGGGGGTGGTGTAGATGGTGACAGGCTTCATGGAGCCCGCGACCCTAGAGTGAGACTGCTCTTGATGGAAGCATTTTGGCTTCCACCAAGAGCATCGTCTTCACCCTGGGCGCCTGCACTCTCTTGTGCGGCAGGTGCCCATGTCGCGGATTGCGATTTCAGCCGCGGCCCCTCCGGCCGTGTCCTTGATGCAGTACGACGCCGGCGAGCGCCTTCTGGTCGTCGCTCAACGATGCGTAAAACGGCCTGAAGGCTTCGGCGAAGGCTTTCATCTGCTCGGCACGCTTGGCCAGGCGTTGGCTGGCGCGATCGAGCCGATCAGGAAGGGCAGGTCGCGCGGCGCCTTGCTGGCGCATCTGCTCGCGTTCGGCACGCGCCTGCTGCCTTGCGGTGGAGGAGGCACGCATTTGTGCCTCGACGGGCGCCCACAGCTTGAGCTGCGCATCGTTGAGCTTGAGGGTCTCCTTGATCATGGCGAAGCGGCCATCCTGCAAGCGGGTGCGGGCCTCGGGCGACAGTCGCTCCATCCGACCCCGTTCGTTGTCCCTGGCCGCAGGTTCCTGCTTGGTCGGGGCAGTCTGCGCGACAGCCAACGTCGGCAGGGCTGTCATAAGCGCCAGGATCATCATTCGATGCATGGGTCTGTTCATATTGTCGGTCCTTGGATCTGGTGCAGCGTGATCCCCATGCACCAGAAAACGCACTCGCCTCGCTTGTCCGTCGTCGGGCCACATTAATTCGCTTTCACGTCGTGCCGGTGCGCGAGCAGCCTGCGGTTAGTCAAGTCTTTGCCGTCGCCGGCATGCGGGGCGCGCCGGGCTTGCGACCGTGCTTCCTGTCGCACGGCCGTCTCGGGCAAGCGGCGCCTGGCGGCAAAGGCGCCCGTTGCATAACGGGAACGGGCCGATAGATTGGCGCCATGCGCATTCTCCTCACGAACGACGACGGCATCGATTCTCCCGGCCTGCACGCGCTGCGTCAGATCGCTGCAGAGCTCAGCGACGACGTCTGGGTGGTGGCGCCCGAGACCAACCAGTCCGGCGCCAGCCATTCGCTCTCCCTGCACGAGCCCCTGCGCATGCGCCAGCTCGACGAGCGCGCTTATGCGGTGCGCGGCACGCCGACCGACAGCGTCATCATGGGTGTGCGACACCTGCTCAAGGACAAGCTGCCGAACCTCGTTCTGTCCGGCGTCAACCGCGGCGCCAACATGGCCGAGGATGTGACGTACTCGGGAACCATTGCCGGGGCGTTCGAGGGCACCATCCTCGGCATCCGCTCGATGGCGCTGTCGCAGGCCTACGGCTTCGAGTCGGCCAAGAGCCTGCGCTGGGAGACGGCGATCGCGCACGGGCCGGGCCTGATCCGCAAGCTACTGGCGGTGGAGTGGGCGCCGTCGACAGTGATGAACATCAACTTTCCCGATCGCGAGCCGGCCGAGGTGGCGGGCGTGTCGGTGACCACGCAGGGCCGCCGCGATCCGGGGCTGCTTGCCATCGACGAGCGGCAGGACACCTGGGGCAATCCCTACTACTGGCTGGCCTTCGCGCGGCGGCGCTCGAGCACGCAGGAAGGCACCGACCTGTGGGCGATCTACTCGGGACGCATCTCGGTAACGCCGCTGTGCCTCGATCTCACCTACCAGGCCATGCGCGAGAAGCTGACGCGCACGTTGTCAGGTCAGTGATCCCAGGCGCGGTGCTTGCTCGCGCGTGCTGCCGGCACTCAGCTCAGTTGTTGGGCGAGGCCGATGAGAAGCCCTTCAGGCCCACGGATGTAGCAGAGCCGATACGCGTCTTTATACTGGACGACTTCGCCTACGAGCTGTGCGCCGCGCGTGCGGAGCCTTTCCAGCGTCTCGTCGATGTCGTCCACGGTGAACATGACGCGCAGATAGCCTAGGGCGTTGACCGGGGCGTTCCGGTGATCTGCGACGACGGGTGGCGTGAGAAAGCGGGAGAGCTCGAGCCGGCCGTGGCCGTCCGGTGTGCGCAGCATGGCAATCTCGACATGCTGATCGCCCAGTCCAGTGACGCGTCCGGCCCATTCTCCTTCGATCGTGGCCCGCCCTTCGAGCTCGAGGCCGAGCTCGCAGAAAAAATCAATCGTCCCTGCGAGGTCTTCGACGACGATGCCTACGTTGTCCATCCGCTTGAGCGCCATGTTTGCTATCTCCAAGGTCGCCTGGTCCAACAACGGCCGCTCGAGGTGCCCTCGACACCGGCCATCCGGGGCTTGACTGGCTGCTGTGCACAGCAAAGGCTTGAAGCATGGCCCGCCGCAAGCCCGCCACCCCGTGCAATCGGTGTCTAAGAAAGCTCGAGCGCACTCGTTGCAGTTGGGGCTCGCCGTGCTTGGCTAAAACGGTCGGTGAAGGCAGGCTGTGTCGCCACCTCGGCACCACCGCAGCGGCGCTTACGCTCGCCACTGTCGCGTCTGCGGGCAGGCCCCTGAGTGGCAACAGAACTGGTGCGCTACAGCAGTGAGCTCTACCACGCCGGCAAACGAAAGGGGCACGCCTGGTTCGCCTTGACAGGCCTGGCGAAGGCCGTGACTACTCCGGGGCACTCAGCATCGGCCAGGTCATGCCCGCGCGATTGTTCGTCAATAAGATTCCGCCCCAGCGCATTCGCACATTTCTCTTCCTGTTCGGTGTCGCGCTCACCGTGCCGTTGCTCGGCATGGCGCTGCTGGCGTTCCACCAGATGACCAAACTTGAAGAGCAGGAACTGCAGCGGCGCGTGCAGCAGGTGGCGCTCGACCTGGCCGGCGACATCGACCGCGAGCTTGACCGTGCCATGGTGAGTTTGGAGACCTTGGCTACGTCGCCGTTCCTGGCCCAGGGCAACTACGCAGCATTTCATGAGCAGGCCGCACGGGCGATCGGCGCCGACCAAGCCGGCATCTTGCTGGTCGACGCGTCGATGCAGCAGCTGGTGAATACGAGAGCGCCGTTCGGCTCGGAATTGCCTCCCACCTCTGACCCGGACACAGCACGCCGTGTTTTCGCGACCAAGCAGCGCCAGGTGTCGGACGTATTCGTGGGCCTGGTGTCGCGGCGGCCCGTGATCAACGTGGAAGTGCCGGTCTGGAAGGGTGGTGCGGTTCACCAGGTGCTGATCATGGCGCTCGATGCGGTCCGCTTTGAGCAGGTGCTCAAAGCGCAGCGGCTGGAGGAAGGCTGGATCACGGGCATTACCGACCGCAACGGGATAATCCTGGCCAGATCCGAACGCCATGACGACTTCGTCGGCAAGCCATTGCCGAAAGATCTGCTCGACGCCAGCCGCACCGCCAAGGGCGTGTTTCGCGCTAAAAGCGTGGCGGGCGTCGAGATCCTGCGCAGCACGGTGCGTTCGCAAGTTGCGGGATGGCTCGTATCTGCCACCGTGCCGGCGGCCGCCGCCGACGTCACCAAGCAACAGGCGCGCACGTTTGGCGGTGCCATGGTCGTCACCTCGCTCATGTTGGGCGGTGCACTCGCTTATCTGTTCGGCGCCTTCATGACGCGCCCGCTCGACGCCGCAACGGCTGCGGCAACCAACATCGGTCAGGGCAAACCCGTTGAGCCGCTGCAGTCGCCATTGCAGGAGGCCAACGCCGTGACGAACGCCATGAGCGCGGCGGCGACGGAGCTGCGCTTGCGCCAGGAGCACACGCAATTCTTGATGCGCGAGCTCGCGCATCGCGCCAAGAACCAGCTGGCCGTGGTGAGAGGCATGGCGCAGCAGACCGCGCGGCAAAGCGAAAGCGTCGAGCAATTCGTGCGGCAGTTCAGTCAGCGCATCCAGGGCCTCGCCGAATCGCAAGATCTCATGCTACGCCAGAATTGGCAGGGCGCGTGGCTTGGCGACTTGGTGCGCGCGCACTTGGACCTGTTCGGCGCCGTGTCGCGCGCGCATATTGAAGGTCCCGCGCTTTTTCTAAGCGCCGATGCCGTGCAAAACATCGGCTTTGCCCTGCATGAGCTTGCCACCAACGCGTCAAAGCACGGTGCCATGGCAGCGCCGGGCGGGGGCATCTGGATCAGCTGGCATGGCCCCGACGCCGACGGACGTGTGCACATTGACTGGAAGGAGCGTGGCGGACCTGCAGTGGAAACGCCAGCGCGGCATGGGTTCGGCTACCTGGTTGTCACCAAGCTGGTGGCACAGGGGCTGGCGGGCAATGCCAAGCTCGACTTCGAGCCAGACGGCGTGCACTGGCGTATGGACTTTCCCAAGATTTTTGTGCTTTCTGGGCCGGCAATGAAGACATCAGAGCCATGATGCAACTGCAAACTCATACCGACGCCGTTCGCTTGTGGCTGGCAGCCGCTGCCGCGCAAGGCGATGACGCCGAGCCGCGGCAGGAAGGTTCGCAACAGACCGAGACACGGGCCCTGCGCATCCTCATTGCCGAGGACGAGTTCTTCATTTCACTCGATACCAAGGCGCTGCTGCAGCACCTGGGCCACATCGTAGTTGCCATTGCCGTCTCGGCCGACGAGGCGGTGCGCGTGGCGGAGAAAGAGCGACCCGATGTGGTGCTGATGGACATTCGACTGATCGGTGCTCGCGATGGCATCGATGCGGCAGCCGAAATCCACCGGCGATTTTCCATTCCCAGCATCTTTGTAACGGCCAACACCGACGTGGCCACCCGCACGCGTGCACAAGCCCTTGCGCCGATCGGGTTCCTGGAAAAGCCGCTGACCGAGCCGCGCCTGCGCGCGGGGTTGCTGGCGCTGTTCGGCAAATAGGCGCCGCCTGCCTGTTGGGCTTTGCTTACGGCGGCGCCAAGCCGCGAAGCGGTCAAGCCTCTGCCGCGAAGCCCTCACAATCGCCGACTAATCCTCAGAAGGGGAAAAACGAGGCCAAACCTCGCCGGGGCCAAGTACGCGCGGGATCCAGTTTCGTTAACGGAGCCTTAACCACTTAACCGTTAATGATTCGCGGGAGTACGAGGTGTGCCCAATGACAAGTGTCCAGCGTAATCGCACGACCTATCCGTCACGCCCTGTGGCGCAAGGCTTTTTTGCCGCCGCGCTCGCCATGCTAGGTGGCTGCAGCGCCGACGTGACGCGCTTTGAGTTTCCAGCTTTTAACCTTAGCGAGAGCGGTAGCAATACCCAGACCGGGTCGCTGCCGCGGTCGGGCCATGAGCAGCCGCTGGCCCAGCGTGGTGCGGGATATTACGACGGTCCACGTGGCACCGGCGTGAGAGAAGAGGCGGGCCGTGGATCTCAGCAGCAGCCCTATCCGTATCAGGGCGAACGCGGTCAGCCGGCCACGACCGTGACCGAGCTGGCGCCGATTCCGGAGCGGGCGCCACCCGATCGCGCCGCCATGCGCGCGCCGGAGCGTGTACCGGAGCGTACGCCGTCGTACGAGCGCCGCTACGAGGCGCAGCGCCCTGCCGCCAGTGGCGAGTCGATCGAAGTGCAGCCGGGCGATACCCTGTTCGGGATCGCCAAGCGGCACGGTGTACAGGTCGGCGCGCTGATCGAGGTCAACGGCCTGGCGAACGGCACGTCGATCAAGCCCGGCCAGCGCCTGGTGCTGCCCGCCGGCGCCACGCCTGCCCGCCCCGAGACACGCACGCCGGTCGCCAGCCGCCCGGCAACACAGCCAGTCCAGCAGCCGATCCAGACCGGGGCCATCGATACGCCTGGCTGGGGCGGCCGCTATACGCTGCAGCCCGGCGACTCGCTCTACAACATCGCGCGCCGGCACGGTACGACGCTGGCCGATCTGCAGCGCGTCAACTCCATCACCGACGTAACCAGGGTGCGTGCCGGCACGGTGCTGCATGTGCCGGGGCAGGGCGGCGCCGAGCCGGTCGCCGAACGCGCGCCCGAGCCCGCACCGTCGCGCACGCCGGCTGCGACCAATCTCGGCCCGCGCGTCATCCAGCTCCCCGATGCCGCGCCGTCGAAGGCCGCCAGCGAGCCGGCGAGGGTCGCGTCACGCGGCGACACCGCGACGGATGCATCCCCCGAGACGGGCACAGCCAAGTTCCGCTGGCCGGTTACCGGCGGTCGCGTGATCGGCAGCTTCGGCAAGCGATCCGATGGCACGCAGAACGACGGCATCAACCTCGCCGTACCGCTGGGCACCGAGGTGCGCGCGGCGGAAGGCGGCCGCGTCGCCTACGCCGGCAACGAGCTGAAGGGCTACGGCAACCTGATCTTGATCCGTCACGAGAACGGCTGGGTCACTGCCTACGCACACGGCGACGAGCTGCTGGTCAAGCGTGACGACGTGGTTCGCAAGGGCCAGGTGATCGCCCGCGCCGGCAAGACCGGCTCCGTCAACGAGCCGCAGCTGCATTTCGAGCTGCGCCAGGGCGCCAAGCCGGTTGATCCGACGCCTTACATGGAGCGCAACTGAGCGCTCCGCTCCACCCCCCGACATGCTCATCCCGGCCCGAGTACGTTTCAGCGCCGCACCCGCGAGGGTCGGACCCAAAAAAGAGCCATGCTGCTCCGCAACCAGCCCAGTGGCGTGACCCTGCGCCATCTGGCGCGAGCAGATTGGCGCTGTCTATTGCATTGCACAGAGCGCTGAACAATCACAAGCCTTGCCCCAGGGTGCTGTCAGCGGCAGGTCGCAGCATGAACGTGCCGTGCGTCCGCCCGGGCACCTTCGATGCATTGTCGGGGCCATCCGCCATGCGTTGGTCACTCAAGGACGGACCGGCGTGATCCACAACTGAAGTCATCCTAGCTGCGCAAGCGGTCTATTGCCGCCGGCGCCGAATTGATAAAATCATGGCGAGCACTGGCCCGGTGCTCGCGTCCCGCCGGACACGGCCAATTGGTAGCGCAGACCGGACATTTTTTCGTGGACTCCAATGCGACGAGTCGAGAGGGACTGCGCCAGCGCGCCTTTCAGATTCTCGAGCACGGACGCCGCAGGGAGCCTGCGTCGCGTGCCCTCGACGGTTTCCTGATTGCACTGATCCTCGCCAATGTCGCAGCTGCGATAGCGCAGACGGTGCCCGAAATCGCTGTGCGCCACGGTGTCAGGCTGCAAGTATTCGATCGATTTTGCGTACTGGCATTTGCGCTGGAATATCTGGCACGGATTTGGGTCGCGCCGGAGCACCCTCTGCTTCGGCAGCACACTGCGCTTGGCGCACGCCTTCGCTTCGCGGCAACGCCGCTTATGATCATCGATGCGCTTGCACTGCTGCCGTTCCTTCTTGAGCTTGCATTTCCACAATACAGCCTCCTGTTGCTCACACGCCTTGTGCGCTTCCTCAAGCTCGCGCGCTATTCTCCTGCCATGGCAACCATCGGCCGTCTGATCGCTAGCGAGCGGCGTGGGTTGTTGGCGTGCGTTATCATCTTCGTAGGCGTGTTGCTCGGCGCGGCCGCCGCGATGCACGCCGTTGAAGGCGCAATTCAACCGGATCGTCTTGGCGACATGCCAAAAGCAATTTGGTGGGCCGCCACCATGCTTGCCAAAATTGGCGGGGCCGAAACCACGCCGCTGACGACGCTGGGCAGCATCATCGCGGCAATCACGGTCATGCTGGGAATTGGCTGCTTTGCTCTGCCCGTGGCCATCATTGGACGTGGCTTCTACGAGGAGATCCGCCGTCGTGACTTCGTTGTTACCTTCGCGATGGTCGCGCAAGTCCCACTTTTCTCCCACCTGGATGCTGGGTCGATCGCCGAGCTCGTGGCTATTCTGCGAGCTCGCACCGTTCCGGCTGGTGCAACGATCATCCGCAAAGGCGACCGCGGCGATGCCATGTATTTGATCGCCGGCGGATCGGTCGATGTAGATGCGGCCATCGGCAAGGTGCGACTGGAGGAGGGGGACTTCTTCGGCGAGATGGCTCTATTGTCACGTGAGCCCCGGACGGCAACGGTGACAGCCGTGCGGGCGACCGATCTGCTCGTACTTGACGTCGACGATTTCCTGCATCTGCTCGACCGCCTGCCGGATGTCAGAGCGAAGGTGCAACTGGTGTCCCAGCAGCGCATGGCAGTGCCGGACCAGTGATCGACGCAGTCGTGCAGCTCGCGCTAGCGCCGGAAATAGAACGGCTGGGCCGGCAGCGAGCCGTAGGTGTAGGGCTCCTGCTGCTTGGCGGTCTTGGTCAGCACGTCGTCGCGTACCTTGCGGAACAGCAGGCTGATCTCCAGCCCCTGTTCGCCGATGTGGCGTGCCAGGGCATCCGCATATGGACTGTTCGGACTGGTGTCCTCACCGTCGGATGCCGTGGTGCCGTCGCGCGCGGCATAGGCGACCAAGACGCCGGTGTCGGGCTCGATGGCGGTGAGCCCGCTGCCGACCGAGCGCGTGCGACCGGTGCCGCGCATGCGCGGCACAAACGGATTGTTGCGGCAGGCATCCAGGATGATGAGCTGCAGCTTACTGGCGCTGGTGACCTTGCTCATCACCCGAGACAACGGCACCGCCTCGTCCTCCACGTGTGCCTGCGTTTCGAGCTTGGCGTCGACGGGAATGAGGTAGTTGGTGCCGCCCACCTCGATGCCGTGGCCGGCGAAATAGATCACCGCCCAATCGGAGCCGACGGCCAAGTCGCCGAAATCCTTCAGGGCCCGACCGAGCGCGGACAGGTCGGCGTCGTAAAGTTCGCGCACCTGGCTGAAGCCGCTTTCGCGCAGCGATTGCGCAAGCAGCTTGGCGTCGCCCGCCGGGTTGCGCAGTGCGGGGGCATGCGCATAGCGGCTGTTGCCCACCACCAGGGCGACACGGCGCTCGGGCTGAGTTCTTAACCCCGCTTTGCGCTCGGCAATGATTGGCGTCAGGCGGGCAACGCCGCGCGCCCCGTTGGCTTTGGCGCGCGCATCTTCCTCGAAGTTGGGACGCGGCACGCCTTGCGAGGCAGCCGTAAGATCGGCCAGCGCCAGCTCCAGCTCGCCCTTCTCCTCGTAGGCACGAGCGCGGTTGGTATAGGCCAGCAGGTACTGCGGGTCGGCGCGCAGCGTCGCGCTGAAGCCGGCGATCGCGTCATCGAAGTTGCCGCGGCGGGCCGAGACCAGGGCACGATTGTTGAGCGCATGCGCGCTGCGCGGATTGATTTGCAGGGCAGCCTCAAAGTCGCTCGCCGCGGCATCGAGGTCGCCCTTGCGCAGGTGGATCAGGCCGCGATCGTTGTAGGCTTTGCCGGCACGCGGGTTGAGCCGCAGGATCTCTGCAAGGTCGGCCAGAGCGGGATCGTACATACCTCGCTGAGAGTAGGCGTTGCCACGCGCGGCCAGCGTTACAAGGTCCTTCGGGTCGAGCTTGAGTGCTTCGTCGAAGTCAGCCGTGGCGAGCTCATGTAGGGCCTTCTTATTGTAGGTGATGCCCCGGTTGCGATAGGCGATGACGCGCAGTGCAGGGGCAGACTTCGCATCCCCCAGCACGCGCGTGCAGGCGGCAATCTTGCGGTCGGGCGAGCTCTCCCCGGAGCAATCGCGGCGGTCGGCATCGTTGGTGGCGAGCGCGGCGGTGGAAATCGTCACAAAGCAAAACAACAGGGCGGCAGCGCGCAGCATGAAACCCTCCTCATGCAAACCGAGGCACCGACACGTTAGCTGCGAATTTTGGCTTCCCCAAGCCGGTTTGCTGACAACGCTCAGTTTTGCATGCGGGCTGTTCAGGTGGTTTCGGTGCTGGCCGTGGCGACGGGCCAGATCGATGGCAGGGTATTTGCCGCCCCTGCACGTATGCGATCCAACCCCTAGGCCGTGCGTTCGCCCAAATGCCTATTGCGCGCCGTCTCGGTCGCGGCTGCATGACTATATGGCACATAGCGGATTGCCGCAGAGCAAGGGGCGCGCTCGCGCTCCAGCCCCCCTCTCAGGGACGGCTGCTTAGCTCTTGAGCCGCTGGCCGAGCCGGCCGGCCAGGTCCTGGATGAACTGCCAGGCAACGCGGCCCGAACGCGCTCCGCGCGTCATCGACCATTCGAGCGCCTCGCGCACCAGCGCCTCGTCTTTGATCTTGAGGCTGTGATGGGCCGCATAGCTGCGCACCATGGCCAGATAGTCGTCCTGGCTGCCATTGTGAAAGCCGAGCCAGAGACCGAAGCGGTCGGACAGTGATACCTTCTCCTCCACCGCCTCCGATGGGTTGATGGCGGTCGAACGCTCGTTTTCCATCATGTCGCGCGGCATCAGGTGGCGTCGGTTGGAGGTGGCATAGAACAGCACGTTCTCTGGCCGCCCCTCGATGCCGCCTTCCAGCACCGCCTTCAGCGACTTGTAGGAGGTGTCGTCCTTGTCGAAGGAGAGGTCGTCGCAGAACACGATGAAGCGCATGCTGCTGGCGCGCATGTGCGCGAGGCAGGCCGGCAGCGAGGCGATGTCCTCGCGGTGGATCTCAACCAGCTTCACTTCGGGGCGTGCTTCCCCCTTGCCTGATTCCTTGCACACCTCGGCGTGCGCCGCCTTGACGAGAGAGGACTTGCCCATGCCGCGCGCGCCCCACAGCAGGGCGTTGTTGGCTGGCAGGCCGCGGGCAAACCGGCGCGTGTTCTCCAGCAGTTGCTCGGCAGCTCGGTCGATGCCCTTGAGCAGGCTGAGCGGCTGGCGGTTGATGTGCGCCACCGGCAGGAACGCTTCCGGCTTGGCTTGCCACACGAATGCTTCCGCGGCTGCGAGATCGAGCTTGGCGGCGGCCGGCGGAGCGATCCGCTCCAGGGCGGCGGCAAGCCGGTCCAGGCGGGCCAGGATGTCCTTCTCGTTACTCATTGTCGCAGAGGGTCTCAAGGGTAGGGCGGGCCGTTAGCTTGGGTTTCTATAGACGACCGCATGCCCCGCGTCACCGACCGCCTAATCTGTTGCAAACGGGGGCCATGCCACTATATTCCGCCTCAAAATCGAGGGAGCGGGGCCGCCGATGGCCGAAGCCGCTTCCGTTAGCTTTGTCTTCCGTCCGAGCCCGAGGAAACCGACCCATGTTCATCTCCCCTGCTTTTGCCCAGAGCCCTGGCGGCGGGAGCGATTTCATGATTCAGCTGGTGCCGATCCTGCTGATGTTCGTGATCTTTTATTTCCTGCTCCTGCGTCCACAGCAGCAGCGCGTGAAAGCGCACAGGGAGATGGTCGCCAACATCCGCCGCGGCGATACGGTCGTCACCGGCGGCGGCATCGTCGGCAAGGTTACCAAGGTGCGCGACGACAACGAGATCGAGGTAGAGATCGCCGAGAACACGCGCGTGCGCGTGCTCAAGGGGACGGTCACCGAGGTTCGCGTCAAAGGCGAGCCGGTCAAAGAGGGCGCCTAGCAGGTCCGTCCGGACACCTGTCCGACGCGTCTGCAACCTGAGAGTTGAGCCGCAATGCTGCATTTCAGCCGCTGGAAAATCATCGCCACGATCCTGACGTGTCTCGCCGGCGTGCTGTTCACATTGCCGAACTTCTTCGCCAAGGAGACGGTGCAGAGCTGGCCGTGGTGGGTGCCGCACCAGCAGCTCAATCTCGGTCTGGATCTGAGAGGCGGCGCCCATCTGCTGCTCTCCATGGAGACCGAGGACGTCCGCAAGGACTGGCTCGAAACCCTGCGCGATGATGCTCGCAACCGGCTGCGCAACGTCAAGATTGCCACCAGCGGCCTGGGCATCGCCAATAGGGCGGTGCAGATACGCCTGGCCAAGCCCGAGGATGCCGACGCGGCCATGAAGGAGCTGCGCGGCATGGTGCAGCCGATCGGCAGCGCCCTGATCGGCACCAGCTCCAACGACATTGACATCCAGAGGGGCGAAGGCGGCGTTATCACTATAACGCCGACCGAGCCCGGCCTGCAGCAACGCATCAGCAACGCGGTCGGCGCGGCCATCGAGACCGTGCGTCGCCGCGTCGATGCGATGGGCACGGCCGAGGCCAACATCGTCCGGCAGGGCACCAGCCG
>DASTOW010000240.1:0-18827 GCA_035762425.1 Hyphomicrobiaceae bacterium | reverse complement strand
CGCACGCCGAGCTGATCGCGCGTGACGGGGCTTACGCGCGGCTGTGCCGCTCCCAGGCTCTGATTGGGTCGGACACCGCCTCGGCGGCTTAAGTAGGGGAGCAATTGCATGATAAGGCTGGGGGTTCTTCAATCTGCGCTTTCGGAGCGCGGTTTGGATCGGCTATAGAGGGCTGATCCCAAGAGTTCCAACGTCCCAAGAGTTCCAACGTCCCACATGTCAGTGCCACGATCGAGCAAATCGCCGGAGTTGGCGGCGGGCCCGAGCTAGTCCATCGATCGAAACTGCACTGGCTGGTTTGTGACCCCTGGTATCCCTATGCTTGCGAAGTTCGTGCGGGATACTGGCGGAGAGGTCTGGCGAACTTCGGCACACCACTAGGTTCGGCGCGGATGGCGGACATCCATAGCAAGCCCAGATTCTATCACGTTGCGGCTGGCTCGCTGCTCGCCCGCTACATCCGCTTCGTCGCGCGCACCGCCTGGCAGACGCGCGACATGACGGAGCGGGTCGGCGACCACGACATGCACCACCCGTGCGTGATCGCCATGTGGCATGGACAGTTCATGCTGCTGCCGCTCATCAAGCAGCCACATACCGAGGTCGACATCATGCTGGCCCGCCACGGCGACGCCGAGGCGCTGGGTCAGACGCTCAAGCATTTCGATATGCAGCTGATCCGTGGTGCCGGCGCGGGCACCCGTGCCAAGGATCGCGGCGGCACACATGCCTACCGGGCCGCCGTGCAGGCCCTGCGCGATGGACGCTCCGTGGCCATGACTGCCGACGTTCCGGGCGAGCAGGCGCGTCGCGCCGGCCCCGGCATCGTCATGGTGGCGCGTCAGTCCGGGCGCCCGATCCTGCCGGTCGCCATCGCCACCTCACGCTACATCTCGTTCAACTCCTGGAGCAGGATGACGGTCAACCTGCCGTACTCGGCGATGGGCTTTGCCGTCGGCCCGCTCGTCAACGTTCCACGCGATGCCACGCCCGAACAACTCGAGACGTGTCGCCAAGCGGTGGAGAGCGGGCTCAACTTGGCCACCGACCTTGCCTATCGCCGCGCAGGCGCCGATGCGACACGCGCCACGCCGCACGCTGCCCGCAACGACAGCACCGAGCCTGGCCTGCGTCTCAAGGCCTATCGCGCCTTCACCAGCCTGGCCCGACCCGTCGCACCATTCCTGCTGCGTCTGCGCGAGCGGCACGGCAAGGAAGACCCCGCGCGCCGCGAGGAGCGGTTCGGGCAGGCGAGCAGAGCGCGCCCCACCGGACGGCTCGCCTGGTTCCATGCGGCGAGCGTCGGCGAGACCAATGCCATCCTGCCGCTGATGGGGGCACTGGCCGAGGAGCGCCCGTCGCTCTCCTTCCTGCTGACGACCGGCACGGTCACCTCGGCCAAGCTGGCGGCGGAGCGGCTCATGCCGCAGGCCGTGCACCAGTACGCGCCGCTCGACGCACCCGAATACGTGCGCAGTTTCCTTAACCACTGGCAGCCCGACCTCGCCGTCTTCACCGAGTCGGAGATCTGGCCCAACCTGATCCTGGAAAGCTCGGCGCGCGACATTCCGTTGGCGCTTGTCAACGCGCGCATGACCAAGCGGTCCTTCCGTCGCTGGCGGCGCAATCCGAGCGTGGCGCGTCCCCTGTTCAGTCGCTTTGCCCTGGTGCTGGCGCAGAACGAGAACCTCGCCCACCGTTTCAAGACACTGGGTGCCGTGTCCGCCATCCCGACCGGCAACCTCAAGGTCGACGCGCCTGCCCCGCTGGTCAACCAGGCCGAGCTTGAGCGCCTGCGGCCGATGTTCGACGGTCGCCAGCTGCTGATCGCCGCCAGCACGCACGACGGCGAGGACCAGATCATCGCCGACGCGCACAGCGAGCTGCGCCGCAGTCTGCCCAACCTGTGCACCATCATCGCCCCACGCCATCCCCAACGCGGCGGCGCCATCACGCAGATGCTGAAAGACCGCGGCCTCAACGTGGCGCAGCGCTCGCGCGGCGACCTGCCCGATCGCAGCAGCGACGCCTACGTCGCCGACACCATCGGCGAGCTCGGCACCCTCTACAAACTGGCGCCGGTCGCCTTCATCGGCGGCTCACTCGTCGACCGCGGCGGCCAGAACCCCATCGAGGCCGTGCGCCAAGGCGCCGTCGTGCTGACCGGACCGCACTGGCAGAACTTCGGCGACGCCTATCGCACGCTGCTCAGCCACCGCGGCGCCATCGTGGTCCGTTCGGCCGAGGAACTGGCCAGCGCGGCTTGTCAGCTGCTCTCTGACGAGGCCGAGCTTGGCAGCATGCGCCACCGTGCCAGCGCCGCGCTCGCCACCATCTCCGGCGCCCTGCCGCGCACGCTGGAGGCGCTGCTGCGCTATCTGCCGCGCGAGGAACCGGTGCGTGCGACTTGACGAGCCGTCCTGGTGGTATGGTGACGCATCGGCGGGCTTGGCCGCGTCCGTGCTGAGCCCCGTCGGGGCGGTGTACGGCTCGGTTGCCCGCATGCTGTACGAGCGCAGCACTCCCTATCGCTCGCGCCTGCCGGTTATCTGCATCGGCAATTTCACGGCCGGAGGCACGGGCAAGACCCCGCTCGCCATCCACATCTGCAAGCACCTGAAAGAGGCCGGCCACGAACCTGTGGCGCTGACGCGCGGCTACGGTGGCAGCCTGGAAGGGCCCTACTGGGTCAACGCCGGCAGCGACAGCGCACACAACGTCGGCGACGAGGCCCTGCTGCTCGCCCGCGTCACGCCCACGCAGCTTGCCCGCGACCGCCAAAAAGGCGCGCGCGCTATCGAGACCGGACCACACCCAGCGACCGTCATCGTCATGGACGACGGCCTGCAGAATGCGCGCCTGGCCAAGGACCTCAGCATCGCCCTCGTCGACGGAGTGCGCGGCATCGGCAACGGCATGGTGATCCCGGCCGGGCCGCTACGCGCCCCGCTCGACTTCCAGCTCGAGCTGACCGACGCCGTGGTTGTCAATGAACCCGTACCGGGTGCCGGCGACCGTATCGCCGAGTGGCTGCGCCGTCACTTCAACGGCCCGGTGCTGCGCGCCTCAACCGTCCCCAGCGAGGACGCAGGCTGGCTCAAGGGGCTGCGCGTCGTGGCCTGGGCCGGCATCGGCGCACCGCAGCGCTTCTTCTCAACGCTTGCCCACCTGGGGGCAGAGGTGATCGAGGCCGTTGCCTTCCGTGATCACCAGAGCGTGCAGGAGGCCGATGCCGAGCATCTCTTGGCCCAGGCCGAATGGCACGATGCAACGCTCGTCACCACCGAGAAGGACTATGCACGTATGCGCGGGGCATCCGGTCAGCCCGGCCGGCTCGCCGAGACCTCGCGCGTGCTGCCCATCCGGCTCAAGTTCGACGCCGCCGACGCCGTCCGACTTGCGAGCCTGCTCGACGCCGCGCTCACCAGGCAGCACGCCTGACGGTTCGCCTCAAGGAGCACCAAGCACTGCAACGAGCGGTCATGGGGTCCATCCGCCCGGACGACCGCATGCCTGTGTTCCTCAGAACTTGTATTTCATGCCGAGGCCGACAATGTCGACCGCGCTGTCGACGTTGCCGCGCAGCAGAACGGCGGCGGCCGGCGTGCTGGCCGTACAATGGCTCGTGCCCCCGTTAAGGGAAGCGTTGGCAATGCAGAATGAAGCGTCGTCGAGGAACAGGTGGGAATAGCCGACATCAAAGCTGAGCTGCGCGGAGTACTTGTAGGTGGCGCCGACGCTCAGGAAGACGCGGTTGCTATCAGGAAGCAGGATGTCGCGCGTGCTGTCTTTGATGGGTGAGATTTCGTATCCCACGCCAGCCCTCAGCGTCAGAAACGGGCTATGGGCATACTCGCCGCCGAGCGAGAAATACCAGCCATCGCGATAGTTGAGATTGAGGATTTCGCAGTTGCCGGTCGGCCCACACCCCGCGCTGACCGCCGCGACGTTGCCAATCCGGCTCCAGTTGACCCATTCGACGGTGCCCAGCATCGTCAATCTAGGCGTAATTCCCTGCCGGAAACTGAGTGTGACCTCCTCGGGCAGCGTTACGCTCGCCGTCGCGCTCGTGGATACGGCGGGTCCGCTCGTGGCGCCAGCGCTGCGGGTGAAGTTGCCGCTCGGGTCGACTTCCACGGCCGAGCGATACCCGATGCCGACCGAAGTGGTCGGGAAGGGCTGCCACAGTATACCGGCGGTCGCCCCTACTCCCCAGTCATCGGCCTCATAGACGCGCGCGCCAGACAGCGGCCCCAGAACCGAATTGAAGCCGCCGTGATTGAGGCGCAACTTGAAGTACTCGACCTGCAGGCCGGCACCGATGGTGAGGTCCGGGGTTACCTTGTAGGCGACCGTCGGATTGATATCGACCGTGAAGACCTTCGAGGACGTGGCGATCGGCGATCCCGCCCAGCCCGTGTTGTCGGGCTTGGTGCGGAAGCCAAAAGGCGAGTTCAGCCCCAAACCCACGTACAGCCGGTCGGAGACTTGGCAGGCTGCGTACGAGGACGGGACCAGGGCGTCGGTCGCGACGTCAGTGGAGGTGGGCGAAAGTCCAGCGGCGGCCGGCGGCAGGCCGGTGACAAACAAGCCGGACACGGCCGTCTCGTCGCCTTTGGGAAAGATCCCCGTAAGGCTCGACGAGAAGCTGCAGCCACGCGACACCGCCGTTGCCGCGGAGTTCCAGTACATGGAGCTGAGATCGCTGCCGGCGGCCGAGCCAGCGAACGCCGTGCCGAGGAAATACACGGATTGCTCGCGAACCCCGAACCCGCCGGCGTGTGCCAGGGTGCCGCCGGCAACTTCGCACAGCGCGATGGTGGCTGCGCCGAGCAGGATCGTTGGCTGTTTCGGTTTGCGCACGCTGTCCTCCGTGAGGTTGTACGCAAACAGAGGCCTAGATGCCGAGTTCCATGATTGGATGCATCGCCAAGGTAGGGGCTGGAGTCTTTTCCGAGATTTGTGATGGGTAGCAGAGTCGAAGCTCCCATCAATTTGCAAACTTCCCTGTGCTTCCATTGCGCGCCTGGTTGCTGAGAGAATTGGTGCGGCGAGGCAACGGTCAGCCGTCTGATAGTGGTACAGCAGCTCGCGAATAGCGCGGGCGTGCACCCACGTTATCCGTGGCCGCTGCACGGCGTCGGGAAGTCCAGCCCCCTGCGCGAGCCTATCAGGGTCGACGGCCGGCGCCTGTATGCAGGCCTCTAGCTGCCGACGATCGGATCGAAGCCCCACGAGAACAGCGGCCGGCCGCCGTCGCTGCGGATCTCGACCACCTCTTCGCACCATGAGCGGTCGAACTGGCCGCCCGGATAGAGCAGATGGATGGGCGCCACCATGCCCTCCTCCAGCGTCCAGTTGCCGTCGCGAGCCGCGCCGTCAGAGGTCATCAGCTCGAGCTCCATATGCGACAGCCCGAGACCGTGGAAAAAGACGATGGCACGGTCGGGATCAGGCACGCCTGCTTTGCGGTAGGTCGCGCGCGCCAGCGCCTGCAGGTCCTTGATGCGGGCGCCGGGCTTCATGGCGCCCATCAATGTCGCGGCGACGGCCGAGGTGGCCTTCGCCCAGCGCTTGGCGTCGCCCTCGGGCGCTCCCTCCACCACCCAGGTTTTGCCGCCGTCCCAGCAGTACAAATCCATGGTCCCGTGGCAGTCGAACATGACGTGGGTGCCGGCCTCCACCTCGCTGTCCTCGAAGCCGGTGGCGAGCATGATCGTCTGATCCGTGCCGCGCGGATGGCCCCACACCATGCCGCCTGGGTCGCGTACGAAGCCGCCCAGCTCCGCCACCGAGCGGGCGTAGGCGATGTTGAGATCGCGCCACGTCGCGCCCTTCTGCCAGGTGGCGACAGTCTTGCTGATCGCGGCCTCGTTGAGGCGGGTCGAGCGGCGGATGAGCTCCAGCTCAAACGGCGTCTTGATGGAACGCGCAAACATCATGGGGTCGTAGCCGTCGGCCACTGTCAGCGCATCGGCACCTAATCTCAGCCCAAAGCCCTGGTCGTCGAAGGCCACCTTGGCGCGCTCGAGCTTCAGCTCGCGCAGCGCCCCCTTGAGCGACGAGCCCATGTCGAACGCGTAGTTCCTGCGCGCGCCCTCTACCCACGTGCCACCAGCTGCCGGCGGGATGAAGCGGTCGATGTCGGATTTGTGCGGCGGCAGGTCGAGAGGCATCATCACGGCGCGGAACGGGCGGATGTCCTCGATCCAGGTAGGCTGCGTGAGGAAGGTCGCCAAGTAGTAGTCGGCGATCACCATGACCGGATGATCCGGTGCATGCCGCGACAGGATGACGGCACACACGCGCGGCTCGTCCGACTTATGCGCGATGCCGTTGAAGCCTGACAGGTAGAACACGTTGTTCGGCAAAGTCGCAACGATGCCATCAAGGCCGCGCGCCTCGAGCGCGTGCAGCACGCGATCGAGATTGCAAAAGCGCTTGGGCAGGGGTTTGCGAGCAAACGTGGCGGACGTGGCGGTGCTGGCGGTCATGTGCCTCTCCGTGCGGCCGGTCGAGGCCGGCATGCTACGCGCTTTGCGCCACCACCGTCACCAGGCGCATTGCTCCGAGCTTGCTCGGGCTTGCTTTCTCAAAAGCTTCGTTGCACCACAGACGCCTATTCCAGCACACGAGGACATCCCTTGACTGCGATCACCAAAGCGGTCGCGCCACTCGCGCTGGCCATCACCGCTTTCTGCCTGTCGCCTGCGGCGAGCCGGGCCGCCGACAGCTCCGACAAGATCCTCGCCGCCGCGGACCATGCCTTCCGTGCGCTCCAGGCGGAGCATGACGTGCCCGGGATGGCCGTAGCCGTGACGGTCGACGGAGCGCAGTATTTTTTCAGCTACGGCGTTGCCTCGAAAGCAACCAATACGCCCGTGACGAAGGAAACGCTGTTTGAGATCGGTTCCGTCAGCAAGGTGTTCACCGCCACGTTGGCGTCCTATGCCCAGGCACTCGGCAAGCTGTCCCTCGATGACCACCCGGGCAAGTATCTGGCGCAATTGCGCAACAGCGCCATCGACCAGGCCAACCTGCTCAACCTTGGCACCTACACTGCGGGCGGACTTCCGCTGCAGGTGCCGGACGCGGTCACCAGCAATGCCGAGCTGGCTGTCTATCTCCAGCAATGGAAGCCTGCGGCCGCCGCGGGTGCGCAGCGGCGATACTCCAACCCGAGTATTGGGCTGCTCGGACACATCACCAGCGTGGCGATGGACGCCAAGTTCGCCGACCTGATCGAGACCAAGCTTTTTCCCAAGCTCGGCCTCAACAGCAGCTACATCCGGGTCCCCGCAGCGAGCATGGCTAGCTATGCCTGGGGCTACAACAAAGCCAACCAGCCGGTGCGGGTGAATCCGGGGGTGTTCGACGCGGAAGCCTACGGCGTCAAATCCACAGCCGCCGATCTGCTTCGTTTCGTTGAAGCCAACATCCAACCACAAAGGCTCGATCCTCCGATCCGGCGCGCTGTGCAGGACACGCATGTCGGCTACTTCCGGATCGGTGAGATGGTGCAAGGCCTGGGTTGGGAGCAATACCCTTATCCGATCGCCTTGGACCGCCTGTTGGCCGGCAACTCCGCCACGATCATTGAGCAAGCCAATAGCGCCATGCAACTCAAGCCGCCGCAGGCTCCTTCGCAGCCGACGCTGTTCAACAAGACCGGCTCCACCAACGGGTTCGGTGCCTACGTCGCCTTCGTGCCTGCACGCAAGATCGGCGTCGTCATGCTGGCGAACAAGAACTTGCCAATTCCGGCACGCATCATCGCCACCCATGCCGTGCTCGAGCAGCTTTGTTCCCGAGCCGCGCAGTGACGGCCTCTGCTTAGACGGCCTGCGCGTGGCGGACGGCGTACAGATGCCAGATGGCGACCGCGAACAGCGCCGCGGCGCCTGCCTGGTGGGCCAGGCCGAGCGGCAGCGGAACCTGCGCCAGCAGCGTCCAGATGCCGAGTGCCACCTGCAGCAGCGTCCCGACCGCCAGAGCCACCGCCGTGCCCCTGACGCGCGCGTCACCGCTGGTGCGCAGCACGCTCCACGCCTGCCAGGCCACGGCCAGAGTCACCACGTAGGCCATCACGCGATGGTTGAACTGCACCGTCATCGCGTTCTCGAACAGGTTGAGGTACCACGGCTGCATGATGCCGAGCCCGCTCGGCACCATTTGTCCGTCCATCAGCGGCCAGGTGTTGTAGCCCATGCCGGCCTTCAGGCCGGCCACCAGGGCGCCGAGCAGGATTTGCCCGAACAGCAGCGCGGTTATCGCCATCGCCCATCCGCTCGAAGCTGCAACGGCGCGCGCGCCCTCTCGCTCTTCATCGAGCGACAGCGCCACCCATAGCAGTGCGCCGAAGATCACGATCGCCAGACCCAGATGCGCGGCCAGCCGGTATTGACTGACGCTGATGCGATCGGCGAGGCCGCTGCTCACCATGTACCAGCCGAGGAAGCCCTGCAGCGCCCCGAGCGCGAATAGTCCGACCAGTCGCGGCTGCAGCTTGCGGGGTATCCTGCCGGCGGCCAGCAGCCCCAAAAACGGCACGAGAAAGGCGAAGCCAACCAGGCGGCCGAGGAAGCGGTGCGCCCACTCCCACCAGAAGATGCGCTTGAACGCATCGAGACTCATGCCCTTGTTGACCTGCTGATATTGCGGGATCTGCCGATACTTGTCGAAGGCTTCATGCCAGTCGGCCGCCGACAGCGGCGGCACGATGCCCATGATCGGCTTCCATTCGGTGATCGACAGGCCGGAGCCGGTCAGGCGCGTCGCGCCGCCGACGCTGACCAACAGGAAGACCAGCGCGGCAACCGTCAGCAGCCAGATGCGCACCGGCGTGGTGTCGACCACGGCAGTCGCAGCATTGCCAGGCAGCGTGCGGGACAGAGGCATTGGCCGGCTCTTACGGCGTTTTTCCGGTGTTTGGCATGCGGCGCTTCGCCGTCGCGCGGCTTGCGTTGCATGCGGACAGGCCGATCAGGGCGCCGCTGACGTCTGGCTCGTGCCCTTGTGCGTCAGGCCGGAAAAGGCGAAGGGCGCGCCGCTCAGCGCCACTTTGACATAACGGGGATGTTGATATTCCCCGCTCAGCGAGATGCTGGGCAGCGCCGTCAAGGCGCAGCGATGCTGGGCATGGATCAGCCCGCTGCGCATCGTCACGGCGGTCTTTAGGCCCAGCTCGCGGGCAAGGTCGAACTCGCGGGGGCCGGCGCTGGCCTGATCGCCGTAAGGATAGGCGAAATGCCGGCACGACAGGCCGGTCTCACGCTCTAGCCGCCGCACACCCTCCTCAATCTCAGCGCGCGCCTCGGCGAGCGTCAGCTTGGCGAGCGCATAGTGGCGCCGCGTATGCGAGCCGATTGTCACGCGCGCATCGGCTCCGAGCTCGCGAATCTGCTTCCAGGATAGCATCAGCTCGGGGCCGAGCCCGGCGAGGTCGACATCGACGCTGGCACACAGCTCGCGCACGAAGCCGCGCGCATCGTTCTCGTCGATCGATCTGAGCCAGCCGTAGAGCTTGCGGTAGCTCGTGTCCTTCTCCGCGGCAGAGCCGCAGCGAAGGCGTCGCTGGGTGCCGTCGATCTTCGCGTCGAGGGCACCAACCTTGATAATCACGCGTTCCAGCCCGAGCCACCAAAGCTCGCCATGCCCGCTCGGATAATCGGTTGCCACGTAGACGGCGAACGGCAGGTCATAGCGCCCGAACACCGGGTAGGCGTGCTCGATCAGATCGCGATAGCCGTCATCGAAGGCAAAGCACACGAACGGCCGCCCGTATTCGCCCTCCACCAGGCGGAAGTGTGCCTCGTCGAGCGAAACGATCTCGAAACCTGCCGCGCGCACCTGCTGGATGACCTGCACGATGAACTCGGGCGTCACCTTCAGGTCGCGGTTCGGCTCGAATGCGCCGGGCTTGCCCGGAAAGACATGATGCAGCGTCAAAATAGCGCCGACGCCGCGCGTGAACGGCGCGATCACGCTGTCCGCACCGGAATAGTGCAAGGCCGAGAGTGCGACCTTGCGCAATCGTCTTGCGCCCTGGCTCATGGCTGCGATCCGCCCCCACAGCTGCTCGACGCTGGCACGCTCATCCCGGAAAGGGCAAAGTAGCGCACTGCGATCGCGATGCAACCGCGTCGCCTCGCTCCTGCACGCAAAATCAGCTGGAGCGCCTGCGGCTTTCCTCGATGGCGTCTTCAAAGGTGCGCAGGCCGGTACGGGGCGCACTGACGAGCACGGCCATGTTGCCGGGCTTATGCTCATTCTTCCACATACGCATGTGCGCCTTGGGGATCTGGTCCCATGTGAACACCTCGGACATGCACGGATCGATGCGCCGTTCCACCACCAGCTTGTTGGCCTGGGTGGCCTGCAACAGGTTGGCGAAGTGGGAGCCCTGCACACGCTTTTGATGCATCCACAGGTAGCGGGCGTCCATCGTCAGGTTGTAGCCGGTGGTACCGGCGCAGATCACGACCATGCCGCCGCGCTTCACCACCAGCACTGAGACCGGGAAGGTCGCTGCCCCGGGGTGCTCGAAGACGAAGTCGACGTTGTTGCCTTTGCCCGTGATTTGCCAGATGGCGGCGCCGAACTTGCGCGCTTCCTTGAACCAGGCGTCGTACTCGGGCGTGCCAACCTTCGGCAGCTCGCCCCAGCAGTTGAACGTCTTGCGGTTGATGACGCCGCGCGCGCCGAGCTGCATGACGAAGTCGCGCTTGTCGTCCTCCGATACCACGCCGATGGCGTTGGCGCCCGACGTGGCGATGAGCTGCACTGCCATCGAGCCGAGGCCGCCAGAGGCGCCCCACACCAGCACATTCTGACCCGGACGCAGCACGTGCGGCCGATGGCCGAACAGCATGCGGTAGGCGGTGGCCAGCACCAGGGTGTAGCAGGCGCTCTCTTCCCAGGTCAGGTGCTTTGGCCGCTCCATCAGCTGACGGTCCTGCACGCGACAGAACTGTGCGAACGAGCCGTCCGGCGTCTCGTAGCCCCAGATGCGCTGCGACGGTGAGAACATCGGGTCACCGCCGTTGCATTCCTCGTCGTCGCCGTCGTCCTGGTTGCAGTGGATGACGACCTCGTCGCCGACCTTCCAGCGCTTCACCTTGGAGCCGACCGCGTAGACAATGCCGGAGGCATCCGAGCCAGCGATGTGGAAGGGGTTCTTGTGCACGTGCGTGATGGGTGAGATGGGAACACCCAGCGATGCCCACACGCCGTTGTAGTTGACGCCCGCCGCCATCACGAGCACCAGCACATCGTGGCTGTCGAGTTCCCAGGTCGGCAGCACCTCGACCTGCATGGCCGACTCGGGAGGGCCATGGCGATCGGCGCGTATCGACCACGCGTACATTTGTTTCGGCACGTGCCCGAGCGGCGGAATCTCGCCGATCTCGTACAGATCCTTGCGCGGCGCAGCCGACGCCATTGTGCCCTTGGCCGCCTCGCCGTTGATCGGCACCACCTTGGACGCCGACTGGTCTTCCCGCACCCGCGGAGGCTTAACGCCGGATTCGGCTTTCGACCGTGCTGCCATTGTGCTGCTCCCGACCCCTCGACCGCGCGCCCCGGAAACCCTGCTGCTCCGGATACGCCGGAATGTTGCACCGCCGAAGACTCGGACAGATCGGGCTGCGGCTCAAGCGAATTCTGCACCGCACCAACCGGAACCTGCTAAGCGCCCCTTAACGCCCCCGGACTAGGTTTTGCTGCCTGATACGTCGGCTTGGCGTGTGCGGGGAGCACGGTCCCATGAGCAAGTTCATTTCCCAACTGGAAGGCATTGTCAGCCCGGACTGGGCGACCCTGGCAGTTGTTGCCCTGCTGTGCGCCATAGCCGCCTATGTCGTGAAAGAGTATCTGGCCCATCCGCCCATGATCATTTTTGTCTATCCGATCATGATTTTCTTTGCCCTGGCAGGGTATTACCTGTTCGTGGCCACTGAACAGTTCAACCCGAAGAAGGTCGACCAGTGGCTGATGTGGACGATCCTGGCCGCGATCGGGGGCACGGTGATCGGCAGCATCATCGTCACCCTGCTGGCGACGCTGCGCGAGAGGGTGGCTCACCGGCGCCCGCCGCCGCCGAAACCGACCCGGGCCACGCGCTGACACCCCTGCCATACGTCCAAGCTCTATTTTGCACTGCACCCAAGTCAGGCTAGGCTGCACTGGACGGTTGTCTGCGATCTGGGAGCCATCGCCATGAGCCGGCCGAAGCGCGTTGCTGCCGCTGCCACACAGGTCGAGCGCGACAAGCCCTGGCTGATCCGCACCTACTCGGGCCATTCGACGGCCGCCAAATCCAACGCGCTCTACCAGAAGAATCTCGCCAAGGGCCAGACCGGCCTCTCCATCGCCTTCGATCTGCCAACGCAGACCGGTTACGACTCCGACCACGAGCTGGCGCGCGGCGAAGTCGGCAAGGTCGGCGTTCCCATCGCCCACATCGGCGACATGCGCACGCTCTTGGCCGGCATCCCGCTCGGCGACATGAACACTTCGATGACCATCAACGCGACGGCAGCCTGGTTGCTGGCGCTCTACGTCGCCGTCGCCGACGAGCAGGGCACGCCGCGACCCGCGCTCACCGGCACCATCCAGAACGACATCATCAAGGAATACCTCTCGCGCGGCACCTACGTGTTTCCGCCCGAGCCGTCGCTGCGGCTGATCAAGGACACAATCATCTTCACCACCACGGCGATGCCGAAGTGGAATCCGACCAACGTGTGCTCGTATCACCTGCAGGAAGCCGGCGCGACGCCAGTTCAGGAGCTGGCCTTTGCGCTCGCCACCGCGCAAGCCGTCCTCGACAGCGTGCAGGCGTCGGGCGAAGTAGCGCCGGCGGATTTCGGCCCGGTGGTCGGCCGCATCTCGTTCTTCGTCAACGCCGGCGTGCGCTTCATTACCGAGATCTGCAAGATGCGCGCCTTCAAGGAGCTGTGGGACGAGGTCAGCTCCCAGCGCTACGGCGTCACCGATCCCAAGCATCGCCTGTTCCGGTACGGCGTACAGGTCAACTCGCTGGGCCTGACCGAGCCGCAACCGGAGAACAACGTCTATCGCATCCTGCTCGAGATGCTGGCAGTGACTTTGTCGAAGGACGCCCGTGCCCGCGCTGTGCAGCTGCCGGCCTGGAACGAGGCGCTCGGCCTGCCGCGGCCGTGGGACCAGCAGTGGTCGATACGCATGCAGCAGATCGTCGCCTACGAAACCGATCTCCTGGAGTACGCCGACATCTTCGCAGGCTCGAAGGTGATCGAGCGCAAGGTGGCCGAACTCAAGGCCGCAGCCCGAGAGGAGCTGACGCGCATCGAGGACATGGGCGGTGCAGTGGCGGCTATCGACTACATGAAGCGCGCACTCGTCGAGAGCAACTCCGAGCGCCTCGGCAAGATCGAGTCGGGCGAGCAGGTGGTGGTCGGCGTCAACCGCTGGACCGAGACCGAGCCTTCGCCCCTGGCCACCGGCAGCAAAGCCATCGAGGCCGTCGACCCGGCTATCGAGGCCGAGCAGATCGAGCGCCTCGTTGCCTGGCGCAAGGAGCGCAAGGCCAAGAGCGTCAAGAGTGCTTTGGCCGAGCTTGAGCGCGCCGCCAAGGAAGGCGCAAACGTCATGGAGCCGTCCATCGCCTGCGCCAAGGCCGGCGTCACGACCGGCGAGTGGTGCGCGAGGCTGCGCAGCGTATTCGGCGAATACCGCGCGCCGACCGGCGTCGGCCGCGCCATGGCGGCCACCGCAGACGGCAGCCTGGAGGAGGTGCGCGCCGAGGTCGAACGCGTCTCCGCAAGGCTCGGCAGGCGCATCAAGCTGCTGGTGGGCAAACCGGGCCTCGACGGCCACTCCAACGGGGCCGAGCAGATCGCTGTGCGCGCGCGCGACAGCGGCATGGAGGTGGTCTACGAGGGCATTCGCCTCACGCCGGCGCAGATCGTGCGCGCCGCGCTTGACGAGGCCGTACACGTGGTCGGCCTGTCGATCCTGTCGGGCAGCCACGTACCGCTGGTTGGCGAGGTGCTGCAGCGCATGCGCAAGGCAGGCATCGACGACGTGCCGGTTGTCGTGGGCGGCATCATCCCGCCCGAGGACGCGGCCACCCTCAAGGGTCTTGGCGTAGCCGCCGTATACACGCCCAAGAATTTCCAGCTTAACGTCATCATGGCCGACATCGTGCAGCTGGTGGACCGCATGGCGAAGGCAGCCTGAGCGGCGTATTGATGCGCGTCAACTTGTGATCTTTCACTGGCGCTGCGCGTATCCCATCAAGCGCGCAGAGCGAATACCACCTGCGCTACCTTCGGGCAGCCGGCAACACACGAGACACCATGAACGAGCGCAGCCGCCGCCGACCGCGTTGTTGGAACCTGCCCAGCCGGCTCGGCGGCACCATCCTGGCCGCGGCGATGCTGCTGATCGTGGTTGGCGCGGCGCGCGCGCACGAGTTCTCCAGCAAGGGCGTCACGGTCGTGCATCCCTGGGCACGAGCCACGCCCGGCGGCGTCACCGTCGGCGGCGCCTACTTCGAGGTGAGGGCTGCGCCCGGCCAAGGAGATCGACTGATCGGCGGGCGCAGCGCTATTGCCGGCTCCCTGGAAGTGCACAGCCATTCCATCGAGAATGGCATCGCCAAGATGCGCAAGATCGACGGCCTGCCGATCAAAGGCGGCCAGTCCGTCGTGTTGAAGCCCGGCGGCTATCACGTGATGTTGCTCGACCTGAAGCAGCCGCTCAAGGAGGGCGACCTGTTCAAGTTCACGCTCACCTTCGAGAAGGCCGGCGACTTGGAGGTGGAAGCGAGCGTCGAGCCGATCGGCGCCAAGGCACCGCACGGTTTCGACAGCCACCCCACGTCGACCGAGAAGGGCTCCGCCAGCGGCCACCACAAGCACTAACCAGCAGACGCGGCCTGCCCCTTGGCGATCACTCCGAGCAGAGCCGCGAACGCCTGTGCCTGCGTCTTGTCCGCCGTATTCACCTCGGCTCCCGCCTTGGCATAGAGCGCCGTGCGGCTCTCCAGGATGGCCCTCAGATCCTCCATGGCCTGCGGGTTGTCGGCCATTGGCCGCAGATCGCCCTGGTCGATCACTCGCCCCATATGCTGGTCGGGCGTGGCTTTGAGCCAGACCACGAAACAGGTCGACAGCAGCAAATCGTAGGTCGCCGGCTCCGTCACCAGGCTGCCGCCGGTGGCGATTACGGCGCGATCGTAGCGTTGCACCACCGTCAGCAGGCACTGCCGCTCCAGCTCGCGGAACATCGCCTGCCCATGCGTGGCAAAGATCTCCGGCAACTCCATCCCACACGCCCGCTCGATCTCGCGATCCAGCTCGACGAACGGCACGGCCAGCGCCTCGGCGGCGAGCTGGCCGAGCGTGGTCTTGCCGGCTCCGCGCAATCCGACCAGCGCCACGCGGCCGTGCGCTCGGACGGCCGTCTTGCCGAAGCGTTGCGCGATCAGCTCTCGCGCCTCGGCCAGCTCGCCGGGTGACAGGCGCTGCAATTGATGCACGGCAAGCGTCAGGTCGAGCGGCGGCTCGGGCTCGTCGCTCACCAGGGCCGCAGCCTCGACGCTCAAAGCCTGCGCGATCTGGCGCAGCACCAGCAGCGAGGCGTTGCCGGCTCCGCGCTCCAATTCGGCAAGATAGCGCTCGGAGACGCCCGACGCCCGCGACAGCACCTTGCGCGACATGCCGCGGCGCGCGCGTCCCAGGCGTACCCGCTCGCCGACCCTGCGCAGGTAGGCCTCGTCGGCTGGCGCCGCGCCGCGCCTGATGTCTGATAGCGTTTCCGGATTGCGCATGCCGCCTCGCAGGTTTCCTGCAGGATACTACATCGCCCCCCGCCTTTGGCGCAAAACATGGCACCTGCAAAGGCTTCCAACTTGCAGTATGATGCAGTGCCGGTGCAGTGCCGGGCCGAGGTATCACAGTGCAACAGCCGCGTTGAGACGGCTGCATGGGAGGAGCCGATGTCCTATCCGCGCATCTACAACGCGGCGGTCGACATGGTCGATCGCAACGTGGCCCAGGGCCGGGCGTCCAAACCAGTCTTCATCGATGCCAAAGAGACGGTGAGCTACGGCGAGCTGCAGGGCCGCTGCAACCGCATGGCCAATTTGCTCGCCACCTATGGCGTTGCGCGCGAGGCGCGCGTGGCCCTGCTGCTACTCGATACGGTCGACTTCCCGGTGGCGTTCTGGGGGGCCATCAAGGCCGGCGTCGTTCCGGTCGCCCTCAACACCCTGCTGACGACCGAGCAGTATGCCTACATGCTGGGTGACAGCCGCGCCACAGCACTGTTCGTCTCGGCGCCTTTGCTGGCGGTGGTGCAGCCGATCCTCGGGCAGCTGCCGGCCCTCAAGCACATCTTCGTCTCCGGAGGCGATGCACCGCCCTTCGCGCTGTCGCTGCGCGGTGAGCTGCAGCATCAGGCGGCGGACTGCGCGGCCGCCGACACCTGCAGCGACGAGCCAGCCTTCTGGCTCTATTCGTCGGGTTCCACGGGCATGCCGAAGGGCGTTCGCCACGTGCACTCGAGCCTGATGGAGACGGCGCGATTGTGCGGCCAGGGCTGCCTCGGCGTACGCGAAGACGATCTCATCTATTCGGCGGCCAAGCTGTTCTTCGCCTACGGCCTTGGCAATGCCATGTCGTTTCCGATGTCGGTCGGCGCGACCAGCGTGTTGGTGGCTGAGCGACCCACGCCGGAGTTGGTGTTCCGCACCTTGAAGCAGCACCAGCCGACCGTGTTCTTCGGAGTACCGACGTTGTACTCGGCGATGCTCGCCTACCCGCAGGGCACGCCTGACAACTGTTCGCAACGCCTGCGCCTGTGCGTATCGGCCGGCGAGGCGCTACCAGCCGACGTCGGCAAAGGGTTCACCGACAAGTTCGGCGTCGAAATCCTCGATGGCGTCGGTTCCACCGAGATGCTGCATCAATACGTCTGTAACCGCCCCGGCAAGGTGCGCTACGGCACGTCCGGCCAGTTCATCCCCGGCTACGACATCCGACTGGTCGACGAGCAGGGCGCCGATGTGCCGGACGGCGACGTGGGCGAGATGCTGGTGCGCGGCTCCAGCGCCGCCGACGGCTACTGGAACCAGCGCGAGAAGAGCCGCTCAACCTTCGAGGGCGGCTGGACCCGCTCCGGCGACAAGTACATCCGCGACGCCGAGGGCTACTACACCTACCAGGGCCGCACCGACGACATGTTCAAGGTGTCCGGCATCTGGGTGTCGCCCTTCGAGGTCGAGAGCGCGCTGGTCGGCCACGAGGCGGTGCTTGAAGCGGCCGTGGTGCCGAAAGAAGATGCCGACGGACTGCTGAAGCCCATGGCCTATATCGTCCTCAAGCCCGGCAGGACTGGCGGCAATGGGCTTGAGGAATCGCTCAAGGAGCAGGTCAAGGCCAAGGCTGGCCCGTGGAAGTATCCGCGCTGGATCAAGCTGGTCGACGGCCTGCCCAAGACGGCTACGGGCAAGATCCAGCGTTTCAAGCTGCGCGGGGCGCAATGAAAAATGCCGGGCAGCGCTGGCCGCCCGGCACCTAAGTTTCGCCATGTGAGCGTCCGGCTTAGTGACGGCTGTCTTTCACCAGGACCACCTTCATATCGGCCGGATCGACGAACGCCACGTCGTTCTCGTGCACCAGGTAGCGGTACGAACGCAGTTCCGGGAGCTTCTCGACCACCAGCGCCGGGAACTCGCGCAGCTCGACCTCGCGACCAACGATCGAGCCGACCGTAATGCCGCCAAGACCAAGCCGGCTTTCCGACTTCAGATCGATGTTGCGCACAACGAAAGCGATCTGCTCATCGCTCAGGGAGAGCGCAGCTGCACCACCGCCACCGCTGGCCGTAGTGCTGCGTCCCGGCAGGACGTAGACGATTTCGTAGCTCACCGGGTCGACGATGACGATGTCGTCACGCACCACAACGTAGTGGTAGGTGCGGTATTCGGGAACAACCTCGAATACTGCCACCGGCAGCGGCGCCAAGCGCACCGAGCGGGGCACGCGCGTACCGACCGTCACCGAGAAGTTGACGTTCGTCACTCGGTTGCCGCGCTGCTTGAGGACGGTCTCACGCACGCGCGTTTGCTGCTGCTCGGACAATTGAGCGCGCGGTCCGGTGGCGGCCTTGCTGGCTGTCGAGTCGGACGGAGCCGACTTCTCGCCAGTTGACTTCTGCGTCGCCGCGTCGCCCTTCTGCGCGCTACCCTTGGTGGCCTTGTCCTTGGGCTCCGTATCCTTCTGCGCGCTACCCTTGGTGGCCTTGTCCCTGGTCCCTACGTCCTTCTGGGCGTTTTCCTTAGTCGACTTCTCCTTGGGCTCGGCATGCTTCTGTGCCGTTCCCTGGCTGGCCTTGTCCTTGGCATCGGCCTTGTCCGCGCCGCGTGAAGCCTTCGGCTGTTCGCGCTCTGGTGTGGCGGCCTTGCCCGCATCCGGCGCGCGCTCCTGCTGCTGCACCTGTGGGCCCTTGTCTCGCGGAGCCGCCTCCGGCGTCTGCTCCTTCTGCGGCATCTGTGCGTAGGCGGCAGTGGCGCTCAACACCAATGCAACCGCCGTCGCCGCTCGTAGGCTTGTGAACGTCATGGATATCTCCAAGCTTGCTGCGTGATCCGCGGCAGCGCCGCACTGGGCAGCGCCGCACTGGGTAGCGCTGCACTGGGTAGCGCTGCACTGGCCGGTCGCCGCACTGGCCGGTAAACGAGCACTGCGTCGGGCGAGTTCCGGGTTCCATATAGCGGTTGCGACAATTGCCGTGCGCGTGCGTCGCACGCGAGCAACCTTTCACGACTGCCAGCGTTCACC
>DASTOW010000239.1:0-5787 GCA_035762425.1 Hyphomicrobiaceae bacterium | reverse complement strand
GTCCTTGCCGAGCCTGCGGATCTTGGCGGCATTGGCGACGCAGCGCAGGATGTTGCGCGATGGCAGCGTCGGACCGCCCTTGCCAAGGTACAGCCCGCCGATGAATTCCAGCCGCGACACCTCCAGCCGGTCGTCGTCGGTCATGTTGCTGCCCTTGTCGGTGATGGCCGCTATTTCTTTCACGATCCGGTTGTTGGGATCGGCCAGTGCCACGTTGTGCATCACCAGTGGTGATGATCCTTGCATAGTCAGTTCAACTCTCATTTAGTTCTCTCCTTCTGTTAAACCTTGCCTCGCCTTGCCATGCTCGGCCTTGCCACGCCCCGCCCAGCCATGCCGCGCCCCGCCCCGCCTTGCCCTGCCCTGCCATGTCCGGACAAGCCGGGCCTTGCCTCGCTCTGCCTTGCCACGCCCTGCCCCGCCATGATCACAGCTCCTGCTTGGTGTCGTAGTAATAGTCGCTGTAGTGGTTCTCGAAAAACACGTCGGCAGCATCAACGGCCATATTCCCGAGCCGCTCAAACGTCTGCTCTGGCTCGTCGCTGCCGCAGTGCTTCACGACCAGCTGCTCATAGATGCGAGCAGCCATTTCAAACGACTTTGTGGCTCGTGCGCCCATAGCTATAGCTCCTGCTTGGTGTAGTACGGCGCGATCGTCTCCTCGCTCATGATCGGCAGGCCTGCGCTCCACGAAAAGTCGCGCTGCATGATGACGCGGAGCTGGTCGCGCGTGTCTTCCGCCTCGCGCTCGAAGACCTCGCACAGGATCTCGTCGTGGGTGTGCAGCCGCACATTGAAGTTCTTGTCGTCGAGCCTGCGCAGCGTGCCGCGCAGGATATCGGCCGCACAGGCCTGCGTCGCGTTCTCGACGAACATGCCCGGCCACAGCTTGATGCGGCCATAGCCGCGGTGGCACATCAGCTCCAGCCGCTTCTCGCCGGTCGGCTGGTCGTCGTCATCAAGCACGTCAATGTTGTCCCATTTCATCCTGCGGTAGGTCAGCACGCGCTTCGAGGGCAGCACCATCAGCAGCGAACCGCCGAGGATGGCAGGCTGCCAGATCATGTTGATGCGGCCAACCAGCTTGGGCTTGCCGGGGTCGTCGCATGCGGCGCGCATCGCCTCCCAGAGGCGGACGGAGAACGTCTCGTTCCACTTGTTGACCGCCCGCCAGCGGTCGACGATCTGCTTGGCCTCGACGTCGTCGAGGTGGAGGCCGTAGCCTGCCGCCATGTTCTGCAGCGCGCCGACGCCTCCCCTGAAGCCTAGCGCCAGCTCGGCGACCTTGCCGCGCTGTCGCATCGGCTTGGTGACCTCGTTGACGGGGACATGCGACAGCTCGGCCGCGGTGCGGGTGTAAAGGTCCGGCACGCTCGGATCGGCGTCGACGTCGCGAAAGATCTGCAGCCGCTTCTCGGCACCGTCATCGTCGCCCGCCAGCCACGGCAGCACGCGGGCCTCGATCTGGCTCCAGTCGCTCCAGACAAACACGTTGCCGGGCGCAGGAACGAACGACGGCCTGATCAGCAGCGCCAGCTTGCGCGCGATCGGCGTGTCGTCCAGCGCATCGAAGGCAATGAAGTCGCGTGCCAGCAGGGCCTCGATCGCGTCGTGCTCATAGGGCAGGGTGTCGCGCGCGAGGTTGTGGATCTGGACGCCGCGGCTCGACGCCCTCCCAGTCTGACCGGCACCATTGAAGACATACTGGCCATAGAGCACACCATCGACGTGCTGGTGCAGCATCTTGGAATACTTGGCGGGTGTCTTCGAGCCGCCGTAGAGGCGCAGCTGCAGCAGGGTCTTGATCGAGCGGTCGACATCGGGGTTGTTGGCAACATAGGCAAGCAGACGCTGCACCTGATTACGGCGCAGCGCATACTTGGCGGGCTTGATCTGCTCGCCGGTCTCCTCGTCGATTTCCTCCTCGCGCTTGGTTAGGATGTCGACGCCCTCCGGCGGCAGGCGGGCGAGCAACCAGTTGACCAGCCGGTTAACGGTGTTGACGCTGGCGTCGCTGTCGCCGAGCAGAGCCTGTACCTGCCGCGTGGCCGCCTTGCCGTCCTGCTTGGCCAGCTCGGCGGCGGCGGCAACCATGGCGAGATCGATGCCGATGCCGCGGGCGTTGATCGCTTCCATCGCCCAGTATTCCTTCCAGTCCGCGAGCGCGAGCTGCACCGCAGACTTGAAGACGTGGCGCATGGCGGCGACGTCGTCGTGAGCGTAGCTGATCAGGCGCTGCCAGCCCTCGGGATTGCTCTGCGGCGTGTGAGCCGCGCCGGGCAACAGGAACTTGCGCAGGAGGTCGCGGCCGTCCTTCTGCTTGACGTACTGGCCGCCGACCATGTGCGAGGCCTTGAACAGGTCCGGCGGCAGGCCCGCGGCCGTGGCTTGGCACATGACGTCGATGATGTGGTGCGGCTGCATGAACGGGAAGGTGTCGGTCGAGTAATTCCAGACCGCTCGGTCGAAACCGGCGTTCCACGCCGCCCAGATGCCCGCCCCGTCGAGCACGCGCTCATGGTGGTCTCGGACTGGCTTGGGCAGCGAACGCCACTGCAGGGCCTTGCCAAAGGCTTTGACGGCCGTGACCTTGACGGGCTCGTCGCCGACCGCGTGCGCCAGAATGACGGCGTCGGCCTCGATCGCGTAGCGGTAGGCCCCGGCCGTCCGTAGGTCGGTCTCGCTCTTGGTCTCGAAGTCGATCCAGCCGATCGCGTCAGCCGCAAAGGTGCGGCCGGGGATGCGCTCGGGGTCGATCGTCGGGGCAGGCGCGTGCATGGTGATGCTCCAGCATATGCACGCAAATCAACACTGCGTGCCGTGTACGTTTAGCGAACGCAGGCCGGGGGATACCCCCGGCCCAAAAGCAGAACGGCGACTAGCGCCCGGGACGGCGTCGCGCCGGGCCTGCGGAGGCCGCACGGGCCTGTTGCGTCGAGGCGGGTGCCGGAGCCACCGGGGCCTTGCGCACGCGCTGTGGGGCCGCCGCAGCGGCCTTGGGCTCGGGCTTGGGGGCCGGTGCCGCCTCGGGCGCGTCGGCCTGCTCCTGCAGCTCGCCGTTGGCGTTGGCCCAGCCGACGATCTCGAATACCGGCGTGTAGGTCTTGCCCCACTTCGAATGATTGTAGTGGTCGACCTGCAGCTGCAGGACGGGGAAGACGTAAACGCGCTCGGTCGCGGCTCGCCTGCGGATGGCATCGAGCAGCGAGACGACCGCCGATTTGCCGCCATAAGAAGCCGTTTTGTACAACACCTCTGCGCCCTCATCGTCGCCGTCGAGACACTTCATTTCGAAGCTGAACTGCTCGGCGTAGGGCGTGCCGTCGATCGGCGCGGGCTGCGCCGGGCGGGGCTGGAACACCGAGCCCATCGCCTCGCCCTTCAGCTCGTTCTTGTTCGCGCCGCCGTCGACCCAGCAGCACCAGCCGTGCCCGGCCGTCATGAGGTTGACTACCCAGCTGGAGCCCTCCTGAACCTCTTCGTTGCTGGGGCCGTAAACCCACGAGCCGTCCTTGAGCAGCCGGATGAACGGCTTGCCCGCGCCGACGTGCGTCTGGGCGATCGCGTTGTCGATGCCGGTCTGCAGCTGATTGAGAAATTCATCCGTCAGCGCCAGATCCGAGCCGATACCCTGTACCGAAATTTCCTGTGCCATAGTCGTGTCTTCCTTCCATAAATCACCGCTCACGGCGGGTGATGTTGCCGTCGTCAACTCAACCGGCGAACTTCGCGTTCGCCATACGCTTTGCGTGCTTCTCGGCGACCAGCTTCAGCTTGGCCTCGACGCGCGCATCCAGCTTCTCACCTTCGATGCCTAAGCATTTTGCCAGCAGCTCAAGGTAAACCCGGATGTCGGCAATCTCGTCGCGGCATTCCTCCGTGAGATCAGCGCCGTCGCGCCAGCGCTTCTTGACCATGTTGGCCAGCTCACCCACCTCACCACACAGCGCAAGCGCAAGAAAACGCTCGTCCGTGCTGGAGTAGGCGGGAAACAGGTGGGCGGTCATTCTTTCGTGCAGCTCGAAAATATTCATTTGCTCTCTCCTTGTAAAAGCAGGTGGCCGAGGCTAGCGCGGAATTGCTCGATGGCGAGGCCGCGATCGACCACCGGCGCGGGATCGTCGACGGTGGCAATGGTGGTCTCGTTGGTCTCAGGCGCGACGCGCAGCTCGTCAGGGATCTTGACGCCAAGGCGTTTCGCAGCGGCATCGGCCGCGGCGAACGTCACGAGTTTCTGCTGCCAGATATCCGCAGGCCGGAAGCCGAGCCGGATCAGTACGTCGGCGACAATCTCCTCCTCGATCCACTGCCTTTGCTTGGTCTTGGCCTTGAGCCGCCAGCCCGGGATCAGGCCGCCCGCCTCCAGATAGGCGTGCATCTGCTCGTCGATCTCGCGCTTGTAGAGCGCCGCCATGTCGACCAGCGTCTTGGCGTGGGCGAGATACTTACCGTAGGCGGTTGGCCCGCCGGTCGCGGCGGCCGGTGTCTCGGGCTGGATCAGCGACAGGTCGAGCAGCGGCCCGGTCCAGAGCGGACACGTCATCTTGCAGGCGGCGAAGCGGCAGTGCTCGCCCTTGCGGCGCGGCGCGGCGGGTGCGATTGCCTTATCGACGGCCTCCATTAGATCCTGCTTGAAAATGATGATGTCGCTCGGCAGCACTTCGGTGTGGCTCAGGATGTGTTCACTGCGGGGCTGCACGATCGCGGCGACCATGCGTCGGCCCTTGAACAGCTTCGGCAGCGTGGCCTTGGCCGCGGTCAAGTAGAACAGCAGCTGCGGGTTGATCGCGAGATAGTCGTCGGCATCAGTCCAGCTGGCGTGCACCGGCACGCCCGCGCCAAATTTCCAGTCGACCAGCAGCACCTTGTCCTTGCTGGTGAGGATCAGGTCGGCGGTGCCGAAGGCGTTGAACAGCTTGGGGAAGCGCACCTGCGCCTCGACCGCGGCGACGTTGAAGCCGCCGCCGTACTCGGCTTCGAGGTCGTGCAGGCCTGCGAGGGCTGGCGCGATCAGCTCGTCGATGTGCTCGTCGGTGAGCTTACGATCGTAGAAAACCTGCCCCGTCCACTTGCGCACGACGCGGACCAGCTTGGCCTGCGTGCAGTCGCGCGGATTGGCCTGCCGGTGCAGCATGAGCTGCTCCATGACGGCGTGGGCAAACGTGCCTTCTTCAGCATAAGGCGAGGGGATGTCGGTCGACGGCGGCAGTGCGAGGATAGCGGCGAACGAGCCGGGACAGGCGATGAGGCGGGACGCGGTCGAGCCCCCGACGAGGGTGGAATGTGACATGTGCTGGTGTATCCTGTTTTCAGATCTTGGAGGTCTTTATGTCACGAGCCAGCCGGGGCGTCAAGGAACGCAGCGTCGAGGAGGAGCTGGTGCGCCGCGTGCGCGCAATGGGCGGGCTCTGCTACAAGGCATATGTCACTGGCGTCAGGGGATTTCCCGATCGCCTCGTCGTGCTGCCGGGCGGGCGCGTGGTGTTCGTGGAGTGCAAGCGACCCACAGGTGGTGTGGTGTCGGCACACCAGACACAACTGCTGGACAAACTGGCGGGCCTCGGTGCCGAGGTTGCTTTCATAAAAAATTCATATGACATTGACCGGCTTCTGGCCGCCGCGATCGAGCGATAAAAAAGGCCCGCAGGATCTTTACCTCCCGCGGGCCTGTCGAAGCGGTGGCACAACCAAAGGAGAAAAAGCCACCATGACTACAAATAACACCGACGTCAGCTCGGGTCCATACAGCCTCGCCAACCACAAGATCACCGTCACCATCTTTCCGGA
>DASTOW010000238.1:0-5712 GCA_035762425.1 Hyphomicrobiaceae bacterium | reverse complement strand
GGTGCCGATGCCGGCCGCTTCGGTGGGCGTCGCAAGGCCGGCCAGGATCGAGCCCAGCGTGGCCGTGATCAGGCCGAGCAGCGGCACCACGCCCAGCACAACCTCGCGCACGAGAACGCCCGCCGAGTGGACGCGCTCTTCCATGGGCACCGGCGGCCCGAGCTTCGGATTGAGGAACGAGCGGACCATCAAGTAGACGATGTAGATGCTGGCCAGCAGGAAGCCCGGTCCGAATGCGGCTGCATACAGATCGGCCACCGACACGCCGAGCACGGGTCCCATCACGATCAGCATGACCGATGGCGGGATCAGGATGCCAAGCGTGCCGCCCGCCGTGATCGTACCGGCCGACAGCTTGGGGTCGTAACCAGACTTGACCATGATCGGCGAGGCCATGATGCCGAGCACAGTGACGGCGGCGCCGACGATGCCGGTGGCCATGGCAAATACCGTAGCCGTGAGAACGACGACCAGGTACAGCGCGCCCCGGATAGGCGCGAGCAGCAGGCGGAAGGCGGTGAACAGCCGCTCCATCAAGCCAGCCTGCTCCGTTATGAAGCCCATGAAGATGAAGAGCGGCACTGCTGCCAGCAGCTCCTCCTTCATCATGCCGATGGTCTGGAAATACGCGAGGTCGAAGACCGTGGCGCCCATGCCGATGTAGCCGAAGGTGAAGGCGAGAAACAGCAGCGTGAAGGAAATCGGTACGCCGATGAAGATGGCACCCAGCAGTACCCCGAGCATCACCAGCCCGATGAACGCGTCGAACGTCATACCTCGACCTTCTCTTTGTGCTCGAGCTCGATGCCGGTGCGTGCCATGTAGAAGCTCTTGAGGAGCTCGGAAAAGCCCTGGATCATCAGGAGAAGGCAGGCGACGGGCACGACGAATTTGAACGGCCAGAGGATCGGCCGCCATGGCGTCTGGTCGGAGGTTTCGTTGATCTGAAAGGCGTAGGCGGCCTCATGAAAGCTGATGAGGGCAAGCGCGGTGAGGCTGGGAAAGAAGAACACCACGTAGGAGATGGTGTCGATGATCCCTCGGGTGCGCGGCGTAAAACTGTCCCAGAAGAAGTCGGTGCGGATGTGCGCACCCTTGTGCAGCGCGTAGGCCGCACCAAGCATGAACAGCGCACCGTACAGCATGTAGGTGAGATCGTAAGCCCACACGGTCGGCGCGTGAAACAGATAGCGCGCGAACACCTCGTAGGCGACGCCGGCCACCAGCGGCACGGCCAGCCACGCAAAGATAGATCCGGTGATATCGGTGAAGGTATCGATAATGCGGATCGTCAGCAGCAGCGCCTTGGACGGCTGCATCATAGTCTCCTCCCCCTCGTACGGAGCGGCACGCTGCCCGCTGCTTTGCAGGTTCTTGTGCCGGATCACGTGCCCCAAGATGGAGACTGCGCTGTCAGGCGCAGCCTCCGGTGTCGTCAGGCCTCACTTCTTCTCGGGGAAGTAGTAGTTGGCCATGAAGGAGTAGGGCGGGAAGTAGGCCCGCTTGTAGGGCACCACCAGCGAGGCATAGGCGCGCTGGCTGTCATGCACCTTCTTGAAGAAGGGGTTCTTCTGGCTTTCGGCTTCCGCCAGCTCGTCCCACTTCTTGATGAAGGCGATCAGGATCTCGGGTGGGGTGCGCAGGATCTGCACGCCGTGCTTCTCCACCATCTCCTTCAGAGCGTCGGCGTTCTGTCGCTGCCATTTGGCGTGCCAGATCACGTACGTCTCGTTGGCGGCCGACTTGACCCATTCCTGCTGCTGGGGCGTGAGCGAATTCCACACGTCGGCATTGAACAGAATCTCGCCGACCGTGGTGTTCTCGTGCACACCCGGCGAATAGTGGTATTTCCACACGTTGTGGAAACCGAGACGCATGTCCTCGACGCCGCCGACCCACTCCGCGCAATCGATCACGCCGCGCTGGGCCGAGGGAATGATTTCGCCGCCCGGCATGTTGACGACGGTGAAGCCGAGCGCCTGCCACACCTCGCCGGCCATGCCGGTCTGGCGGCACTTCATGCCCTTCATGTCCTCGACGGTCTGGATCGGCTTCTTGAACCAGCCGAACGCTTGCGGACCTGATGGCAGGATCGGGAACACCACAACGTTCAGCTTCAGCTGCTTCTGGTAGAACTCCTGATACAGCTCCCAGCCGCCGCCGAAGTACATCCAACCCATGTAGTCGGTGAAGTCCATACCGAACGTACCGCCAGGGCCGCCGGTGAACAGGATCGAGGTCTTGTCCTTGCCGGTCCAGTAGCCGCCCCAGGCATGGGCACCGTCGAGCACCTTCTTGTGCGTGGCGTCAAGCACCTCGAAGGCCGGCACGACTTGGCCCGCGGGCATCGCCTCGATCTTGAGAGTGCCACCCGACAGCTTGTCGATCCGCTCTGCCCACATCGTGAAGTTCTCATACAGCGTGAGAGACGCAGGCCACGTCGCCTGCATCTTGAGAACCTTCTTTTCCTGGGCATCTGCCGGTTCGACCGCCATCGCCAGGCCGAAACCCAGCGCAGCTGCAACTGCCCAATTCACCAACTTTAGCATCAGCATTCCTCCCACTCGGTTAGAAACGAAACCATTTTTTTGAGGAACTCTAGCAGGGTTCCGCTCGCTGCGCCGCAAGAATGTGCGTATCAGTGACTATCAGCGCGCGCCCGAATCTGGGGGCGCGCCCCGCGGTCTACCGCCGATGCGGCAGGTGCGAAAAACCCGCGTTGCGCCCCCGCGGTGGGTGTGCTCATCTCGCCGCCTCACCACGGAGCCCCTGCATGCCAACGGTCGGCGCGACGACGCTTCTCGATCGACTCGGTCCCAAAAGAAGCGACGCGGAATACATCAAGTTGCAAGCCGAGGCGCCGGGTACCCGGTTTCTCGTGCTGGCCGACTTGAAGCCCGTCATTCGCTCCAATGCCGAGCGCACGGTTGCCCAGCTCGCCTGGTTTTCCAGAGCCGAGCTCGATGGGCTGGGTCTACCCACGGCTGACGCCCTGTTCCTGGGCGTGGACGGGGCCGGCAAGGCACACTTTGCGGTTGCCGTCACCGAGCATCGCACCCGGCATGCGCCCGGCGCCATCGAGATGCTACGGCCGATCGTCGATCTGCGATCACTGGCCATGCAGGGCATCCTGGCTCCTGACGAGCTGTCGTTGTGCGGGCAGGCACGGGCGCTTGCGCAATGGCACGAGAACGCGCGCTGCTGCGGCCATTGCGGCGGCACCACGCTGATCAAGGACGGCGGCTGGCGGCGCAAGTGCTGGGCGTGCGGGCTGGAGTGGTTCCCGCGCACCGATCCGGTGGTGATCATGCTGATCTCGGATGGACAGCGCTGCCTGCTGGCACACGAGCACCGCTACGGCGACAAGATGTTCTCGGCGCTGGCGGGCTTCATTGAGCCCGGTGAGGACATCGAGCACGCGGTGCGCCGTGAAGTTCTGGAGGAGACCAACATTCGCGTCGGCGAGGTCGCCTATCATTCGAGCCAGCCCTGGCCCTTCCCGCATTCGCTGATGCTGGGCTGCATGGGCAAGGCCGAGACAACCGAGATCACCATCGACAGCGGCGAGATCGCCGAGGCGCGCTGGTTCTCGCGCGAGGACGCGAGGCTGATGCTGGAGCGGCGACACCCTGACGGGCTCACCGTGCCCGGCAAGCATGCGATCGCCAATGCGCTGATCACAACCTTTGTCGACGGCGGCCGGTGACGGTTGCCGATCCACCTGCGCATGCTGCAACTGGAACCCGAGCACGCAGCAGATTGTTGCCAGTTTGCTTCGTCATCAACGGATTGGGCACTGAGCCGGACTTTGGCAGCGGGGATGGAACGTTGATGTCCCTGTGTCGACAGCCGCGCCCCGTTCGAGGTCCCGATGCCACGCACTCCTAACGCCGTTGATTTCTGGCGCGGATATGCGCTCGTCTCGATTTTTATCAATCACATCCCGGGCATCTACTACGAGCGCTTCACGCATCGCAATCTGTCCTTCTCGGACTCGGCGGAGCTGTTCGTGTTTCTTGCCGGCTGGTCGCTCGGCTATCTGGTCGGCGGCAGCGATGCGCCGAAAAGCACCTCGCGCCTGATGCTCCGCCTGGGCGGCCGGGCGTTCCAGATCTATGCCGCGCAAATCCTGATCAGCAGCATCGCCATCGCCAGCCTGGCTTCCGCCGCCTTTCTGCTCGACAACCCGCTGATCCTGGAATGGCACAATGCGGCGGCGGTATTTCTCGATCCGGCCCTGACCCACATCGGCCTGGTGCTGCTTACCCATCAGCTCGGCTACTTCGATATCCTGCCGTTGTATGTCGTGCTGATGGTGGTGGCGGCGCCATTGATCGCCCTGCTCTATCGCTTCGCTCGACCTTTGCTGCTGCCGCTGTCGCTCGCCATCTACCTTGCCGCGCTGATCGTGCCGATCACGGTGCCGACCTGGCCGGTGCCGGGTCAGTGGTTCTTCAATCCGTTTGCGTGGCAGGTGCTGTTCGTGCTGGGTTTCACTCTGTCACGGCCCGACGGCGTCGGCGATTTTGTGCAGCGCCACATCGAGGTGATCCGCCTCATTGCTTTGCCGATCACGGTGCTGGGTGCCATCGTCGTCGCGCTCAGCCTGTTCCCCGATCCAACCATCTTTCCGGAACCCAAACTTCTGTTCCTGAACGGCAAGACATTTCTTACGCCAGTGCGCTTATTGCAGTTCTTGGCGTTGGTGGCGGTGGTATCGGTAACCTACCCTTACATTGCGCGTATCGTGCCCTGGCTTGTCACATTTCTCTCGATACTGGGACGCAATTCGCTCAATGTATTCTGTGTTGCCTCAGTGTTGAGTTTGCTTGGACAGATAGTCCGCTACCTTTACTCGGGCTCCTTTGGAGTGGATACTGGCTTTGTTGTTGTCGGCATAGCATTGCTTTGGTTGACAGCTTGGGTGTCCGAATGGAGGCAGCAACTAGCAGGCGGTTGATGACCGCAGCCGGCGTGGCGCTGTTGTTCAGCGCGGCGCTGTCGGTTGCTGCCCGGGCGCAGGCCACCACCGGCGAGGGCACTATGGACCTGCCGCCGCTGGCCAAGGAATGCGGCGAGGCCAACGCCAGCACCATGGCGCTGCCCAATAGCGCCCGCGCTTTGGCGACCACCAAGAAGCTGAAGATCCTGGCGATCGGCGCATCGTCGGCGTCGATCCTGGGCGGCATGCGCGAAGGCAATCCGCCGCTGCTTGAACAGTTGCTCGAGCGTACCATCGCCGGGCTCGATGTGGAGATCATCAACCGCGGCGTGTCCGGCGAACTGGCGGGTGATGCCGCCAAGCGGCTCAAGGTCGAGGTCGCGCTCAATCAGCCCGATGTCGTGCTCTGGCAGGTCGGCACCAACGACGCGTTCGCGCAGGTGCCGGTCGAGGAGTTCCAGGAAACGGTCGGCGAGATGGTGCGCTGGCTCAAGGAGCACAACACCGACGTTATCCTGGTCGGCCTGCACTATATGAAGAACTTGGTGAAGGACCCGCACTACCAGGCCATGCGGGCCAGCCTGCAGCACATCGCCAATACCGAGAATGTGCCGCGCATCGGCCGCTACGAGGCCATGGAAGTTCTGGCGCGTACGCTGCGCGAGAATGGCCGCCGTGATCCGGGTGAGTTTGGTTCTTCGGAAACCGCCTACGACTGCATGGCGCGCTACGTGGCGCGCGTCATCGCCGTCGGCCTGTTCGCCAAGGCT
>DASTOW010000237.1:0-20132 GCA_035762425.1 Hyphomicrobiaceae bacterium | reverse complement strand
GGGTGGGGTGATAGTTTGGAGATGAGTCGAGCGATAGATCTCCCCGTGCCAAGTTGGATCGAACGATGAAACTGCTTCTCTATGCCATGGCGGGTGGGGCTTTGGGGTCGGGCGCGCGGCACCTGGTCAACGTCGGCATGGGCCGCTGGCTGGGGCCGGGGTTTCCCTGGTGGACGTTCTTCGTCAACGTCACGGGCTGCTTCCTGATGGGCGTGCTGATCGAAAGCCTCGCCCTCAAGTTCCAGGCATCGACCGACTTGCGCACGCTGCTCGCCACCGGCGTGCTCGGCGGATACACCACGTTCTCGGCTTTCTCGCTGGATTTCTCCTACCTGGTGGGGCGCAGCGAGCACCTGGCGGCCGCGTTCTATCTGCTGGGCTCGGTAGGGTTCTCCATCCTCGGCTTGTACCTGGGCCTGTGGCTGACCCGGCTGGTGCTGACATGACCGGCGTCGAGACGTTGCAGGTTGCGCGCGACGAGGCCGGGCTGCGCCTCGACCGCTGGTTCCGCCTGCATTTCCCGGACGTCACCTACGGCTACCTGCAGAAGCTGCTGCGCTCGGGCCAGGTGCGGGTCGACTCCAAGCGCGTGCAGGCCAATGCACGGCTGGAGGCGGGCCAGCAGGTGCGCGTGCCGCAGATGGTGCGCAAGCCCGCCGCCGCCAAACCCTCATTGCAGGCGCCGCTCGGCGTCTCCAAAGGCGACCGGGACATCATCGAGCGCGCCATCCTGTTCGAGGACGAGCACGTGCTGGTGCTGAACAAGCCGTTCGGCATCGCCGTGCAGGGCGGCACCGGCACCAAGCGACACATCGATGGCATCCTGGCCGGCATGGTCGACCGCTTCGGCGATCGGCCGCGCCTGGTGCATCGCCTCGACCGCGATACCACCGGTGTGCTGCTGGTCGCCAAGCATCGCGACGCGGCGGCCAAGCTCGGGCGCATCTTCCAGACGCGCTCGGCAGCCAAGACTTATTGGGCGCTGGTCAAGGGCGTGCCGAAGCCGCCGCAGGGCAAGGTGGAGGCGGCGCTCGTCAAGGCAGCTGGCCCCGACGGTGACCGCGTGCGCAAGGCACTGCCCGGCGAGCAGGACAAAGCCATGCATGCCACCACACACTATTCGGTGATCGATCGGGTGGCGCACAAGGCGTCGTGGGTGTCATTGAAGCCGGTCACCGGCCGGCAGCATCAGCTGCGCGCGCACATGGCGCTGATCGGGCATCCAATCATCGGCGACAACAAGTACGAGGGCGACAAGGCGCTGGCCGACAGCGGCATCGAGCCCAGGCTGCACCTGCACGCGCGCCGGCTTGTCATTCCGCATCCGCTAGCGGGCCATGCCAAGATCGACGTGACAGCACCACTGCCCGAGCACATGGCCAAGAGCTGGGAGCTATTGGGCCTGGACCCGGCCCGCTTCGACGCCGACCAGGATAGCCGTTGATGTTTGTGTCATCCCGGCCTGAGCACCGCTCAGAGCCGGGACCAGGATTGCATTTGCCGCCGGTTCCCGGATTTCGCTGACGCAAAATTTCAGGATGTCCCGCGAGCCGTTACTCCTCGTCTTCCTCGACCCACAGCTCGAACTGCTCGGGGTCTGCGCCTGCCAGAAACGCCGCCATGTCGGCGGCAATGGTGGCTGACGGCTTCCACGCGCCACTGGCTTCCTCGGCCAGCACGAGTTCGCTGCCGTCGGGTTTGCCGATGAACAACTTCATAGCGTCCCTCTCCTCTGCTCCAACTCGCCTGTACGATTCTTCGATGCTGACATGGAAGTATGACGGGCAGCGCTCCGCAATGTCAGGCTGGCGTTGTCAACAGCTTGAGTTCCACTTCCATGGCTGCGCCAGCCGCCCCGCCAGCCGTCTCGGCCTGCAGGGAGATTGCATTATTCGATTCGCCGGTCAGAACCACCACGGGACCGCGGGCACTGCGTGTGTCGACAACATATTTCTGCGCCAGGGCACCGGTCGGTAGCTTGGTTGTGCTCGGACCCAGCACCGACCAGACCCACACGCGCTTTCCCGCCGGTGCTCCGCGGTCCGGGGCGGCCGTCTTGAACTTGCCTGCGTAGCGCTGCTCGGCGCCGCCGTCGGTCGGTTTGAAACCGCAGGTCATGAGATCGGGATTGTCGGCGGCACCCTTGCCTTCGATGCCGGCCCCGGACGTGCAGGTCAGCACGCCGATGCTGGTTTGCGACTGGGCATACGCGGTCGACGCTGCAAGCGCCGCGCCTATCAGGGCGCAGATAGCCGATCGAGGATAGAGCATGGCGCACCTCCGCATTGTGCTGCTCCTGTCAACGCCTTGGGGCAGCGGAGGTTGCGCCCGGCCGACGGCTAGGTCTTGAGGCGGTAGCCGGTGCGGAAGATCCACCACACGGTGATGAGACACAGCCCGAGGAATACCAGCGTCATGGCAACGCTCACGCCGATATGCACATCGGAGATCTCAAAGAAGCTCCAGCGGAACCCCGACACCAGATAGACCACTGGATTGAACAGCGTAACCGTCTGCCACACCGGCGGCAGCACGCTGATTGAATAGAACGTGCCGCCGAGAAAGGTGAGCGGCGTGATGATGAGAAGCGGGATGATCTGCAACTTCTCAAATCCGTCCGCCCAGATGCCGATGATGAAGCCGAGCAGGCTGAACGTCACCGAGGTTAGTACCATGAAGAGCAACATCCACAGGGGATGCGCAATATGCAGCGGCACGAACAGGAACGAGGTGGCAAGGATGACGAGGCCAAGGATGATCGACTTGGTGGCAGCTGCGCCGACGAAACCCAGCACGATCTCGAAGAACGAGATCGGCGCCGAAAGAAGTTCGTAGATGGTGCCGATGAAGCGTGGGAAATAGATGCCGAACGAGGCATTCATCACGCTCTGGGTGAGCAGCGTCAGCATGATGAGGCCCGGCACGATGAACGAGCCGTAGTTGATGCCTTCGATCTCTGAGATGCGCGAGCCGATCGCTGCCCCAAACACGACGAAATAGAGCACGGTCGAAATAACGGGCGAAACGATGCTCTGCGCCAGCGTGCGAGCGGTGCGCATCATTTCGTTGTTATAGATAGCGATGACGGCGCGCAGATTCATGGCTGTTCCTGCGATTCGTGCACGAGGCCGACGAAAATCTCCTCGAGCGATGACTGGGAGGTGTGCAGGTCGCGGATGCGGACGCCCGCGCTGCTCAATGCACCGAGCAGAGTGGCAACGCCCGTTCGGTCGGCCTGGGTGTCATAGTCATATACGAGCTCATAACCGTCGCCGGCGATCGTCAGGCCAAAACCCGACAGTGCGGCCGGGACGGCATCGAGCCGGTTGGTGACCTGCAGCGTGAGGCGCTTCTTGCCGAGCTTGCGCATCAGCTCGGCTTTCTCCTCGACCAGCACCATCTCACCCTTGTTGATGACGCCGACACGGTCGGCCATCAGCTCGGCTTCCTCGATATAGTGCGTGGTCAAGATGATGGTGACGCCAGCCGCGCGTAGATTGCGCACGATCTCCCACATGTCCTTGCGCAACTCCACGTCGACCCCCGCGGTCGGCTCGTCGAGGAACAGAATCTGTGGTTCATGTGCCAACGCCTTGGCGATCAGGACACGCCGCTTCATGCCGCCCGACAGCGTCACGATCCTGGCATTGCGTTTGTCCAGCAGGGACAGGTCCGACAGGATCTTCTCAAGATAGGCCGGGTTGCTTGGCTTGTTGAACAGGCCGCGCGACATGTTCAACGTCGCCCACACCGTCTCGAATGGGGCGATCATGATCTCCTGCGGCACGAGGCCGATCAGCGAGCGGGCGGCGCGATAGGCCCGAACGTTGTCGTGGCCATCCACGGTCACGCGGCCCTCGCTCGCGGTGACGATGCCGCAGATGATGCTGATCAGCGTTGTCTTGCCGGCGCCGTTGGGTCCGAGCAGAGCAAAGATTTCGCCGCGCCGGATGTCCAGGTTGATGTTTTGCAGAGCCTGGAAGCCTGACGCGTAGCGCTTGGAGAGATTGGCAACCGAGATGATGGGCGGCATGACAGTCCTGGTCGCTTTGCAAACGGCCCTTCTCTCACTGGAAGGCGCAGGCTGCAAGAGCGCGGTCCCTTCGGATCGCTGCATGGGAGGTCTCTCTCATTGTTGCGGGTGGCTCAGTCTAAGCGGCCAGCTCGGCCTCGAGGCGATCGAGCGTGCTGTTCCAGCCCTGGCCATGGCCGTCGCGCTCTGCGACCGACTGGAACGGTGCCTGACGCAGGGTGAGGCGGGTCTTGCCGCCCTCGTCGGCAAACGTGATGGTGACGATGTTCTCCATGCCGCGCTCGCCCTCTTCTTCCCACACGAAGGTGAAGACAAGGCGCTCGGGCGCGACAATTTCGCGAAACACGCCGTGGTGCCACAGCGGCGTACCATCTTCCGTCGAGGTGAGGCGGTTGCGCCATGTGCCTCCCGGCCGCACATCCATCTCGATGTGGCTGGCCGGGTGCCACCGCGGCCCCCACCAGCGCATGACGAGTTTGGGATCGGTCCAGGCTTTGAAGACCAGTTCGCGCGGCGCATTGAAAACGCGCGTTATGACCAGCTCGCGGTCGTTGGTCTGCAATCTGGAGGCCATGGCCGTCGCCTGCTCGCTTCGGGTCACTTCTTGCGCCGGTATTGCACGGTCATGAACTCAGTCCACTTGCCGTCGTCGCCCTGCACGCGCGAGGTCAGCGTGCGAAGATCCTTGGACTTGATGGTGATGATGTCTTGGAACTTCGCCATCTTCTTCGGATTGGTGAAACTCGGTCCCTCGGTGCTGAGCGTGAGAACCTTTTTGGCCGCATCCATCTTGCCGTCATAGACGAACAGCAGGTCCATCATGGAGCCGACCCAGGTGCCGACATAGCGCTTCTTGCGTGGGTCGTAGCCGAGCGTCATGATCATCTTGCCCTTCTGCCCGTCAGGCATCTCGGCTTCGCCTTCCGCCACCATCCAGAAGTCGCCGAGCATGCGGACGCTCTCGACGCCCTTCGATTTCATGGGCGGCTGATCGGGACCCATCACGGCTTCGCCTTGCATGGTCCATTCGCCGACCAGCTGCTTGAACCAGGCGTGCTCTTTCTTCGGCTCACTCTGCATCAGTGCTTTCTCCCCCGGGTTGGGCGTGTGGCTATTCTTCGACCAGCATTTTGAACCCGCCGTAGATCATGCGTTTGCCGTCGAAGGGGATCGCCGAGCCATCCATCATGCCTTTCAGTCGCTCGTCCTTCATGACCTTGGCATTGACGCGATCACGATGGGCGCGCGATTTGTAGAGGATCCACGAGAACACCACCGTCTCGCCCTTCTCGAGCTTCACGCTCTGCGGAAATGACGTCCACTTGCCAGGTTTCACGTCGTCGGCGACGCACTCCCGGAATTCCAGCGCGCCGTGTTCGCGCCAGATCTTTCCGGCCTTCTGCGCGAGGCTGCGGTAGGCCTTCAGGTTTTTGACTGGAACGGGAACGATGAATCCATCGACATAGGCCATGTCATTCTCCTGGGATGCGGCTGCGGGGGTGTGTAGGGCGATGGTCAGTTACGAGCGAAGCGGAATGAGGGCACGCAAGCGCGCATCGCGCAGATAGAGCCCGCGCTCCCGGCCCTGTTGGATCGCCGAGCGCCGTCATCGTCTCGGTGACGACGGTCGTCGGCACCAGCTGGATGGCGGCATCGAAGACTAGCAAGACGATCACCAGTGCGCTCATGACGAGCCCGGTTGAGTGCGCCGGGCTCGTCAGCTCGCCCGCCGCGGGCGCGCGTGATGCGATGCTGTTCATGCCCTTCTCCCGCCGTCTCAGGCCTTCGCCTTGGCTTTTGCCTTCGACTTGGGCTTCGCGGCCTTGCTTAGGTACTCGGTCAGCACGTCCAGCGAGCCGCCCCAGCCCTGGCGCATGCTGTCATGGCCGGCATCAAACGTGGCCTGCTCCTCCGGCGCGGCCTGATAGGCCTGCCAGCGGATCGTGACCTTGGTCTTGCCGCCGGGTTCGTCCTCGAAGGTGAACGTCGAGTGCATCAGCATGGGCCAGCTCGGCGCCATCGGATGACGCGTGATGCCGCCATCCTCGTCGGAGAAGGAGTTGATGAACACCAGGCGCTCGCGTGGCACGATTTCGCGGAAGGTGAACTTGCCCCAGACTGCTGCGCCGTCCGGCATCTGCATGCCGTAGTGGTAGGTTCCCCCCGGCTTCAGATCCATCTTCGCATGGATCACCCGGGCGCCCTTCGGACCCCACCATTCCTTCATGCGCTTCGGGTCGGTGAAGGCCTGCCAGACGAGTTCGCGCGGCGCATCGAACACGCGCGAGATGACGAAGTCCTTCGATTTTTCTGCAGACGCAGGCTGATTGACGATCACCATCCAGCTGACGCCGAACTTGTCGGCCACCATGCCAAAGCGCGGCGAGAAGAATGTTTTCATCAGCGGCATCTGCACCTGACCGCCATCGGACAGGGCGGCAAACAGCTTGTCGGCCTCCGTCTCGTCCTTGGCGGGGAACGACAGCGAGAACCCCTCGAATTTCGGATTGCCCTTGGCGTTGCCGTCGGAGGCCATGATGTTGGTGCCGCGCACGGACAGGCAGGCATGCATGATCTTGTCAGGATTGCCCGGCGCGCAGCCTGCATCACCCTGCGGCTCGGGGTTGTCCTTGAAGCGCATCAGCATGGCAACCTGGGCGCCGAGCGTTTTCTTGTAGAAGTCGATCGCCTCCTCGCAGCGACCATCGAAAAACAGATAGGGTTCCACTCGCATGGCGTTCTCCTCGGGTGGTTCGCGTGGACTGCTGTCGATGAACTTATTGTGCGGTGCTGGCGCCTAGTGCGGTCAGCATCTCGTCGAGGCGATCATGGCCCTGCGACCATCCCTCGAGCATGTCGGTCTTGAGCGCGCCGTCGCGAGCTGCTTGCGAAGCGTAGCGTACGGTGGCTGAAACCACGGTGCGGCCGTCGTGTTCCCTAAAGGTGGTGGTGACCAAGGTCTCGCCGCCAGTCCAGTCTTCGTCGAACAGCTCCGTATTGACGAGCAACTCAGGCACCTTGATGTCGTGAAAGACGCCGCTCATGCCCATCTCGCCCCTGGTCACGTGGCGCCAGACGTAGCGCAGCTTGCCGCCTACCCTGAGGTCGATCTCGCAGTGGACCATCGGCCACTCGGGCGGCCCCCATAGCCACTGCTTGACCATCTCCGGCTTGGTGAACGCATCGAACACGAGGCGGCGCGGGGCGTCGAAGGTCCGCGCCAGCGTGAGTGCGCGCTGGTCCGGTTTGGTGAGTTCATACTTGGGCATCAGGTGGCGTGCACTGTTGGCGCGCCACGCCTTGCCGATCCGACCCAGGTACTCGGCGAGGCGGGCGAGCGTCTGCACCATGCCTCTGTCGGCGCCGAACTCGCCGATGACGCGATCGCGCGCCTTGCCAGAGGGGAACCGTGCGTGCAGCGTCAGCCTGGTTCTGCCACCTAGGTCCTCGAAGGTGACGGTGGTCCGGAACTGAACCGGCTCGGCGTCCTCGCCGCGGTGCCGGTAGACGATGCGCTCTGGCCGTACGACTTCCTCGAACTCGATGCGGTTGTCGTAGTTGCGGCCGTCAGGCCCATGCATGACGAAGCGCCACACGCCGCCGGGCCTTAGATCGAAGGTGTTCGTGGTCGTGCTGAAGCCGTTGGGCCCCCACCATTGCGCAAGATGCTTGGGGTCGGACCACATGTTGAAGACCAGCGTGCGCGGGGCATCGAGCACCCGCGTCCCGACCATCACGGCAGGGTCCTGCTCGAGGTCGATGCTATTTCTTTCGGCCACCCTTCGCCTCCGTGTCCTTGGTGCCCGGTTGCCTGCCCTCGTTGGCCTGCAGCTCGTGCAGGTAGGCCTCCAGGCGATCCAGCCGCTCGTTCCAAAGCCGTCGATAGCTTTCCAGCCAGTCATCGACCGGGCGTAGGCCGTCGGGGGCGATGCGGCAGGGGCGCCACTGCGCCTCCCGACCGCGCGCGATCAAGCCGGCCCGCTCGAGCACCTTGAGATGCTTGGAGATGGCCGGCAGGCTGATGGCGAAGGGTTCCGCCAGTTCCGTCACCGACGTCTCGCCGAGCGCCAGCCGCGCCAGGATCGCGCGGCGCGTGGGGTCGGCGAGGGCTGCAAACGTCGTGCTGAGGGGGTCGGGCATGCGAATTATACCGTCTGGTTAAATAACCCTTGGGTGAAGTACGCAATTTGCGCGTGCGCGTCAAGTGCGGTCATCGGCGTGGGCATGCTCGAGGGGAGGCGGCGTGGCTGCAGCAGGGTGGCGCGATTGGGCCACACCGCTCCGCTGTCACGCAGCCTGCATCGAACCGCAACCTAACTGTCGCAGCCCTCCGGCACCTTGCAACGCGGGCTGTGGGAGGGGTGGGCTGTGACAACGGAAGTCCTGGGCGGCGGTGCTGGGATTGCACGCAAGCCGCTGCTGCAGCGGTTGCGGCGCGCGACGCTCGGATGGCGACCCGTGCTCATCGAGCAGTCCCCGCCCTGGGTCTGCCGAGTGCTCGGGCCCCTTGCCAAGCGCCTCGACATGCTGCTGGTCGACCATGGCATCTTCCGCCTGCTCTACCTCAATAAGCACCGCATCGGCACGCGCGCCTGGCGATCGGCGCAGCCGGCCCCGCATCAGATCCGGGCCATGGCGCGGCGCGGCCTGCGCACCATTATCAACCTGCGCGGCGAGCGCGCCTGCGGCAGCTATTGGACGGAACGCGACACCTGCCGGGAGCACGGCGTAGCACTCGTCAACTTCCAGGTGCGCTCGCGCGAGGCGCCCTCACGCGAAGCCATCAAGGCGGCCCGCGACCTGTTCGAGCGGATCGAGTATCCCGTTCTGATGCACTGCAAATCGGGCGCAGACCGGGCCGGGCTGATGAGCGTGCTCTATCTGCATCTGGCCGAGCAGGTGCCGATCGAGAAGGCGAAGCGTCAGCTGTGTGTGCGCTTTGGCCATTTCCGCTCCGCTGATACCGGCATCCTCGACTGCATTTTCGAGCGCTACCTGCAGGACAACGCCGACACGCCGATGCCCTTTATGGAGTGGGTCGAGACGGTGTACGACCCCGAGGCGCTGCGGCAGGAATTCCGCGCCAAGGGCTGGGCCAACCGCCTGGTCGGCGGGGTGCTGCGGCGCGAGTAGTCGCGTGGGTTGCGGGGGGGGCGTGCCCGGTGCATAAGCGCGCCCATGAAGCTCGTCATCTTCGATTGCGACGGCACGCTGGTCGACAGCCAGGCTGCCATCTTCGCCACCATGCAGCACGCCTTCGGGCGGCTGGACCTGCCGGCGCCCCCGCGCATTGAGGTGCTGGGCGTGATCGGTCTGTCCCTGCCGGAGGCGTTCGCGATCCTGGCTCCGCAGGAGAGCCCGGCGATGCGGTCGGCCCTGATCGAGGCCTATCGCTCAGGGTTCTCGCAGGTGCGCGAGAACGGTGCGCACCACAACGATCCGCTGTTTCCCGGCATGCGCGCGGCCATCACGGCGCTCGCGGCTCGCGAGCAGGTCGTGCTCGGTGTGGCGACCGGCAAGTCCAAGCGCGGCGTGGCGCGCCTGCTCGATCGCGAGGGCTGGAATAACCATTTCCTCACCATCCAGACGGCCGACGATCACCCGTCCAAGCCCCACCCGTCCATGATCTTCAAGGCGATGGCCGATGCCGGCGTCGGGCCGCAGGCGACGGTGATGGTCGGCGACACCACGTTCGATATCGAGATGGCGCGCAGCGCGCGTGTCGGTGCTGTGGGAGTTGGCTGGGGCTATCACAGGCCCGAGCAACTGGTGCGAGCCGGCGCCCACGTGGTGGCGGACAGCGGCGAGCAACTGGTGGCGACCATCGACGCGCTGCTCGCCGCGCAGGAGAGAGGCGATGGACAGACCGGGTGAGCCAGCGCGCATGTTGCCGAAGCGGTTCTATGCATCGGTGAGCGTCGACGCCAAGGGCCCGGCCGACCACCGCATCCGCCTCGACGGCCGGCCCGTGCGCACCCCGGCCAAGGCGGAGCTGGCCGCACCGACGCCGGCACTGGCGCAAGCCATCGCCGACGAATGGCTAGCGCAGGGCACCCACATCGATCCCTTGAGCATGCCGCTCACCAAGCTTGCCAATTCGGCAATCGACGGCGTGGCGCGGCGCCAGGCCGAGGTGCGGGCCGATATCGCCAAGTACGCGGGCAGCGATCTGCTGTGCTATCGCGCGGACGGCCCCGAGGGGCTGCAGCGGCGTCAGAGCGAAGTATGGGACCCGATACTGAAATGGGCCGAGCAGGACCTCGGGGCGCGCCTTGCAGTCGGTGCCGGGCTGATGCCGGTGGCGCAGGCCGATGCCGCCAAGGTAGCGGTTGCACGGGCGCTGGAGGAGTACGACGGCTTCGCGCTGGCTGCGCTGCACGTCATCACCACGCTGTTGGGCTCCGTTGTGCTGGCCTTGGCGCACGCGCGCGGGCATCTGTCGGCAGAGGAGGCGTGGGCGGCCGCGCACGTCGACGAGGACTGGCAGATCAGCAGGTGGGGCGAGGACGCCGAGGCCAAGGCCCGCCGCGCCCGCCGCTGGGCCGACATGCAGGCGGCCAGCCGCATGTTGGAGCTGGCCCGCTGAGGCAGCCGCTGCCTCACCTGGGCTACGAGCCGAACAGGCATGATGGAATTGGGGCTGAAGTACCCGATAGGCATGCTGAAGGGACGCCGGACGCGCATTATTCCCGCGCCAGGAGCCGCCGTGCCCCGACCTTCAGCTACCGGTTGGGAAAGCTGCGCCGCAGGATCTCCAGGTCGGACCGATTGCTGATCAATTTTTGTCCTTCCGTCGTCAAGCGTTGTCCGATCGTCCTGGCGGCCATGATGCCCATGTCACGACCAACCTTGGCGCCCACCTGCGAGCCGCGCCGAATGAGGTTCGCTTGCTTGGCGCCGAAAGACTGGCCGGCGGGCGTTTCCAGAAAAGCCCTCAAGCCCGCAAGCTCGTCGGGCGTCAGCTCAGCCATGTAGATCTGGACGTACTCGTAGAGCATGGCTCCGAGGAAGCGTTCGCGGAAGGCATCCAGAAACATGGTGGTGATGACGTCGCGGCTGGCGGGCGACAGGCGGGCGTTCGCGCCCTGCGACAGGGTTTGCGCGAGGGCCTGTCGTGTTAGCGGCTCCATCGCGTCGACCATGGCGTTGAAGACGCTCTGATTGATAAGGATCTGGACAATGCGGTTGGCATCGCCGCGTGCATCCGCCTTCACGGACGGCGAGCGAACAAGGAATCCCAGAACCAAAAATGCAGCAAGACACAAGGTGCGCATCGCTTGCCCCCATTGGTACGGCGCCCGGTCGGGTCGCCTCCACGCTGCCCCGCGCGGGGCATACAAGCGCGCAGCTTTGCGACGGCAATACGACACAAGCGGCGGCCAGGTGTGCATGCGCCCATCTACAGTCTAGCGACCACCCGCGTTGGCGATCAGTTGTGCGATCGCGCGTTGTCCCTTGCGCTTGGCATGTGCGAGCGGCGAGACGCCGTCCTTGTCGGCGATGTTGGGATCGGCTCCAGCGGCCAGCACCAGTTGCGCAACCTCGACGTGGCGTAGGCCGCCGTCGCCGAGGATCACGATCTCGAGCAGGCAGGTCCAGCCGAGGTTGTTGATGTGATTGACGTCGATGTTGGTGGTCAAGAGCAGCTTGACCGTGTCGACGTGGGCGCGCTCGCAGGCTGGGATGAGAGCATTGCCGCCGAACCGATTGCGGATGGACAGATTGGGTCCGCGCGGGATCATCAGGCGCAGCATCTCGGTGCGGCCGAGTGCACCGGCCAGCAGCCATGGCGTGTCCTTGTTGGCTGCCTGCGCATTGATGTTGCCGCCGGCCTTGATCAGAACTTCGGCCGCGGCGAGGTGATTTGCCTGCACGGCCAGCAGCAGCGGCGTCTGCTGAGCGTTGTCAGTGGGATCGAGCGGCGCGCCGCCCGTGATCAATTTCGCCAGCCGCTCTGCATCGCCGCGCATCGCTGCATCCAGCATGTCGTGCGTCGCCGGTGACTGGCTGTGCGCGCCCGCAGTCATGGCCGCCCAGAGGAGGATTGCCGCCAGCAATGCCCAGCGCTGCCAGACCGACCCGTGTGACGTGCGCATGCCATCAACTCCCTCCTTTTTGCGGACCCCCGGCGTCGGTTGCAGCTGGACCAACATACATGCGTTCAACCTTGGCGAGCGCCAGCTGCTGTTGGCAGGCCGAACAGGGTCGCGATGTCGAATACAGCACGGCACCCGCCAGCTCCGGCTTGCCGGTTCGGCGCTGCGCATCCCACAGGGCGACGCGCTCGGCGTGCGCGTCGGCATTGCGATCGGCGATGACGCGGCTCGGCCCCCAGCCGATGATCGCCCCATCGCGCACAAGAACGGCGCCATACGGCTGGTCGCCCTTTGCCACCGCCTCGCTCTTCATGCGGGCGGCCTCGGCAACGAAGTGCTGCTCCCGTTCGCCCAGCGCCAGAGCGGCTGGGATGGGCAGCAGATGCCCGGCGGCTGTGCAGCCCATGAGCGACAGGATGGACCGGCGGTGGATCATCGGCACAGGATAGCATCTAAGCGTCGGCAGCTCAGCGTCCGCCATTTTGCAGTGCACCACCGCCATGCTATGAGCCGATAGAGCGACGAAGCAGGCGTGGGGCAGCTGCCATGAAGGACGTGCTGGACGAGTTGGAGCGGCGGCGGGCGGAGGCACGGCTTGGCGGCGGGCAGGCGCGCATCGAGGCGCAGCACAAGCGCGGCAAGCTCACCGCCCGGGAGCGCATTGAGCTGCTGATGGACGAGAACTCCTTTGAGGAGTTCGACATGTACGTCGAGCACCGCTGCCACGACTTCGGCATGGAGAAGTCCAAGATCCCGGGTGACGGCGTGGTGACCGGCTGGGGTACCATCAACGGCCGCGTCGTCTATGTGTTCGCCAAAGACTTCACGGTGTTCGGCGGCTCACTATCGGAAGCGCATGCCAAGAAGATCACCAAGATCCAGGACATGGCGCTGCAGAATCGCGCGCCCATCATCGGCCTGTTTGACGCCGGCGGTGCGCGCATCCAAGAGGGCGTGGCGGCGCTGGGCGGCTACGGCGAGGTGTTCCTGCGCAACGTGCTGGCTTCCGGCGTCATCCCGCAGATCTCGGTGATCATGGGCCCATGCGCCGGCGGCGACGTATACTCCCCGGCCATGACCGACTTCATCTTCATGGTGAAGGACACGAGCTACATGTTCGTCACCGGTCCTGACGTGGTCAAGACCGTCACCAACGAAACTGTCACCGCCGAGGAGCTGGGCGGTGCGCGCGTGCACACCACCAAGTCTTCCATCGCCGACCGCGCCTACGAGAACGACGTCGAGACGCTGCTGCAGATGCGCCGACTACTCGACTTCCTGCCGTCGAACAACAAGTCGGGCGTGCCGGAGCTGCCGACCTCCGACAGTCCGGACCGGCCGGAGCCGTCACTCGACACGCTGATCCCGGACAACCCCAACAAGCCCTACGATATCAAGGAGCTGATCCTGAAGGTCGTGGACGAGGGCGACTTCTTCGAGATCCAGGACCAGTACGCCCGCAACATCGTCACCGGTTTCGCGCGCATGGAGGGCCGCACCGTCGGCATCATTGCCAACCAACCGATGGTGCTAGCGGGGGTGCTGGATGCAGATGCGTCGCGCAAAGCCGCGCGTTTCGTGCGCTTCTGCGACTGTTTCGAAATTCCTATCATCACCTTCGTCGACGTGCCTGGCTTCCTGCCGGGCACCGCGCAGGAGTACGGCGGCCTCATCAAGCACGGCGCCAAGTTGCTGTTCGCCTACTCGGAGGCCACCGTGCCGAAGGTGACGGTGATCACGCGCAAGGCCTATGGCGGCGCCTACGACGTGATGAGCTCCAAGCATATCCGCGGCGACGTGAACTACGCGTGGCCGTCGGCGGAGATCGCCGTGATGGGGCCGAAGGGCGCCGCCGAGATCCTGTATCGCGCCGACTTATCGGACGCAACGAAGATCGCCGCGCGCATCAAGGAGTACCAGGACCGTTTCGCCAACCCGTTCATCGCAGCCGAGCGCGGCTACATCGACGAGGTGATCCTGCCACGTCACACGCGCCGCCGGCTGTGCCGCTCGCTCAACATGCTGCGCAACAAGACCGTCGAAAACCCCTGGAAAAAGCACGACAACATTCCCCTTTAGAGGCGTCGTCTTGGTCAAGCTGCTGTTGCAGGTTTGCACGATGGCCGCGCACCATGCTTCCCGTTGCGCTTGGCAAAACCTGATGGCGATGCAGCGCGCGAGCTGAACGAGCCTGGTGCGGTGCTCGTCCGCGCCTTCGCGACGAAGAGCTGGGGCAAGGCAATGGCAGTCGGCCAACGACGTATGGGCTGGGGGCAATACGAGCCGGATCCAGCCTGGCGACCCGAAGCGCCGTTCGCGCTGGGGCAGCGGTGCCGCGAGGCATGGCAATAGGGGCAATGCACTTGGCGCTGTTGGTGCACATCACTGCGGAGAATGTCGCCAAGCGTATCGCCCGTAACGGCATTGCTCCCGTTCATGGATTCGTCTGGGCCTTCCCGGTCATCGAGAGCTTTGCGCTCACGCATGCGTGGTCGCGCGAGCTGAAGCGCACGGGCCGGACGGCGCTGGCAGCTATTGATTTCCGCGTACCGGACCGCGAGATCGTGTTTGCCAGGCATTACCGCGAGCAACAGCAGTCCATGACTGCCGCTGAGGCGGTCGGCTATATCCGCAACAGATCCGATCCTCGCGGTTACGAGATCATGCTGCCGCGCCGGGTGTTGCCGCGCGAGATCGTGCGGGTACGTGCCCTGCCACGGGCCTTCGGCTGGCGCTACTTCCCCGAAGCGAAGGGCAAGGCGCCATGGATGTGCGACTGCGTAATGTGCACCAGCCGCGGCGAAGTGAACTCCCGCAGTCAACGCGAGCGCGTGGCCGAGCGCATCCGGCGCGCCGACGCCGAGAGGCGGGGCAGGGGCTGAGTGTCAGTACCGCGCTCTGGGGGCTGGCCGAGATCGCATCGGCCGCATATGGGCGCGACCTTTTCGCCGATCGCGGCTGATGAACGCCGCGACATCGACGAGGTGATCCCACCACACCAGTCGCGCCGCCGGCTGGGTCGGTCACGCACATGCTGCGCAACAAGACCATCGAGGCCGCCTCATCACTGAAGCCGACCTGGCCGAGGCCGTTTGGCCGGCGGGCGAGCGAGGCGTTGGCGCGGCTGCACCATGCGGCAGGGCCGGAGGCAGTGGCACCAGCCAGGCGCACAATGATGCATGGCTCGGCGCGACCGTCGGAAGCGGACGCGGCGCGCCGAATTTGAGTGTCCGCCCCAACGGGCATTCGTCCGATCGCCACACTCGTGCAAACTCGGCGTGGGCTTGATGCTTGTCGCGATGTCGATGGCAACGCATCTGCAGCCGAGCTTGTAGCGCACGAGCGGAACGGTGACCGATGGGTGAGCGCATCTGGATGCCTCAATGGCTCCCGCCGAGCGGCAGCGGGCCGGGCCCGGCTGCCGGCACCGGCGCGGTGTTTTCCAATAGTCTTGCGGTCACCAAGGAGCTGGGGGGCGATACAGGAGAAAGCCCGTTCATGCAGCGCAAGCCGTGGCCCGCGGCGCTGCAACTCGACGTGACCATCAGGCACCCTGCCTTGGCGCTCGATTGGTGGAGCATTGCCTTTCCTGTTCGTGTCCGCGCGTTGCGCGCTGCCTGGTCCGGCGCGAGCGACGGTGTTGAGTATCGCCCTGTGGACGCTTCGCGCTGGTGCGCCGAGGTAAGGGCAATGCACTATCGCCTGATGCACGTCATGGCCGAGGAGAGCGTGATCGATCCCGCGCAATCCGACTATGACACCGCGCCGCAGCTACCGTGGCTGCCGGACGGCTTTCCACTTTATGTGCGCAGCCTGGCTGTGCGCGAGGACGCCGCTCCTAAGCATGGTGTTTTTCGCGACGCCTTTGCGCGCAACCATATGTTCTGCACCGATGCGATGGCGCTCAGCGCACTGAAGGCCCGCTGCATCGGGGTGCGCTTCATCGATCCTGCGGCGCAGCACCTGTTGCAGCCGACGCGCTATCGCACGCTGGAGGGCGTTGCGGAGATCTGCGACGCAGGCATATTGCGCGGCGAAGGCGAGCGCCTCGTGCAGCGCATTCCTATTCACCAGGAGCGGCGATGATCCGAGCAAGAAGCGCGGCGACATTGCGCCTAGGGGACTGGGCCTAGGGACTGGGCCTAGGGGACTGGGCCTAGGGGACTGGGCCTTCGCCGTCGCCTGCGCGGCAACGCCTAAGAAGCGCCTACAACCTGCTCCGCGGGCGTCCCTCCAGGCAGGAGTTGACATAATTCCACCATCGCTGTGATGTCATTGTGGCGTTGTCCTACACCTATTCACCGGGGGTCCCTCATGTTTACGCGTAACACCACGGCCGAGCCGAAGACGCTCGAGTCGCGCCTGGCCAACAGTAATACCAACGGCGTTCAACCTCACCGCCCCAGCGGCCCGGAAAGCAACGAGAAATCGGTGATCGGCAACGACCTGAAGATCATCGGCCAGGGGCTGAAGATCATCGGCCGCGGCGTGCTGCAGGTCGACGGTGAGATCGAAGGCGACGTGCAGGCGGCCGAGGTCATCGTTGGCGAGAAGGGCCAGGTGACGGGCATGGTCGCCGGCCGGCAGGTGGTCGTGCGCGGCAAGGTCTCGGGCGTGATCTGTGGTAAGACAGTTGCCCTGCAGGCCTCCTCCAATGTCGATGGCGACATCCATCACATGTCGCTGCTGATCGAGCAGGGCGCCATGTTCGATGGTCGCAGCCGTCGCGCCGCCAGCGAAACGGACCTGAACGCCATCGTTGACGGCAAGGGTGGCCAGTAAGCGGCTGTATGGCGCCGGGCACGGCTGCAGCGATGTCTTGAACGAGCGCGACGCTCACCGCCGCGCTCTCGCTGGAACCGAGCCGGGTTACTTTAGCAAGCCCACGCGCAGCACCGCGCGTGGGTTTTTGTTTTGCCGTCAACGCCAGCGCCGCAGGCTGTCGCGCGCAAAGACCCACTCTGGCGTCGCCAGCCGGTCGCCGAAGTCGAGCCGATACCAGGGCGAGGCATCGGCATCGTGCAGGTTTTTCAGGACATGTATCTGTTGCGCCGGCATGAAGCTCTGCAGCAGCAGAAAGCGCGTCGCGCCGGCGGCCGACTTGACTGCGTCGGCCACGAGCACGGCGTGCCCCGGAAAGCCGCCCTTGATGAAGAGATCGCCCGCGGCGATGTCGTTGATCGGCGCGGCCGCCAGCTGGCGCTCCAGCGAATGGGTGCCAGCCCAGGTGAATACGGTGTCCAGGTAGCGCCGGAAGGAGGCATAGCCCGCATCCGGTGTGGCCGCGCGCGACCAGACGAGCGCGCGACCCGACATACGTGGGCGCTGGCCGGCGGCCCAGCGCGAAAAGGAGATGGGCTGGCCCGAGCCGGTATCGTTGAAGGCGATCTCACCGGGCCGTTGCATGGCGTACAGCCATTCGGCACGCAGGCGCATGGCGGCATCCGCGCACTGTTGCAGGTCGCGCGTGCCGACGTCGATATCGATGACGGCGGCGTGCACGTCCTGGCGGAATTTAGGGGCACCGGTGTAGAGCAAGACGGGTGCGCCCGCGGGCTTGAGGGGCAGCCCGCGCAACCAGGCGGCAAAGCTGCCCGGTGCCGCGGCCGCGCGCTGGAAGCCGGCCGGCGGCGCGAAGCGTGCGGCCAGCGTGTCGGTCGCGGTCGGCTGCCAGCGGTAGGCTGAGGCATCAGCCAGCGCGCGCCGTGGGCGTTGCGTGGCGCACACGGCCAAGCCGCTGATCAGCAGCGCGCGTCGGGTGGTGGGCATGTCGGCCTCCGAGCCATAGCGAAGGGCCGAAATAGGTGAGCATCGTGGCCCGAGCATGAGCAAAGCCCGGCGAACGGGGGCCCGCCGGGCTCTGGACCGCGTTGCGCGGCCGTCGGATCTGGGCGCGGATAACGGCGGAGGTGCCGTAGGACCATGCTTCAAGGCGCTCACGCCTGGCATGCTCGCAGCATCATCTCCGGTTTGTGGCCCTCCTGATCCTTGACTTCAGGTCTTGCGGGTTTCGCTCTGGGTCCGGCTTGAAAGGAACGGCGCGCTTGGCAGTGTAGGCCCAGCTGTCGCGGAGCAAAAACACACCTGCTCGCCGATCAAGCAAGATCAGCCAAAAGATCCGCTCAAATTTTCGAATTGTCAGATGGGGCCGCCTGCGCACCAGTCGAGGTTCGCACACGCAAAGACGGCCATAGAACTGTCCGGCGGAGACATTTTCTTAGACCTCCTTTCCTCGAACATGATGAGTCTGCACCTGCAACACGGACGCGTCAATAGGTAGGGGTGGGCAGCATGGTGGGCGCAGCGTTAACCGAGAATTTCTGCGTTCGCCTTAGGATGCTCGCACATCTGCATTCGGGAGTTGGGGATGATGCGCCGGATATTCGGAATGCTAGCAATCCTGGCAGGCATGTTTGGTGCGCTGCTGTTGCTGACCAGCCCGGACAGCGCGGTGAAGACCGCCAATGTGACGGCGCAGACGAACCCCGTCGCCTACAGCGGCTGGGCCGCCGGACTGTGCATGGGGTTGTGTCTCGCGTGGCTCGCCGGCATCGAGTGGGCGGGTCTGCCGACCCGCGTCTTTGATGGACTGCGCACCCAGGGCCGGCGCTTCATGATGGTGGCCATGGCCGGGCTGCTGGCCGGCATCGTGCTCTATTTCTAAGCCGTCGTTGTCAGCGCGCGAAGGCCGCTTGCATCGCAGCGCGGGCGCGGGCAAACAACGCCCCTATGAATCTCTGGCTTCGCCTTATCTGGCTGGCGCTCGCCCTTGCGTGGCGGCGCAGGCTCGACCCGCGCCGTGACGTATCGCGGCTGACCTTTCGCGTGCTACCGACCGATCTCGACCTCAACGGCCACATGAACAACGGCCGCTACCTGACCATCATGGATCTGGGGCGGCTCGACCATGTGCTGCGCTCGGGGCTCTGGCGACCGGTGTGGCAGAACGGCTGGGCGCCGATGCTGGGCTCGGCCGTGATCCGCTTTCGGCGAGAACTGCGCCCCTTTCAGCGCTTCGCGCTCGAGACGCGCATCGCCGCCTGGTCCGACACGACCGCGGTGATGGAGCACACGTTTTTGATCGCAGGCGGTGCGCACAAGGGCCAGATGGCGGCGCGCGCGCTGGTGAAGGCGGGGTTCTACGACCGCAAGGACCGCAGCTTCGTGACGGTCAAGCGCCTGATCGCCGGATTGGGCTTGCCGGATGCAGAGACGGAAAGCCCGCCCATGACGCCCGAGATCGAGGCGTTCCTGAAGTCGGAATCTCTGCTGCGGCCGCAGGTGGAGTAACGCGCGTTTGCAGGCGGCGGCCAACCCGATCAGCTGCGCTCGACCCTATCAGTCGGCTGCAAGCCGTGCCGGCCGGTTGGTTTCGTGGAGAAGGTCAGGTCGATGTTGCGCGATGGCGTCGACCATGTTGGAGACGCTGCCGTCAAGCAACAGCAAGCTGATCGTGACCGCGGGCACGCCATAGCCCACCTGGCAGAAGGCGCCGATGCGAACCGACCATCGCGTTTCGCCAAGCGTGCTCTTCGGCCACCGCAGCCTGACATCGACGGTGTGATTGCGATCCGTATCGACCGGGCAAATGGCCTCGATCTCCTGCCACTTGAGATACCTCGGCATCAAGCGACGATCGAGAATTCCGCGCTGATCTACGCGCAGGACAACGCTGTCATCGCAGGCACGCCGGCTGAGGCGCTGCGACAGAAGGGCGACGCCGGTCAGCCATGCCAGGCAAAGCCATGCCAGGAACGGAACGGGAAGCGTAAAGCCAGCCGCCGCCGGAGCGGCCACGGCGAGCAGGACAAAGCCGGCCACGCGGAGCTTGGCGTGGCTCCACCCGAAGCAAATGGTGTCGACTTGGGCGGCGGCTTGAGGTTGCTCAGCAACACGAGGTTGAGCCCGACTTGGCTGGGAAGCACTCGGCATGGCGGCCCCCTCCTCGCGCAACACCCGGGCAGGGATCGGACAAATCCGCCGCGCGCAAAGCAGCGATATTC
>DASTOW010000236.1:0-6728 GCA_035762425.1 Hyphomicrobiaceae bacterium | reverse complement strand
GCTGCTCGTGGCCGGCGGCGCAGACAGCTGGCCGACATAGTGAGCCTCCAGTCCCAGATGGGCGAGGCGCATGGCAAAGGCCTGCAGGACGAGACCGGTTCGACCGGCACCGTAGAGAAAGATGCGCTTTGCCGCGATGATCGAACCTGCGAGCCGCGGCACGCTACCGGCGTCCATGCGTGCAAACACGTCCCGCATCTCGTCGAGGACCGCCTCGAGGCGCTGATTGATGGTCGTCATGCTGGCATGGTCCGGCTCAAGACCCCGTGCGCCAGGAAGATCTCGGTAATCGACTCTGCCACGCTGGAGAAGCGCGCATCCTTGCGCGCGGCCAGCCCACGTGGCCGCGGCAGGTCGATGTCGAGTATGGTGTCGATCCGACCTGGCCGCGGCGACATCACCACCACACGGTCGGACAGCAGTACCGCTTCGTCAATCGAGTGCGTGATAAACAGCACCGTCTTCCTTGTCTTGAGCCATAGATGCTCCAGATCGAGGCGCATTTGTTCACGAGTCAGCGCATCGAGGGCACCAAACGGCTCGTCCATCATGAGAAGCGGCGGCTCGTGCACCAGCGCGCGGGCGATGGCCACGCGTTGTTTCATGCCGCCGGAGAGCTCGTAGGGTCGCTTGTCGGCGAAGTCTCGCAGGCCGACGGCCTCTAGCAGCTGGAGGGCCTGTGGCCGGTAGGCTGTGGGATCGAGGCCCCGCATGTCGATGTTGAAGAGCACGTTCTCCAGAACCGTGCGCCAATCGAGCAGGATCGGCTGCTGGAAGACGATGCCGCAGTCGACAATGGGGCCGCGCACCTGTCGGCCGAGCACCGAGAGTTCGCCGGCGGTGGCCGGCAGAAGCCCAGCAATCAGCCGCAACAAAGTCGACTTCCCGCATCCCGACGGGCCCACCACCGATACGAATTCACCGGCCTCGATATCAAGGTCGATCCTCTCCAGCGCCACCGTGCCGGCTGCTGCGCTGCCGAATACCTTGCGTACGCCGCGAACGCCGATGCCACCTCCCCCCATCACTGGCGCTCCCGTCTTGCCATGGCACCGTTGCGTTCAGCGTTGACAGCTGGCTTGCGCGGCCCGGCGGGCCACACAATCGCAAAATCGGCGGCGCTGGCCTGCAGAGCCCCAACGATAGCGGCGTGCCGATCCGGGGTAATGCGTACCACCGGCCCGGCGATGCTGGTGGTGCCCAAGGTGAGATGGCTGCGCGGTTCGCGGATGGCCACCGCGATGGCCGCGACGCCCGCTTCGGCTTCCTGATCGGCAACCGCATAACCACGCTTGCGGACCACGTGCAGATCGGCGCGCAAAGCATCCGCATCTTGCAGGGTGTTTGGACCAAGCTTGCGCCTTTGCGCCCGTTTGCCCAATCCATCTTGCAAGGCGATCGCAATCGCCTCGTCGTCCGCGAACGTTGCCAGCCACGCCTTGCCATTGGCGGTCGCAAAGGAAACGATGCTGTCGCCCATCGACGGCTCGTAGCGCAGGCCAGGCGGAGCCCCTTGTGCCGAGCCGATCCAGGCAAGCCGCTTCCTGTCGATGACCGTCAGCCGGGCGAGCTCTTTGGTCTGATGGGCCAGGCGCTCGAGGATCGCCTGGGCGGCATCAGCGATGCCTGCCGACTGCAGGTAGCGGTGGCCGAGCATGGCCAGTCGCATGGTGAGGCGATAGTGGCCGGTGGCCTCGTCCTGCTCGACCCAGCCATCCTGCGCGAGATGCTCGAGCAAGCGCTGGGTCGAGCTTTTCGGTGCATCGAGGTGCAGCGCCAGGTCGGTCAGGCGCATGCCGCGAGCCCGATCGGACATGACCGACATGAGGTCCAGGCAGTAGGTCAGTTGGGACTTGACGACGCGCATCTGGTGGAACAGTGTCCCATTAACGAACGAGCCTGCACTTTGCCGATTGCCCTTCGATCGGTCAATTGACAACAGCGCAGGAAACAACACGACGCCCGTCACGAGGGCGGTGCAGGGAACGCAAATGCCCAGGTCGATTGAGGGCCACGGCTCTGCTTTGGCACGACTGAAAGCGCACGTGGCGGCGAACAGCAGGACACTTGCCAGCTTCGCCGGCCTGCTCCTCGTGTGGGAGATGGCGGTGCGCCTGCTCGGCGTGAAGCTCTACATTCTGCCGCCGCCGTCCGTGGTGGTCGCAACGTTATGGGCAAAGTGGGGCACGATCGGCCTGGCAGCGTGGTACACGGCTCAACCCATGCTGATCGGCTATGCGCTGGCGATCGTGGTTGGTGTGCTGTTGGCGCTTTCCTTTGCGGTGTCGCGCTTGATCGAAAGCATCGTCTATCCGCAGATCGTGTTCCTGCAGATCATTCCCAAGATCGCCATCGCTCCGCTGTTCATGATCTGGTTCGGCTACGGGCTGACCTCGAAGGTACTCGTGGTGTTTCTGCTGTCGTTCTTCCCGGTCGTGGTTTCGGCCGTACAAGCGTTTCGCTCGCTTGACCCCGATATCCGTGACCTTGCGCGCATCACGGGAGCCGGCGCCTGGCGCATGTTCTGGAAAGTACAGGTGCCGCACGCGCTGCCGACGCTTTTCACCGGTTTCAAGGTTGCGGCGGCGCTGGCCGCCACGGCTGCCGTCGTCGCCGAATTCGTCTCGTCCGATCGGGGCCTCGGCTATCTGCTGGTCGATTACACGAACCGGTTCGACACACCAGGGGTATTCGCGGCAATTCTTGTCCTCAGTTTCATGGGTCTGCTGCTGTACGCTGCCGTCGAGGTGCTGGAGCGCCTGCTGATCCCTTGGCACGTATCGCACCGGATTGCAGAGACCGAGATCGCGGCTGCCGCCTGATCAAACCAAGAAAGATGGAGGAGACAATGCAACTGAAATGTTTGGCTCTCGGCCTGCTGCTAAGCATGCTGGCGACCGGCACGGCGATGGCCCAGGACCAAGTTACGTTCCGCTTGAACTGGCTGCTCTACGGTTTCCACTCGCCGTTCTACCTCGGCCTCGAGCGCGGCTACTACAAGAGCGAAGGGATCGACCTTGCCATCGGTGAGGGCCAGGGCTCGGTGCGCGCCGTGCAAACGGTCGGTGCGAAGGGCGACATGTTCGGCCTAGCCGATGGTGGCAGCGTCGTCGCCGGCGTATCGAAGGGTGCGCCGGTCAAGGCGGTGATGGCAGTCACCAACTCCTCACCCTATTCGCTGGCCGTGCGCGCGGATGCCGGCATCAAAACCCTGAAGGATATCGAGGGCAAGACCGTCGCCTCGGCGCCGGGAGAGGCCGGCCTGCAGCTTCTGCCGGGCCTGTTCGCGCGCAACGGCGTCGATATCGATAAGGTGAAGATCCTGCGCGTGGAGGGCGGCGGCAAGATGGTAGCTGTTGCTGAAAAGCGCGCGGAGGCCCTGATGGCTGGGCTCGACAACCAGTCGCTGACGCTGCCCAAGCAGGGCGTTCCGCTCATCGATTTTGCCTACTCAAAGTACGGCACCAACACGGTGGGGCTGACCATCTTCACCCACACCGACCTCATCAAGGAGAAGCCTGATCTCGTAAAGCGCTTCATCAAGGCCACGGTGCGCAGCTTCGAGGCGGCCATCAAGGAGCCCGAAGCGTCCATCAAGGCCGGACAGAAGGTCAAGGCGGATCTGGATACTGAGCTGTCGCTCGCACAGCTCAAGGTCGGCATCGGCCTGATGAAGACAGACGCCACCAAGGATCTTCCGACCGGGCATTTCGCGCTCAAGGACTGGGACGACACCGTGGAGCTGATGAAGAAGTACATGGCGCTCGAGACCACCCTCAAGACAAATGACTTCTTCACCAACGAGTTCACGCCCAACTGACCTTGGCCGTCGAGCAAGGCGATGAGATATCGCGATCGGGCCGCGATCGTCACCGGTGGCGCTGCAGGGATCGGGCTGGCGATCGCGCAGCGTCTTGCCGCCGAGGGCGGGACGGTGGCGGTCTGGGACCAGGCTGGCGCTGCCGAGGCGGCGCGGTCGCTCGGAGCAGCGCACATCGGCTTTGCCGTCGACGTCAGCGAGGAGGCCGGCGTCGCGCAAGCGACCGACGCCACCTGGCGCGCCCTCGGCCGTGTCGATCTGCTGGTCAACAACGCCGGCATCCTCGGGCCCGTGGCGCCGCTATGGGAGCAGGCACCGAGCGAGTTCCGACGTGTTGTGGACGTCAATCTGATCGGCACTTATCTGGTCTGCCGGGCGGTGGTGCCGCGCCTGCGCCAGCAGACGGGGCCCAATCGGGGCCGCATCGTCAACATCTCCTCCATCCAGGCCAAGGAAGGACTGGCGATGTCGAGCGCCTACGCGGCATCGAAAGCCGGCATCATCGCGCTGACCAAGACGCTGGGTAAGGAACTGGCGCGCGAGGGAATTCTCGTCAATTGCATTACGCCCGCCGCTGCGGCGACGGCCATGATGGAGCAGATTGACGAGCAGCGGCGCGCCGACATTCTGGCTCGCATTCCCATGCGGCGCTTTGTCGAGCCCGATGAGATCGCGGCGATGACGGCCTGGCTCGGATCGGATGCGTGCAGCTTTTCGACCGGTGCCGTGTTCGACCTGTCCGGTGGCCGGGCCACATATTGAGGTAGAAACGACGATGGCACTCGCTGGTGAAGGCGCGATCTGCATCTGGAACGACATTCTCCCCGAATGCCGCGCCGGTTTCTACGCGTGGCACAACGAGGAGCACATGCCGGAACGGGTCGGCATTCCCGGCTTCAAGCGGGGTCGGCGCTACATTGCCGTCGATGATGCCACCCGGCCCGAATACTTCACGCTGTATGAGACCGAGTCATACGAGGTGCTGGTCGGCCAGGACTATGCCAACCGCCTCAACGCACCCACGCCGCGAACCAAAACGACGACCGCCAGCTTCCGCAATACCTCCCGGGCGCTCACGCGCGTACACGCCAGCCACGGTTTGGGATCAGGAGGCATCCTGGCGACGATCAGATTCGGGTGCGCCTCCGCCACCGGGCCGACGTTGGCGAGAGCGATGGCGGCCGACCCCATACCGGCGCTTGTTGCGCAGCCCCAGATTACCGGCGTGCACCTATGTATGACCGACGCCTCGGCCAGCGCTGTGCCAACGGCGGAGAGCAAGGATCGCAGTGACATCCAGGCGGCGCCAGACGGTGTCGTGCTCATCGAGGGTTGCAGTGCGGGCCTTGTCAAGGCCGCGAGCGACACGGCCATCCGGCACGTCGTCGCTTGCGGTGCCTTGTCGCCGATCGTCGGCCTCTATCGACTGGAATATGCACGTCTCAAGAACGCGCATGCCTGCGGTTGACTTGCTGGCGCCGTGCCCGTTGCCATCGAACGCGGTCAGCGCCTGGCATTGAGACGGCGGCGGATTGCCTCGAGCGCGAACTCGTAACCCTCAAAGCCCAGGCCGGCGATGACGGCGGTCACGACTTTCGAGACCTGCGAGTTGTGGTAGATGCTGTCGCGCGCATGCACGTTGGTGATGTGCACCTCCATCTTCGGCCCAGCAAAGGCGCGCAGCGCCTCCACCAGCGGCGGTGATGTGAAGCTCAGCGCGGCGGGATTGATGACGATACCCACAGCTTTGCTGCGAGCCTCGTGGCAGGCCTCGACGACATCTCCCTCATAATTCGACTGGCGAAAATCGATGGCGAAGTCCATGGCCCTGGCCTTCGTTTCGCACAGACGCCTCAAGTCATCGAGGGTGCCCGATCCGTAGTGCTCGCGTTCCCGCACGCCAAGCATGTTGAGGTTCGGACCGTTGAGCACGAATACAACCCGCGGCATCGCCAGGCCTCTCCTGCTATCAGCGTCGCACGTATCAATGCTGGACGGCGGCCTAGGCACGCCAGCGTACCGACTCATAGGCGCTTATGGCGATCGTCAGGGACTCAAGCTCGACTTCATGTCCGGCGTGACCGGCAATCGCCTGCGCGCGTTGAACCATCATGGCGTGAATGGCATCGCCCTCTGGCGGCAGCTGGGCGGCAGCGCCGGGCGGCTTCCAAGCGCCGTCCTCGAAGGTGTGGCCGTGCGCCTCGAGGAAGCGCACGGCTTCGACGCGCTGACGATCGATGCGGCTCATGTTCCAGCCTCCGAAGGTCTCACGCGATACCTCATGTGACCTCGCGCATATTCAGCGACGCGATCTCATCATCGCTAAGCCCGAGCTCGGCCAGGACGCAGCGTGTATGTGCGCCGAGCTGCGGCGGCGGCGTTTCCGGATGCGGATCGCCGCTCGCCAGACGAAAGCCGGCGCGCACGACGGCCACGTCCTGCTCGACGCCCGGCGGATGGGCAAAGCGTTTGACGAGACCGCGATCTGCGATTTGTGGGTGGCCCAGAATATCGGGCACGCTGAGTATCTCGCCGGCAGGCACGCCGGCAGCGTTCAGCACGTCAGCCCATGCCGCAGCCGGACGACGCATCAATGCGGCTTCGATCTCGGCTTTCAGGACGGCGCGATGCGCCAGCCGACTTTCGCGATGGCCGAAGCGCGGATCGCCGACCAGTTCCGGGCGGCCGATGATCCTGCAGAGCGCTGCGAACTGCTCCTGCCGGTTGGCGGCAATGTTGAGGAGGCCGTCGGCCGTGGCAAAGGTGCCTGACGGGCTGGCAGTCATGTTCTCGTTGCCGGCCCGTTCCGGCTCGACGCCCCCGATCAGATAATTCGATACCTGCCAGCCCATCGTGACCAGGGTGGCCTCCAGCATCGATACGTCGATGAACTCCCCTTCGCCGCTGC
>DASTOW010000235.1:0-20273 GCA_035762425.1 Hyphomicrobiaceae bacterium | reverse complement strand
CAACGGCTCGGGCAAGACGACCTTGATCAACTGCATCTCGGGGGTGCTGGGCCTCGACAAGGGCACGATTTCCTTCCTGGGTGCCGACATCTCGGGCCTGCCCACATACATGCGCACGCGACGCGGCATTGCCCGCAGCTTCCAGATCCCCCGGCCCTTCCGCACCATGACGGTGCTCGAGAACCTCATGGTCGCCCTCGAGTTCACGGCCGGCCATGGCCACCGGGAAACCGAGCGGCACCAGGAAGCCATCGGCCTGCTCGAGCAGATGGGGCTTGGCGCCAAGGCGACGCGGCCGTCCAGCGAGTTGAGTCAGGTCGAGCTGCGAAAGATGGAACTGGCCCGCGCAATGGCCGCGCGCCCCAGGTTGCTGATCTCCGACGAGGCCATGGCCGGCCTGTCCAGTGCCGAGATCGATGAAGTGCTCGACCTTCTCATCAAGCTCAATCAGGATGGCATTGCCATCATCATGATCGAGCACATCATGCAGGCGGTGATGCGCTTCTCCGAGCGCGTGATGTGCCTCGATGCGGGCCGCATCATCGCTGCGGGCACCCCTGCCGAGGTGATGGCCGACCAACGCGTGCAGGAGGCCTACCTTGGCGCCTCTCCTCAGGGTTGACGGCATTGATGCCGGCTACGGCGCCGTCCGGGCATTGTCGGGCGTGTCGATCGAGGTCGGCGCCGGCGAGACGGTGGCCCTGCTCGGCGCCAATGGCAACGGCAAGAGCACCCTCATGAAGTGCATCATGGGACTGGTGCGGCCGACCAAAGGCTCCATCACCATCGACATCGATGGGAAAATGCATGAGCTGAGCAAACTGCCGGCCCAGAGCATCGTTGAGCTCGGCATCGCGATGGTGCCGGAGGGGCGGCGGCTGTTCCCGAAGTTGACGGTGGAGGAGAACCTCCTGCTCGGCGCCTTTCGCCGCGAGGCGCGCGGGCAAATCGCCCGTAATCTCGAGTTCGCGTTCAAGACCTTCCCGATCCTCAAGGATCGCCGCCGGCAACTCGCCGGCACCATGTCCGGCGGCCAACAGCAGATGCTGGCGATCGCACGCGCCTTGATGTCGTCACCGCGCGTGCTGCTGGTCGACGAGCCATCCGTAGGCCTGTCGCCCTTGCTGGTGACCCAGACCATCACCAAGATCGGCGAACTGAAGAAGGAGTACGGGCTCACCGTGCTTATGGCGGAGCAGAACTTCCATCAATCGATTCGCATCGCCGACCGTGGCTACATCATCGTCCATGGCGAGATCGCCGTTGGCACCCGCTCGGTTGCCGAGCTGGAGGCCAATGATCTTGTGAAGAAGCTCTACCTCGGTGGGGCAGCCTGAACAGCTCTGCATCCGCGAAAGGAAGCGCGCCATGACCATGCCATCGCACCTGTTGCCCACCACCGTGGTCGGCAGCTACCCGCAGCCCGATTGGCTGGTCAATCGCCAGATGCTGTCGAAAAGCGTGCCGCGTGTGCGCATGGACATCTGGCGCGTCGAGCCGCAGTGGCTGGAGCAGGCGCAGGACGACGCGACCATCGTGGCGATCCGCGACCTAGAACGCGCCGGCATCGACATCATCACAGACGGCGAGATTCGCCGCGAGAGCTACTCCAACCGCTTCGCCACCGCGCTCGAAGGCATCGACATGGATCGCCCGGGTCACGTGAAGGCCCGCTCGGGGCACGAGACGCCGGTGCCGCGCGTCGTCGCCCGCATTCGCCGCAAGGGGCCGGTGGAGACGCGCGACATGCAGTTCCTGCGGCGCAATACCGATCGGGCGGCCAAGATCACCCTGCCCGGGCCCTTCACAATGGGTCAGCAGGTGGTCAACGAGTTCTACAAGGACGCGGACGAGATGGTGATGGACTATGCCGTCGCCGTGAACGAGGAGGCGCGCGACCTCGAGAAGGCCGGAGCCGACATCATCCAGCTCGACGAGCCGTGGCTGCGCAATGATCCCGAGGCCGCCAAGCGCATCGCCGTCAAAGCGATCAACCGCGCGTTGCAAGGGTTGAAGGTTCCGACCATCGTGCATCTTTGCTTTGGCTATGCAGCGCTGGTGCCGGGCGAGACCAAGCCGACCGGCTACTCGTTCCTGCCGCAGCTCGCCGACAGCACCGCCGATCAGATCTCCATCGAAGCCGCCCAACCCAAGCTCGACCTCGGTGTGCTGAAGGACCTTGCGCGCAAGAAGATCCTGCTGGGCGTGCTCGATCTCAGCGACAAGAAAGCCGAGACGGCACAGCAGGTCGCGGATCGCATCCGGGCCGGCCTGAAGCACCTGGCTGCTGACAAGCTGATCCCGGCGCCCGATTGCGGCATGAAGTATTTGCCGCGTGACCTCGCCTTCGCCAAGCTGAAAGCGCTGAGCGAGGGCGCAGCCATCGTGCGGGCCGAGGTGTCATAGATCGATTGCGCCAAGCATTGCCGGACGTGCCGCGCACGCATCGTGACGTGGCTCGCGCCGCGTACCGGCGCAACCGACATGATCAAGCCATGAAAGGAACAGCGGTTGGCAGAAACAGGCAACGAAGCGGCGGTGACGGCCGCTGTCGAGGCTCTCACCAAGGCCATGCTGCAGGCCGACCGGGCGGCACTGGAGCGCCTCGTCGCCGATCAGCTGAGCTACGGCCATTCGTCGGGGCTTGTGGAGACCAAGGCTCAGTTCGTCGACGTCATTGCAAACCGGAAAACCGTTTACAAGTCGATCACGTTGTCTGAGCCGAGCACGGTGATGGCCGGCGACAACGCTGTCGTGCGCCACATCTTCTCCAACACGACCGAGACTGCCGGAAAGACCGCCTCGATCAGCGTCGGCATCCTGCAGGTCTGGCAAAAGCAGGCAGGCAACTGGAAGCTCCTCGCCCGTCAAGCCTTCAGGCTGCCAGCGTGATCGCCGGTTCAGACCAGACCTGGGCGTGGCCAGTTTGGCCACGCAACAAAAGTTGCCGGCTCCCCTCCAGGCCTGCCAGAGCCCCTGTCAGTGCAAGTGCGTCTGCAGCACTGGCGTGGCCGATCGACGTCGCTGGTGTGCACATGTAAATGCATCCAAGGGCAAGTACCCGACCATGGTAAGGGTATTGCCCGATATCAGGGGCCGCGCATTGCCGCGAAGATGAGTGCCGGTCGAAGGGCGATCAGGTCGTCGGTTTGCCCGGCACGAATTGGACGTCGTCGATGCTCAAGAGCGGCGGTTGGAGCCTGCATCTCGCCTATGCGCGGTGGCGATGGTGTCTTGCGCTGGTGCTGTTGCTCGCAGCCTGCGACGACGGCAGCAAGAAGACCGCCACCGAACCGCCTGCGCCAGCGGTCACCGTCGTCGTCGTTGCCAAGGATGAGATCAGGCCGTCGATCTCCTTCACCGGGCGCGTGCAGGCGCAAGACAAAGTCGAGCTGCGCGCGCGCGTCGAGGGCTTTCTCGACAAGCGACTGTTCAACGAGGGCCAGAACGTCAAGGACGGCGACCTGCTGTTCGTCATCGAGCAGGCGCCCTACAAGGCCTCGATCGACGAGATCAATGCCAGTATTGAGAAGGCGCAGGCGGCCCTGAAGCTGGCCGACACGGAGGTTGAACGTCAATCCACTCTGCTGTCGCGCCAGACCGGGACGCAGCAGCGCCTGGACGTGGAGACTGCCAAGCAGAGCGATGCGCGCGGCGAGCTGGCGCGCCAGAAAGCGTCCCTTGAGAAGGCACAGCTGCAGCTCAGCTACACCGAGATCCGGGCGCCACTGGCAGGCCGCATCGGACGGGCAACGGTCTCGGTCGGCAACTTCGTCGGGCCATCAACGGGTCCACTGGCGACCATCGTCCGGCAGGACCCCATCTACGTCACCTTTCCCGTCACGCAACGCGAGATGCTCGAGTTCCGCAAGGAGCGGCAGGCCGAGCCGGTGGATCCTGTCATCTATATCCGGCTCGCCGATGACAGCCGCTATCCGCATCCCGGCAAGATCGATTTTGTCGACGTGACGGTCAATCCGGGCACCGACACCGTGCAGGTGCGGGCGGTGTTTCCCAATCCCGATCGCATGCTCGTCGACGGCCAGTTGGTCTCCGTGGTGGCCGAGGTCGGCAAGCCGCAGGCCTCGCTGCTGATTCCGCAGCAGGCGATTCAGATCGACCAGAGCGGCGCCTTTGTGCTTGTGGTCGACAGCGCCAGCAAGGTCGAGATGCGCCGCGTCGAGGTGGCCGCGGCGACCGGCCAACAGCTGGCCGTGACCAAGGGCCTGCACGCCGGTGAGAAGGTCATCACGGAGGGCGTGCAGAAGGTGCGTCCGGGCCAGGTCGTGCAGGCGACCGAGATGAAGTCGTAGGCCACCATGCTCTCAGGTATTTTCATCGAACGACCGCGACTGGCGATGGTGATCTCCGTCATCATCACGCTGGCGGGGCTAATTGCACTGACGGCGATCCCCGTCGCGCAATTCCCCAACATCGTCCCGCCGCAGGTGCAGGTAACGGCCAATTACCCTGGAGCGAGCTCCGAGGTGGTCGAGTCTGTCGTTGCGCAACCAATCGAGTCGCGCGTGGTGGGCGTCGATCGTATGATCTACATGAAGTCCACCAGTGGCAATGACGGCAGCTACACGCTCACCGTCAGCTTCGCGGTCGGCACCGATCCGGACATCAACACCGTGCTGGTGCAGAACCGGGTCAATTTGGCCGAGCCGCAGCTGCCCGCCGAGGTCCGCGCCCAGGGCGTCAGCGTCAAGAAGCTGTCATCGGCCATTCTGCAGGTCATCGCGCTGACCTCCCCGGGCGGCGTGCACGACCAGCTCTTCCTGAGCAATTACGCGACCATCAGTATTATCGACAACCTGAAGCGCATCAACGGCGTGGGCGACGTGACGTTGCTGACGCCAGCCGACTACAGCATGCGGGTCTGGCTCAACAGCGATCGAATGACGAGCTACGGCCTCACCCCCAACGACATCGTCAATGCCATCAAGGGGCAGAACGTGCAGGCCGCGATCGGGCGCATCGGCGCCCAGCCCGCCTTGCCCGACCAGCAGTTCCAGTTGACCATCCAGACCAAGGGTCGTCTCTCCAGCGTCGACGAGTTCGGCAACATCGTCGTGCGCGCCAATCCAGACGGTTCGTTTGTGCGCATCAGGGACGTCGCTCGTGTGGAGCTCTCGGCGCAATCCTCGGAACGTATCGGGCGGCAGGACGGCGGACCGGCGGCCGTGATCGCCACCTACCAGGCGCCGGGTGGCAACGCGATCACGAGTGCCGCAGCCGTGCGCACCACAATGGAGCGCCTCAAAGCGTCGTTTCCCGAGGGTGTCGACTACAAGATCACCTACGACACGACTGTGTTCGTGAAGGAGAGCATTCACGGCGTGGTGCACACCCTGATCGAAGCCTTCGTCCTGGTGGTGATCGTGGTCTATCTGTTCCTCGGCAGCCTTCGCGCCACGCTCATCCCGCTCGTCGCAGTACCGGTATCGCTGATTGGCACATTCGCAGTGATGCTGGCGTTCGGCTACTCGGCCAACACGGTATCTCTGCTGGCATTGGTGCTGGCCATCGGCATCGTCGTCGACGACGCCATCGTCGTGGTGGAGGCCGTCGAGCACGAGCTGGAGAAGGACCCGAAGGCGTCGCCGGCCGAGGCGACGCGGCGCGCTATGGGCCACATAACCCAACCAATCATGGCCATCACAGCCGTGCTCCTGTCGGTGTTCGTGCCGATCGCATTCATCCCTGGAATATCCGGCGAGCTGTTCCGCCAATTTGCGGTGGCCGTCTGCGTGTCGATGATCATTTCCGCCGTCAATGCACTGACACTGTCTCCCGCGCTGTGCGCCGTGTTAATGCGTGCCAGCCACGGAGCAAAGCGCGGGCCTATCCGTCATGTGCTCACAGGCATCAACTATGCCCGCACTGCCTATGCCGCAGGGGTGGCAAGGCTGGTCCGCCTCGCTGCGTTCGGGCTTGTCGCGCTGCTGGCCGTTGTGCTCGGCAGCGCCTGGCTGTTCACGGTGACCCCGACTGGATTCCTGCCGGCGGAAGATCAGGGCGCCATCTTCGGCGAGATCCAGCTGCCGGAGGGCGCTTCCGTCAATCGCACGGCGAGTGTGGCCAAGCGGGTCGAAGAGATCGTGCGCGACACGCAGGGGATCGCCGGCCTCACGACCGTGGTCGGCTACAGCATGCTCGACAGCCAGGTGAAGTCGAACAGCGCGTTCCTCATCATGATGTTGAAGCCGTTCGACGAGCGGACGGACCCAGCCCTGTCGGCCAACGGCCTCATTCGCAGGCTGAGGGGCGAGTTCCAGGCGATCCGAGAAGCAAATGTCATCGCCTACAATCTGCCGCCGATCATCGGCCTGGGGACAGGCAGCGGCTTCGAGTACCAGCTGGTGAGCCTCAGCGGCAGCAGCGCTGCCGATATCGCCGCGGTGGCGCGCGGGCTCATATTCGCCGCCAACCAGGACACGCGGCTGAGCAACGTCTTTACAACCTATGCCGCCAACACTCCGCAACTCTATCTCGATATCGACCGGGAAAAGGTGCAGACGCTTGGCATCGACGTGTCCGCCGTATTCAGCGCATTGCAGGCGGTGCTCGGAAGCGCCTACGTCAACGACTTCAATCTGTTCGGCCGCACCTGGCAGGTCAACGTGCAGGGCGAGGCGATCGATCGCAGCCGCATCGACGATGTGCTGCGCATCAACGTCCGCAATGCGCACGGCGACATGGTGCCGGTGCGCGCCTTTGCCACCGTGCGCGTGGTGCTTGGGCCGCAATCGGTGATCCGCTTCAACAATCTGCGCAGCGTCACCATCAACGGCGGCCCGGCGCCTGGCTACAGCTCCGGCGACGCTCTGGCAGCCATGGAGAAAGTCTCGGCGACCACGCTGCCCCGCGGCTACAGTTTCGAATGGACCGGAACGGCCTTGCAGGAGAAGGAGGCTGCCGGCAAGACCAGCATGGTGCTCGGGCTTGCGGTACTGTTTGCCTATCTGTGCCTGGTCGGCCTTTACGAGAGCTGGACAATTGCCATCCCGGTGCTGCTGTCCGTATCGGTTGGTGTTGCGGGGGCCATGCTGGCGCTGCTGATATCGGGGCTGGACAACAACCTCTATGCCCAGATCGGCCTTGTCGTCCTGATCGCTCTCGCCGCCAAGAACGGCATCCTGATCGTCGCATACGCCAAGGAACGAAGGGAACAGGGGCTTCCTATCCTGGAGGCCGCGACCGAGGGCTCGCGCGAGCGGTTTCGCGCCGTGATGATGACGAGCTTCGCCTTCATCGCCGGCCTGGTGCCGCTGGTGGTGGCAACTGGCGCCGGCATGTTAAGTCGTCGCGGCGTCGGCACCGCCGTGTTCGGCGGCATGTTGGCTGCGTCGCTACTGGGCATCTTCTTCATCCCGGTGCTGTACGTGGTGTTTCAGTGGCTGCGCGAGCAGGTGAAGTCCGGCTCGGTCTGGGGCCTGCTTACGCGCCAGCGCAGCGCTTGAGCGGCTCGGGAGGCTGTCACGACCGACACATCGGTCTGAAGGCCGTCGTCGCCCAGCACGGATAACAAAGCCGCGTGTCGCTCAAACCCGAATTACAGGGTGTCTGGTATCGGTCGACGAAACGTGTGCTTTTGTTCGCCAGGCGCTGGACTAGCGGCCCGTCGGCGTGCCTCGAAGATGATGCTCTTGCCGTCCAAGCGCGGATTGGTGAGACCTATTATGGCTGGCTTGGCCTTCCGTCACAATTGAACACGGTCAACGCCGCCTTGAGCGGATCGCTCGTGAATGCAGTCCGGCCCTCGTTGCGCAGTTTGGCGAAAGATCGTTGCGGAGCTGGCCGGCCAAGCGCTCGGACCGGACAAGACTGGGGTGATCGGCGCCACATCGCGCAGCGTCAGCACCGCATGCGCACATGTCATGTTCCTAGCAAATTGTACAACCTGGGCTTGGGTGGCCTGGACTGAGCCATCACGTTGGGTGACATGAATGACGGAAAACAGGGCAGCAATCGCGCCATGCGTCGAGCGTTGACATCCGGGCCTCCAGCGCAGGGATGCAAATTTGCGAGCCTCGTTGTGAAAGCAGCCATGCGCTAGGATCAATTGCGCAGAATGCTGAAAATTTGTGGGTTGATCCGAGTGCCCTGTCGGTGTTGCCTCGGGTTTGTCTGTTTTACGGTCAGGAAAAGTCCCAACAGCACACTTCACGCCTACGCCCATGCCCTGGATGGCCCACCCGCATCATCAGCTGCGTTGCCGCGGCTGGGCGTCCCAGCCTGATGGATATTGTCGATGACGCCAGTTGCTTTGCTACTGAACCTGCTGTGGCTCCTTTTTGGTGGACTTTGGATGGGCGCGGCTTGGGCGCTCGCCGCCATCATCATGGCCGTCACCATCATCGGACTGCCGTGGAGCAAGGCCGCATTCAACATCGCCGTCTATACGCTGCTGCCGTTCGGTTACAAGGCAGTCTCGCGCGAAGACTATTTCGGCCAGACGGATGTCGGCACCGGTCCACTCGGCACGATCGGCAACATTGTCTGGCTGGTGCTGGCTGGATGGTGGCTGGCACTCGGCCACGTGCTGGTAGCCATGGTCCTGGCGATAACCATCATCGGCATTCCGTTCGCCTGGGCGCACCTGAAGCTGGCCGGCATCGCGCTCTGGCCAATCGGCAAGGCGATTGTACCGGCTGATGACGCGCCGTTGCGCTATCCGCCGCGACGCACCTAGATCTGCCTTCCTACGCTGAAGTCTGACCAAAGCGCAGCAACGTCGGGTGCTGGGAGCGAGCCGCTGGCCCGCCTGCTCGGCACATGCGAACATAGTTCATTCGATCCAAAAGTTGACGAAAATGAAACAAATGGCTTAGATCGCTGTGCGGCCGGCCGCGGCCTGTGTGAGCGTGGTCCCCGCAAAGCGTGATGACGTCCGCCATGACCGCTGCGATTGCGACAAAGCGCCGGAAAGAAACCGCTCGTTCACGGGGACGGGCCGCGGACAACAGTGCCGAACAGCTGCGCAACATTAGCTCGCGCATCAGGGAGAGCTTTGCCACCCTGCCGTCGCAGATCCAGGTTGCTGCCCGGTTTGTTCTGGATAACCCGCAGGACGTCGCGCTGCTGTCGATGCGCGAGCAATCGCGCCGCGCCGGTGTTCCGGCTGCCACTATGACTCGCTTGGCGGGCTTGCTCGGCTTTGCCGGGTTCGACGAGATGCGCTCGATCTACGTCGGGGCAATTCGCGAGTCCGTCGATCCCTTCAGCAGTCGCGCCGAAGGTTTGGTCCTGAGACATCGGGAAGTCGGCGAGTCCGGCATCAGCGCGCAGATGGTGGACAAGATTTCGTCCAGCGTCGCCAACCTGCGCATGAACCGGCAGAAGGAGGCCCTGCTGGCGGCCACCAGAGTGCTAAGCAGAGCGCGCACAGTGTATTGCGCCGGCCAGAGGTCTGCCTTCCCCGTCGCCTACCATTTTGCCTACCTGTACGGGTACTTCAGCGAGAAGCCGGTCCTGCTGGATGGGCCGGGTGACATTGGTTCAGACCGCTTGAACCACTCGAGCACTGACGATGCTGTTCTAGTCATCAGCATGGAGCCGTGTGCGTGCCGCTCCGTCGAGATAGCTCAATTCGCGCACGCGCACGGCATACCCCTGGTCAGCATAACCAATTCGCAACTGTCGCCCGTGGGACGCGTGGCCGACGTTTCCATTCTCGTCGACCTGCAATCACCCTCCTTCTTTGATGCCATGACGTCGGCGTTCGCGGCCTGCGAGGTGCTCGTCGCCATGCTAGCCGGTTTGCAAGGGGAGAAGGTTCCCGCCGCGGTGCGAAAGAGCGAGCAGCATTCCCGCAAGCTAGGCGCCTGGTGGAGCGATGAGCGACACGCCGGCAGGAAAGCGCAACGTGGTGAGCCAGCCGCGAAGTCGCAGAAGGCCAGCTGACCTAAATGGAGATCAACGTCTGAACCCAGAGTATCGAGTCAGGAAAACATGATGCAAGAGCTGCGCTATAGTGCCAACCTGCCGAGCGTCGGACTGGCGACCTTCTTTCGCTCGCCGGTGTGCGAGGATTTCTCCAAGATCGATGCGGACGTGGCCTTCCTCGGCATCCCCTACGATTGCGGCATCGGCTTCCGGCCGGGCACACGGTTCGGACCGCGCGAGATCCGCAGCTTTTCGGTGCGCTATTCCGCCTGGGGCGGCCACAAGTCGAACGGCTATTGGGACGTCAATCAGAGAAAACGCTTCCTCAACGGCGTCAGCATGGTCGACTGCGGTGACGTCGATATCACCTACTACGACTTCGACATCAACCGGCGCAAGATAACCTCCAGCATCGAGAAGATCCTGGATCGCGGCGCATTGCCTGTTCTTATAGGCGGCGATCATTCGGTTACGTTCCCCAACGTGTGCGCGTTCTCGCGCTTTGGGCCGGTCGATATCGTGCACATCGACGCGCACATGGACTGGCGCGACGAGATCGGTGGTGTCAAGTTCGCCAATGCCAGCCCCCTGCGGCGCTCCAAGGAGCTGCCGTTCGTGCGCAACATGGTGCAGCTCGGTATCCGCGATGTGCGCACGAGCGACGACCAGATTGCTGACGCGGAGAAGGCTGGCGCCAAGATCTTTACGCGCCAGGATATCCGCGAGCGCGGCGTCAACGCCATCCTCGCGGAGCTGCCCTCACTCGGCAATACGTTCGTGACCATCGACATCGACGGCCTGGACCCTTCGATTGCGCCCGGCACCGGCTCACCAACCGTCGATGGGCTGCTCTACCATGAGGTGCGAGCCCTGCTGCAGGGCGTGGCCAAGCGAGGCCACGTGGTGGGCTTCGATCTGGTCGAGGTCAATCCGTTCGTAGACGTGCACGGCCAGACCTGCTTGCTGGCCGCCACGCTCATGCTGGAGTTCCTGGGTGCGATCTTTGATGGACGCAGCCGGAAGGGATAAGCGCAAACAAAAAGACCGCGCGGAAATCAGGTTCGTCATAGTTGAGGAGTGTGGACATGCATTGGTTCAGTCGATCCATCATCGCCGGCATGCTGCTGACGGCGCCGACGTGGAGCAATTCAGCAATCGCTCAGGGCACGCTCAGGGTCGCCTTCGGCTCGAGCCTCAACACGCTCGATCCGGCGAAAACCAAGATCGGTGAGGAGTACATCCAGAACTTCCTCATCTACAGCGGCGTCACCGAGATCGACCGTGACGGCAAGCTCAAGCCCGATCTGGCCGAGAGCTGGACAGCCAGCGAAGACGTCAAGACCTGGACCTTCAAGCTGCGCAAGGGCGTCAAATTCCATCACGGCCGTGAGGTCGATGCTGAGGACGTGAAGGCCACCATCGAGCGCGTAATCGACAAGGCGACCGGCTCGGTGGCGCGCGTCAATTTCGAGATCATCGACAAGATCGAGGTGGTGGATCCCCAGACCATCAAGTTCGAGTTGAAGCTTCCTTACGCCGGGTTTGCCGAAATCCTCAGCGACCGCCAGGCCAGGGTGGTTCCGCGCGATAAACTGGATACCATCGGCCAGGAGCCGATCGGCACCGGCCCGTTCAAGTTCAAATCGTACAAGCCGGGCGATCGGGTCGAGCTGGTGAAGAACCCCGACTATTACGTGCCGGGTACACCGAAGCTCGATGCGATCACGTTCCGCATCATGCCGGAGAGCGCCGCGCAGGTCACGGCACTGGAGACGGGCGAGGTCGATCTCGTCTGGAACCTGCCGCTGGAATCGATTGAACGCTTCCAGAAGAACTCCAACGTGACGGTCGACTCGGTTGCCACATCCACTTGGGATGGGGTGATCATGAACGCGGCCCACAAGCCGTTTGATGACGTGCGCGTGCGGCGCGCCATCGCATTGGCCTTGGACAAGAAGGCCCTGGTCGAGGCTGCACTTTATGGCCACGGCAGCGTGACGCACACCATGATCTCGCCGACGCACCCCTACTACAACAAGGACATTGCGATCACGGGACCAGACATCGCCGGCGCCAAGAAGCTGCTCGCAGAGGCTGGGCATGCGAACGGGTTCAAGACGACCATATTCGTGCCGAGCGGACGGCCGCCGCGCGAGCGCGTCGGCATCACCGTCAAGGAGTTGCTGAAGCCGGTCGGGATCGAGGTCGATGTCCAGCGCGTGCCGTGGGACAAGTTCGTCAAGGACATCGAAGGCAAGGAAGCCTTCTACGTTGACGGCTTCTTCAGCCGGCCGACCATCGATACCTCCATCTATCCCTGGTATCACAGCAAGGGATCGTGGAACACGGTGCTCTGGAACTACAAGAACGACGCCATGGACAAGGTTCTGGATGCGGCGCGCGGCGCCAAGTCGGACGATGAACGGGCCAAGCTCTACAAGGAGTTCCAGGCGCTGGCCGTGAACGAGCCGGCGGGCGTGGTGCCCTACGTGCTCAACCACGTCAACGCCTTCCGCAAGAACGTCAAAGCCTTCCAGTCGAGCCCCATGATGTGGCTCGATCTGCGGCAGACCACGGTTCAGTAGCCTTCGCCCAGGCCCGGGAGGCGGCCGCCTTCCGGGCCGTTCGTGCCGATCACATGATCACTTACGTCGCCCAACGGCTGCTCGCCATCGCGTTCATCCTGTTCGTGATGTCGGTGCTGATCTTCGGCATCACGCAGGTGCTGCCGGGCAACGTCGCCTACATGATCGCCGGCCAGTTCGCCACGCCCGACGTCGTGGCTGCTATTGAAAACAAGCTCGGCCTGCACGACCCGATCTTTGTGCAGTACTGGCGCTGGGCGTCCGGTGTGCTACGCGGCGACCTCGGCCAGTCGCTGATCATGGAGCGTCCGGTCGGTCCGCTGATCCAGGAGGCCATGGCCCGGTCCGCCATCCTTGCCGGCGTTGCGTTCATTTGCGTGGCCGTGCTGGGTATTGTGCTGGGTGTCGTCGCCGCGGTGCGCAAGGATAGTGCGACGGACAACGCGATCTCCGTCTTCACCTACCTTGGCATCTCGGTGCCGGAATTTTTCTGGGGGATCGTGCTGATCCTGGTATTTGCGCGCTATCTCAACTGGCTGCCATCCGGCGGCATCGGCGATCCGGCCTTCGGCCTTCCGGTCGATCCGCGGTATCTGATCCTGCCTGCCATCACGCTGACCTTCGCGCTGATCGCGCACGTGTCGCGTCTGACCCGCTCCAGCATGCTCGAGGCGATGCGCTCCAACTACGTGCGCTTTGCGCGAGCCAAGGGTCTGGCCGAGAGCCTCGTGGTGCGCCGGCATGCCCTGCGCAACGCTCTGCTGCCCACGATAACGGTGCTCGCCATCGACGTCGGCTTCCTGATCGGCGGCATTGTCGTGGTCGAGACGGTCTTCTCCTATCCAGGCTTGGGGCGCCTGCTGCTGTTTGCCATCGAGCGTCACGACTTGCCGCTGATCCAGGCGAGCATCCTGATCATCGCCACCATCTACTGCACTGCCAATCTGATCGCCGATATCCTCTACGCCTACTTCAACCCGAAGATCCGCTATGGCCGCCCCGCTCATTGACCAGGACGGCTTGGAGGCGCCACTGGCTGGCGTTACGCGCCCGCGCCTGCCGCGCAAGCTGGTGGTGGGCGGCGTCATCATTGGCATTCTGGTAGTGCTCGCCGCGCTTGCACCCTGGATCGCTCCCTACCGCTTCGATGAGATGAGCTTGCTCAAGCGGCTGAAACCGCCATCGGCCGCCCACTGGTTCGGAACCGACGAATTCGGCCGAGATGTCCTGAGCCGCACTCTGCTGGGCGCGCGGCTGTCGCTGTTGATGGGCATCGGCGCGACCTTGCTCAGCCTGGTGATCGGCGTGCCTCTGGGCCTGCTCGCAGGCTATCGCCGCGGCAGGTTCGATGAGGTGCTGATGCGCACCATGGACGTCCTGCTGTCCTTCCCGCCAATCATGCTCGGGTTGCTGATCCTGGCGGTGACGCAGCCCGCCCTATGGAAGGCGATCATCGCAATCGGCATTGTCTACGTGCCGCCGATCGTGCGCATCACGCGCAGCGTCACGCTCGATCTGGTCAACGAGGAATTCATCCAGGCGGCGCACGTGCGCGGCGATAGCACCCGCTATATCCTGTTCTCCGAGATCCTGCCCAATGCCTGGCCGCCAATCGCGGTCGAGGCAAGTTTGCGGATCACGTTTGCTATCTTGCTTGGTGCCGCGCTGAGCTTTGTCGGTATGGGTGCGCAACCGCCAAGCTCCGATTGGGGCTTGATGGTGAGCGAGGCCCGCCCGTTCGTAGACAGCGCCCCCTGGATCGCGTTGGCGCCGGGCCTAGCCATGTGCCTCACGGTGATCGGCATCAACCTGCTTGGCGACGGGTTGCGCGAGACGCTTGATCCCCGCATGCGTAGCCAGAGGGGCGCATGAGCGGGACGCTACTCCTGGATATCGGCGACCTGACCGTCGACTACGCAACGCCGAATGGTCCGCTGCGGGCGGTCAACAACGTCTCCTTGCAGGTCAGTCAAGGCGAGACGTTGGCGCTGGTGGGCGAGTCCGGGTCGGGAAAAAGCACCATCGCCGCGGCCATCGTCGATCTGTTGCGCAATGAGCCTGCCAGCATTACCGGACGGATGCTCTTCAACGGCCGCGACATCGCGACGGCGAGTGCCCAAGAGCGCCGCGCGCTCAACGGCAAGCACATCGGCATCGTCTTCCAGGACCCGTTCACCTCCTTGAATCCGAGCCTGACGATCGGCCGGCAGGTAACGGAGCCGCTGATCCAGCATCTGGGTCTATCATCCGGCGAAGCGATGCAAAGGGCGGTCGGTTCGCTGGGCGACGTCGGGTTGCCAGACCCGTCCAGTCTCGTGCGGGCCTATCCCCATCAACTCTCGGGCGGCATGCAGCAGCGTGTGCTGATCGCCACGGCGCTTGTCTGCAATCCCGCGCTGCTCGTTCTCGACGAGCCGACCACTGCGCTCGATGTCACGGTAGAGGCGCAAATTCTCGACTTGCTGGACCGCCTGCGCCGGCAGCGCCAGCTCGGCATGATCTACATCACGCACAACCTGGGCGTGGTCAGCCGGATCGCCGACCGGGTGTGCGTGCTCTATGCCGGCCATGTCGTGGAGACCGGTGGTAAATCGGCGGTTCTGGGTGAGCCCGTGCACCCCTATACCAAGGGGCTGCTGGCATCCCTGCCCCAGCTCGCGGTCACCGACCGCGCGGCCAGGCTGTCCGCCATTGCTGGGCAATTTCCCGATCTTACCAAGCCGGTGCAGGGGTGCGTGTTTGCCGCCCGATGCCCGTTTGCCGAGCAGCGTTGCCGGAGCGAGCGCCAGGAGATCGTCGAGGCCGGCGGCCGTCTTCTACGTTGCTGGAAAGCATCGGCTGTTGCGGATACGCCCTGGCCCGGCACCAAACCGAGCGGCTCATCGCGCGAGGGTTGGGCGATTTCAGCAGCAGCACACGAGCCGCGCGCCGAACGCCTGACCAAGATCTACTCCGTGGCCGCGCCCGGCGGCGGACTCGAGTGGGCACGCGGTTGGGGCGGGCTGCCTTGGTTGCGCCTACGCCGTCGCCCGCTGCGGGCCGTCGACGACGTATCGCTCACGATCGGCCGGGGCGAGGTGCTGGGTCTGGTCGGCGAAAGCGGAAGTGGCAAGACTACGCTCGGGCGCATGATGGTGCGGCTCATCGAGCCGACGCGAGGCAGGCTGGCGTTTGCTGGAGAGGATGCCGCGACGCTGACGGCTGGCAATCTGCAGCGCTTCCGCAAAATGAACCAGCTTGTGTTCCAGAACCCCGATTCCTCCCTCAATCCGCGCCGCAGCATCGGCGATGCCATTGCCCGCGCCGTCGAGATCCACTCGGGTCTTTCGGCCAAGGCTCGGCGCGAGCGCGTCGAGGAGCTGCTCGACATGGTCGGCCTGCCACGCCGTTACTACGCCCGTTATCCGCATCAGCTCTCGGGCGGCGAGAAGCAGCGCGCCGGCATCGCCAGAGCACTGGCGACAGAACCATCCTTCATCGTCTGCGATGAACCGGTGTCCGCATTGGATGTGTCGGTGCAGGCCACCATCCTCAACCTGCTGAAGGATCTTCGCGACCAGCTCGGCATTGCCTACTTGTTTATCTCCCACGACCTGTCGGTGGTGGCGCATGTGGCTGACCGCATCGCCATCATGTATGCCGGCCGCATCTGCGAGGAAGGGCCGGCGAGCGCCGTACTGCAGCCGCCGCATCATCCCTACACCGAGGCCTTGCTGTCGGCCGTGCCGTTCGTCGAGCCGGCCGCAGGCCATCAGGAGCGCATTACGCTCAACAGCGACCCGGCGTCCATGCTGCGGCCGGCACAGGGCTGCGTGTTCGCCAATCGCTGCCACCGCAACCTCGGCGCCATTTGCAGCGAGCGCGCGCCGCCCAGCCGCGAGACCGCCGACGGCCACCGCATCCTTTGCCACATCCCGTTGGCGGACCTGGAAACGACGGCCCGGGTTGGTCCGGGCGCACATGCCAACACCGCCTGAACAAGGAGCCGCCATGAAGATGCCGCTGACAATCCCCCCCAAGCACGGCCACCCGAGCATGCTCTACTCCAAGGTGGAAACCGACCTCGACAAGCTCGACGCTCACATTGCGTTCCTCGGCATTCCCTATGGCCATCCATATTCGTTCGAAGACGTGACCAACAACGATCAGCCGAGTGCGCCGACCGCGGTGCGGCAGGCCACGGAGCGGGCCGTGCGCTCGCTCGAGCGCTACGACTTCGACGTCGGCGGCACCCTCTACGACGGTAAGCCGATCAAGGTTGCCGATTGCGGCGACGTGCCGGGCAATCTGTGGGACCACAAGGATCACTTCGCGCGAGCCGAGACGGCGGTGCGCAAGATCCTGGCGGCGGGCGCGCTTCCGATCGTGATCGGCGGTGATCACGCAATTCCGATTCCGGTGCTGCGGGCCTACGAGGGGCGCGGGCCCATTACGCTGGTGCAGATCGATGCCCACATCGACTGGCGTGAGGACGTGGGCGGCGTGCGAGAGGGGCTGTCGAGCCCGATCCGCCGCGCCTCGGAGATGAGCCATATCGACAAGATCTTCCAGATCGGCATCCGCGCCCAGGGAAGCGCTCGTACAGAAGAGGTGGAGGCAGCGCTGGCGTACGGCTCCAACATCATCACCGCCTACGAGCTGCACGACGTCGGCATGGATGCCGTGCTTGCGCGCATTCCCGACGGCGGCAACTATTACCTCACCATCGATGCCGACGGCATGGACCCCGCGGCGATGCCGGCGGTGGCTGGGCCGGCACCCGGCGGCGTCACGTTCCACCAGGCCCGCAAGCTTATCCACGGCCTTGTCAAGAAGGGGCGCGTGGTCGGCATGGACATCGTGGAGATCACACCGCGGCTCGACGTCAACCGCATCAGTTGCATCACAGCCGGGCGCCTGGTCGTCAATCTGATCGGCGCCGCTGTCAGGGCCGGCTACTTCGATGCTCGACGGGCCAAGCCCTAGGCTAGAGCCCGCGCGGCAGGAAGCGCGACAGCATGGCCATGGACAGGGAGAGGGCACCGCCCACCACGAACACGGAGGGCAGCGGCGCCACCCAGAGGATGAGGGTTAGAACGCCGGGAATGCACAGCGCGCCCACGTGACGGAACGTCATGAAGACCGACGTCATCTCGGAACGCTCATAGTGATGGACCGCGCGCAAGAACGGCACGTTCCCGGCACCGTCGATCGCGGTGGCCGCGAAGGCAGCTAGGCACAGGACGATCATGCAGACCAAGGGAATATCGGCAAGTGCAGCGGCCGCAGCCATGAGGGCGAAGACGCCGGTCATGCCGTAGGCGAAGGTCAACAGGGTGCGCACACCCATCCTGCGCGCCACCCTCCCCCACACCCGCACCATCAGCATGGGAGCCAGACCCAAGGAAACGAGCGCACCGCCAATTTCCGGCCGGTAGCCGACGCTGATGGCGTAGATCGGCGCGTACATGAAGAACATGACCCACCAGCCGTTGCGTCCGAGCGCCAATATCCACGACAGCACCAAGCGCGGTTGCGATGCGAACCGGCGCACGAAGGTGAGCGGGGTGGCCGGGGGGGACGTGGCGGCTTGCAGGCTTGGGTTATCGGCAAGACGCATCGACCAGAAGAGGGCAAGCAGCGTCAGCATGGCAACACCAACCAACAGATACGGCGACCACTCAGCGACGTTGCGGTAAAGATACACCCCGAGCCAGGGGCCGGCGGCAAATGCGCCGCCTGCAAAGAGCAGCCGGCGCGGCTCGAAAAGGGTGAGCCCGCGGCGGGGAACATGGTCCAACAGGTAGAGATTGATGACGACATCGAGCATGGCGATGGAGACCACCTGAAACGCCAGCCCGAGCAGGAGCGTGTGACTGGTTGCCACCGCAAAGAGAGCAGCACTCACGATCTGGAAGACGGCGCCGGCGGTCAGGATCCAGCGGCGCCTGAGGTGCCGCAGCACGACCGGGACCGTCAAGGTGGCGGCGAGGCCGCACAGGGCCACCAGAAAATAAGCCACACTCACGAGCTGGGCGTCGCCGAGCTGCGCATAGATCAGCAGTGGCAAGAGTGAGATGAGCAGCGATCTGGCCATCGCATCACACGTAAACAGGGCAATGAAGGCGCGCGCCCGTACGTCCGAGACGTTGGCGAGCAAGACCGGAGAATGGATGCGTCTGAGCATGCGATCGGGGGCCCGTGCGGCTAGTCGGAATCGACAATCGGCGCATGCATAGCATGCTTGCGGCAGGCAAGAGGGCACAAGGAAGTAAGCGGCCATGCCGGCCGCTGCGGGTGGCGACGCGGCGAACGTGCTTTCTGGTTGTTGGAGCAGGCGGCGCCGAAGTCGGCAAAGACCTGCATTGTTAGGTGTGCAAGGCGCCGAGCCTGCGCCTGACGATGCGCTGGCGCAGCCACTGCACGCTTCCCATCAAGATGAAGGCCACCAGCATCATGACGGTCGAGGCGGCGGCTATTACCGGCGTCAGGTTATAGTCGATATCCTCGAACAGCTTGCGTGTGAGCGTCTTGCCTTCAACGCCCGATATGAAGAAGGCGACGGTTGCCTCATCAAAGGAGGCAAGAAACGCGAAGACAGCGCCGGCCGCGACGCTTGGCGCGATGTGCGGTAGGACAATCGAGAAGAACGCGCGCCATCTGGAGGCGCCGCAGTTCAGGGCCGCGAGTTCGAGAATGGGATCGACCCGCCGCAGGGCCGCCATCACCGTGATCACGACGTAGGGCACCGATAGAAGCGTGTGGGCGATGACGAAGCCGATGAAATTGCCGGTCAGGCCGATCGGAGCGAACACGAGATAGAAGCCGATAGCCAACACGACGTGCGGCAGTATCAGCGGCGCCAGCGTCACCGTCTCGACCAACCTCGCGCCTGGTAGTGTGCCGCGCACGAGCGCTATCGAGGCCAGCGTGCCAATGGTCGTGGCCGCTAGTGTCGTCGCAAACGCAATGCTGACACTGAACCAGGTGGCACGGATCCAGTCGCCGTCCGTGAAGAATGCCTGATACCACTTGAAAGTGAGGCCCTTCGGCGGAAAGGCGATGTAGGACGCCTCGCCCAGCGACATGGGGATGACGATCAGCGAGGGCAGGATCAAAAACCCGAGCACCAGCCCCACGTATGCATTGAGAAGCCACTTCCCAACCGGCAGCTTGCTCGCGAACGCGCGAGGACGGTCGGCCGCGCTCATCGTCCGATGCCCAGCTGCAGGAAGCGTCGGAACAGTGCGACAAGCGCCACAGTGAGGACGAGCAGTACCCCGGCCATAGACCACTCGAGCTGGGCGTAGATGCCTGCTGGGAGAGTGTCGTGCTCGCAGGCCGCCACGGCATCGACAAGGTTCTGGTGGCGGGCCGGATACTGGTCGACGACGGCCGTCTGACGGGCGCCGACCAGGCAATGATTGTCGCAGCCGCACGGCGCTCGATCGCGGGCCTGCTGTCGAGAACGGGTCTGACGACCTAGCTCGGGGGATCCACGCCTCAGTCAGCTCCGCGAGCCGACCGGCCGACCACCTGTTCCAGCTGCCCGATCGGTGCGCCTCACAGCCTGCCGGCGTCGACAACATAATGCTGGCTGGTAATGGCGCCGGCCTCGTCGGACGCCAAGAATAGAACGACGCGAGCGATGTCGTCTCCTTCCAGGCCGCGCTTCAGGCACTGGGCGTCCATCAATCGCGCATAGGTCTCGTCGTTCAGCCACAGCTTGCGTTGGCGCTCGGTCAGGATCCAGCCGGGCGCTATGGCATTAACGCGGATATTGTAGGGACCGAAATCACGCGCCAGTGAGCGGGTGAG